>JBBSGZ010000113.1:0-12256 GCA_038253555.1 Thermoanaerobaculia bacterium
CGGGCCGGCCGCCCCCTCGGGCGCCCCCCCGGGGGGGGCGTGCGCCCGCTGGCGCCCGCCGGCCCCGCAGGGAGCCACGGCGACGGTTTACTTGACCTCGACTTCGTCCCCTATCTGGAGCATCCGGTTCGAATCGGTCAGCCGAACCACGGACCAGCGGTCGCCTACGTTCAAGACGGCGCCCTCGCCGAGATATGTCCGCGGAATGGACACTCCGATGGGCGGAGGGAGCGTGACCCAGTAGGTGCCCATCGCTTTGATCCCATACTCGCGGCCGGAAGAGTAGCGAAACAGAGTCACGAAGTCGCCCGGTTGCACCCCATCGGCGGCCCCGAGGTCGATGATGACCATCTGGTCCGCGCCGAGAGCGACGACGCCGTCGCGGCTGAACACGATTCGCCCCTTTGCTTTCCCGGACGGGAGATCCCCCGATTTCGCCATCGGGGACCTGCGCGCCAGCGGAATCGGGATCGGCTCGAACTTCTTGAGCGAGGAGAACATCGGGATGTCGGTGCACGCACTCGTGACACGAACGATGGCCGTCCGAGCATCGACGCTCGAAACCACCGCGCGGCCCCGGTACTGATAGAAGCGGCCCATCGACCTCTCGGTCACCGGGTGAGTGACGTCCTGCTCGGGTGTCACGATCCAGTACTGATCGCCCGCCTTCAACCCGGCGTCGTAGCCGCCGTCGACGTAGAGCAGGTCATCGGTGATGTAGTCGGTCTGCTCGAACAGATTCTCCGCGCCGTGAACGTGCAGAGGAAAGTGCTCACCGGGCGCCCCGATGTAGCCGAAGCAATAGACGTCGCCTTCGTATCCGATCGGCTGCGGGGCCGACTCCGTGGTCAAGGGAATGTGCCGCGGCCGCTCCACCCTCGTGACGACGGGCGTCGCGCTCTGCGTCTCCGGCCCGAGGTTCGCTCCGCCGAGCGGTGCGGGCCTGGCCGTCTGAGCAAACCCCGACGTCGACCAGATCATGGCGAGGGACAGCAGGACGTACGAACGCGAGGGGAGGCGCATGGCGGCTCCTAAAAATTTACGGTCAAACAGGGATTGTACCGTAAATTACTCGCTCTTCCGCCCCGTGTCAACGGACGCGGTGGCCGGCGTCGCCGGTTTTCCCCCTTTTCCGCGCGCTTTTCTGACGAATTCGCTGGCGGGGAACTCCTCGAGCAGACGGGCGTAATAGCGCTTCGCCTCGTCCTGCCGGCCAAGCCGCCCCAGAACTTCCCCTTCGTAGAAGAAGAGCTTGTCCCGGCGGCCGTACTCCGGAAACCGTTCTTCGAGTGAGGCGAACCGGGCGAGCGCCGCCCCCGGGGCCCCCTTGCGCATGTAGAAGTAGCCCACCGCGAACTCGTGCTCCGCGAGCAGGTCGACTAAAGCGTGGATTCGGGCATTCGCCGCCGCGGAGTGGCCGGTGTTGGGAAACTCCCGCAGGAGCGCCCGGTACTGTTCGATCGCCTCCCGGGTGGACGTCTGGTCCCGATCCGGCTTCTCGTGCTCGCGGTCGTAGCAGACGGCAAACTGGTACCGCGCGTAGTCGCGCTCGCTCGCTCCGGGGTAGCGGTTCAGGAAGTCGCGGTACCGAAAACGCGCCTCCGTATAGCCCGTCGATCCCCCCTGTCGGAAAAACGAATCGGCAACCATCAGAAGGGCCTGCCGCCCGAGAGGGTCGTTCGGGTAGGTTTCGAACACGAAGCTCAGGTATTTCCGGCCCGCGTCGTACTTCTTCTTTTCGATCAGGGCTTTGCCCTTCTCGAAAAGCGCCTCTTTCGGCGTCGACAGCAGCTCCGTCGTGATTTTGTCGGGCTTCTTGCTCCCCGTCGAAGCGCAGCCCGCCGCGATCAGCAGGGTGGCCAGGATCGTGGCGAGTCTCGGGCGTATGTTCAAACTCTCACTCCTCCCCGGGCGGCCGCCCGGAGTTTCTCGATGGCGGCTCTCGGGTCCTCCTGACCGTAAACCGATGTGCCCGCGACCAGAATTTCAGCGCCCGCATTCGAGAGGTCGGCGGCATTCGTCACGTCCACTCCCCCGTCCACCTCGATCGAGACGCCGCTGCGGGATTCCAGAATCGCCTGGCGGAGACTCCGCACCTTCTCGATCGAGTGCGGCAGGAACGTTTGCCCTCCCCGTCCCGGGTTGACGGACATGACGACCGCGTAATCGAGGTCGCCCCAGGATTCGGAGAGAGCGGCGACCGGAGTCGCCGGATTCATCACGACACCGGCCCGGGCGCCGCCTCTCCGGATCACATCGAGGCACCTTTGCAGGTGCCGGGTCGCCTCGACGTGGACCGAAATCCAGTCGGCGCCCGCGTCCAGATAACGGAACAGTGTGTCCTCGGGATTTTCGATCATCAGGTGCACGTCGAGAGGTAGCCGGGTGGCTCGCTTCAAGGCCGCGACGACGGGGGGGCCGAGGGTGAGGTTCGGGACGAAGTGCCCGTCCATGACGTCCACGTGGACGAGGTCCGCTCCCCCGTCTTCCGCGATCGCCAGGGCGTCCGCGAGACGCGCGAAATCCGCCGCCAGAAGCGAAGGGGCGATCCGGACCTTCATTGCGGCACCGGCGGAAGACCGGCCTCGGACGCTCGGGAGACCGTAACCGACACGACTTCCTTCGAGGAGAGCGGGGATCCCGCCGGCGGAAACTGCTTCAGGATCGTGTTGGGCGGGACGCCTTCGTAGGATTCGAACCGCGCGCTTCCGACCCGGAAACCGTACGCTTCGAGCCTCGATCGCATCATTTCGGCGTCCTTTCCGACCAGGTCGGGCATCACGTACCGCTTTTCCGGGAGGCCGCGGTTGGTCAGAACGGTGACCGAGGCGTTTTTCGCGACGGGAAATTCCGGCTCCGGGTCCTGGGCAACGATCCCGATGCGGGCATTCGCGTCCCGGTACCAGGAGAGAGCGCCCAGCTGAAGGGTCTCCTGCGCGAGTCGAAGGGCCGCTGCCCGGGGAGGCAGGCCGGACAGGTCAGGGACCCGCAGTTCGCTCGGCCCGAGGGACAGCACGACCCGGACCAGCTGGGACGGCTTGGCGAGCGAACCGCTCTCCGGTGACTGGATCAGCACCAGGTTCCGCGGGGTTTTTTCGTCGTTGCGGGCGCGCCCGGCCTGCTCATCGACTTGCAGGCCGGCGTCGTGTGCGACCCGGATGGCCTCCGGAAGCGACTTTCCCACGAGCTCGGGAACCGTGATGGAACGCCCGACGATGGAGCTCTCGAAGGCGGCCCAGGCCCCGCCGAGAAAGATCGCGACGAGGAGAAATACGTAGAGAATGCGAAAAAGGACCCGGCGCATCGAGAAAACGTAGCACGGAAGGAGTTTTCAGCCGCTCTCTGCGCGTTCTGGATTACGGGGCAGTCAGGGCGCGCCCCGCGGACCAGGCACCCCGGCCCGCCCGGGGAGCTCAAAACGCTTCCCTTCGGGCTCACGATTTGCAACCCTAGCGTGGATGGACAATCCAGCGCCGGGCGACGCCGAGATCCCTGCGTGGTTCTCGGATGTCCGGTTCAAGAAGGCAGACCTCCACTGCCACTCCGTCTACTCGACCTTCAAGTACTTCCGAATCGCGAACACGCGAGACTCCTACAACCGTCCGGAAGAGGTGTACCGGGTCGCCAAGGAGCGGGGCATGGACTTCGTCACCCTGACGGACCATGACTCGATCGACGGGTGCCTGTACCTTCTCAACAAGAACCCGGACCTCGACGATTTCTTCATCTCCGAAGAGGTCGAGACCTGGTTTCCCGAGACCCGGCAGCGGATCCACGTCAACGTCTTCGACATCGACGAAGGCCAGCATCGGGAGATCCAGCGGCTGCGGGAAAACATCTACGATCTTCACGCGTGGCTGAAGCAGGAGGGAATCCTCGCTTCGGCGAACCACATGTTCCAGAACTACCGGATGCGAAATTCCCCCCGTCAGTACTTCGAAGAAATGCTCCGGATGTTCGACGTCTTCGAGGTGAAGAACGGCGCAATGGCCTCGCAGCACAACCGGCTGATCGAGGACCTGATGGCGGTGGTTCGCGAGAAGCGCGGAGCCGTGTCGCTCGTGGCGGGCTCGGACGCGCACACCCTCGCTCCGCTGGCGAAGGTCTATACGGTGGCCGAGGCGGAGACTCCGCGCGAGTTCCTCGCCCGGATCCGCTCCGGGGAGTGCTTCGTCTGGGGAAGCGAGATGGGATTCCGAGTCCTGCTGTCGGACGTGTACCAGATGGTGTTCCGGTATTACGGCAGCGTGCTCGACTGGAGAAACCCGGAGTTCACGCGCGGCGAGAAGGCGCGGCATCTCGCGCTCGCGGCGATGGGCGCGCCGTTCTCCGCGGCGGGTGTTCCCTTCGCCCTGACGTCGTTGAACTACCTCAAACAGATCTTCGTCTCCCGGCGGATCGGGCAGGAGCTGCTGGAGAAGATCGCGGACGCCGAGAAGCCTTCCTGATCCGGGCAGAGGCCCCGAGGCCGGCGGCCGACGCGCTTCTCATCGGCGCGCACCATTCGATCGCGGGAGGGACGCCGCGCGCCGTCGAGCGCGGAATCTCCACGGGCTGCCGGGTGCTGCAGATCTTCGTCAAGAACAACAGCCGCTGGATCGGAAAGGAGATTCCCGACGCGGAGGCGCGGGAGTTTCGCCGCACGGCGCGCGCCGCGTCCTTCTCGCACGTCGTCGCGCACGCGTCGTATCTCATCAACCTGGGCTCCCCCGCCGCGGCGCTGCGCGCGCAGTCGGCGGCGGCCCTGGCGGACGAGATCGCGCGCTGCGGCCGCCTCGGCATCCCCTCCCTCGTCCTGCACCCCGGCTCGCACGGCGGCGAGGGAGAATCCGCGGGCGTCGCCAGGATCGCGACGGGGCTCGATGAAGCCCTCGAGCGCACGGCCGGGGTCCGCGTCCGCGTCCTGCTCGAGACGGCCGCGGGGCAGGGCAACGCCGTCGGTCACAGCTTCGCGCATCTGCGCGACATCCTCGGAGCGCTGCGGCGGCCTCGCCGTGTCGCCGTCTGCTTCGACACGTGTCACGTCCATGCCGCCGGGTACGACCTCGTGACCCGGCGCGGCTGGGAGGAGACAGTCGGCGCGTTCGCCGGCGCCGTGGGGCTCGATCGCCTGCACGCGATTCACGTCAACGACTCGAAGCGGCCACGGGGTTCCCGAGTCGACCGCCACGAGCACATCGGACGGGGAACGATCGGCGATGCGGGTTTTCGTAATCTCCTCTCAGACCCGCGGCTTCACTCCGTGCCGAAGTTCCTCGAGACGCCTAAAGACGAGGCGCTCGACTTCGATCGGAAGAACCTGGACACCCTCCGCCGCCTGGCCGCCGCAGGTCCGCCTTCGGCATGATCCTTTCGCGCCTCCGGCTCGAAAGCGCCGTCCTTCTTCTCGGAGCGGCGGTCCTCGTCGCGTGGTCGTACGCGCGTCTGCCCGCCCCCCGGGGAATCTTTCGACTCGCCACCCCCTTCGATCGGACGGAGTCGCGCACGACCGCGGGCCCCGCCTTCCGTTTCCTGTCGCTCGCGGCGATGTCCGTTCCCGCCGGCGCGACCGCCGTCATGCTGACCGAGCCGCGCGACGCCGGCCGCGAGAGCTCACTGCACGGGGCCGCCGTGGCTCTTCTTCCGGGACGGCGGGTTCTGCCCGGAGCCGAGTGGGGCCTTTTCGAGCCGGAATACGAGGCGCAGGCGGACTACATCCTCGTGCTCGGGCCTGCCCCCCTCCGCCCGCCGGGCACCCTCCTCTTTCGCGGCGCCGGAGGGTCGGTCTGGAAGCGGCGTCGGCCGTGAGCCCGGCTGCCTTCATCTGGCTGGCGAGCGCGGCCGCTCTTCCGGTATCGGGCGCTCCGCTGCTCCTGCACTCCGAGTTCCGGCGTTTCGGCCCCGCCTGCCGGACCGTTCTGGCCGGCGCGGCCGGAGCCGTCGTGCTCTCGTGGACTATGACGCTCCTGTCTTTCGTCGGCATCTCCTGGCACCTTCTTCCGCTCCTGCTTCTGGCGGCGGCGCAGAGTTTTGCCCTGCGGTTCGCGCTCCCGCGAAGAGGCCCGGGCCTCCCACCTCCCGGCGAGAGAGTGCGCGAGCCCGAATGGATGTGGCACCGGGCGGGAGTCCTCGTCTGCAGCGCCGCGCTCCTCGCCGCGTTTGTCGCCGCGCTCGGGGCCGCGGCGACGTCCGCGGACCTCCTCCTCTTCTGGGGACCGAAAGCGCAGGCGTTTGCCGCCGCGCGCCGAATCGATGACATTTTTCTGGGCGAGCCGTTCCTGCGGTACCTCCACACGTCGTACCCGCCGCTCGTGACGAACCTGTACGCCTTCGCGACGGTCGCGTCGGGCAGGTTCCCGTGGATGGCCGCCGCCGCCACGTCCCCGCTTCTCCTTCTCGCGTGCGTCGCCGCGCTCCCCGGGATCCTGCGACGCTCGATCGGCAGGTTGGAGGCGGTCGCCGCGGCCGCCGCGATTGCCGCGACTCTCGGGTTCCTCTCGCACAGGCTCGAGATCGCCGGGAACGCCGACATGGCGCTCCTCCTCTTCGAGACGCTGGCGGTTGCGCTGCTTCTGGGACCTGATGGGGAGAGCCGCGCCGGGCAGCTCGCGGCCGGCCTTCTCTTCGCCGGCGCGGCGGCCGCCAAGGTCGAAGGTCTTCCTTTCGTTCTCGCGGCGGGAGCGCTGTTTCTCTGGAGCGCGCGGGGGCGCCTCTCGTGGCCCTCGGCGCCGCTTCTTCTTTTCGCTCCCGCCGCGCTGTCGCTCGGCGCCTGGTTCGCGTTCGGCCGCGCGACCTTTCTCTTTCACGGGTACGAAGGCTACGGCAGGACCCTGGACGTGCACTTCGAGCGGCTTCCTTTCGTGCTCGCCGCGATCGGGAAATCCCTGTGGACCGCGGGCGCGGCGGTGCCGTGGCTCGTGCCCGGCGTCGCCTGGCTCGCGGCCCGATCGAGGTCCCGGGGCTCGCTCTACCCTGTGGTGGTGGCGGCCGTCCTGTCCGCGTTCTTTCTCTTCACGTATCTCCACGGACCGGACCCGGGGCTCTGGATCCAATGGTCGGCGGGCCGCATCTTCATGGTGCTCTGTCCCCTGTTCGTCCTCGGGTCGGTCACGCCCCGGGAAGAACGGCGCGATTCCGCGGGAAGCGGAGGAGGGCCAGACACACCGCCAGAGCCGCCAGACTGATCGCACCGCCGGCGAGTACGCTGTCGGGCCGGTAAGCGAGCTCCGCCTCGTGCCGGCCGGCCGGCACCGCAAAGCCGACGAAGGCGTGATTGAAGGTCAGGGTCTGGACGGCCCGGCCGTCCACGCGCAGCTTCCAGCCAGGCCAGTCCGTCATGGAGGTCGCGATCACGGCGGGGGCTTGCGCGTCGACGGCCAGGCGGAGACGCTCGGCGCCATACGCCGTAATCGAAACGGCGGCGCGCCCGTTCTCTCTCCAGCCCTCCCCCGCGGAACTTCCCTCCGACAGGATCCCCTGGTCGCGAAAATCCGTAATGGACGACAGCATCGCGAGCCGGCGCTCGTCGTTCGGCTCGGAGCGGAGGTGCCGGGGCGCGAAAGCCCGGGGCAACGCGCCCGGGTTCTCCACGAGGATTCCCTCGCCGGTGTGCGCCAGAACCGGCCAGCCGGCGGGCGGATCGCGCTCCTCTGGGAGGAGAAACCAGCGAACGCCCAGAAAGGAAAGGAAAGGGCGAGTGGGATCGTCGATTCGATTGAACCAGATGGGTTGGTGAACGCACCACAAAGGAAACGTGTCGTAGAGCGGCTTGAAGGTCATCGCTTCGTACCCGCGGACGTCCTCGAGCTCGTAGAGCGCCGCGATGTTGGGCGCGAAGATCTTCCCGACCGCGGACGCGCGCCAGGGAACGTTTCGAGGTATGGCGCGGAACAGAGCGACTTCGGGATAGAACGCCGAGGCGCGATACGTCGGGTAGATGTCCCCCTCCTCGAGGCGCCGCTCGACCAGGAGCAGAACGAGACAGGCGGCCACGGCCGCCGGAGCGCGCCTTCGCGGAAAGAGGATCCAGATCAGTCCCAGGGCGGCGAGCGGAACCGCCTGATAGAGGAAGCGCACCCGAAAGAATTCCGGCGGCAATCCGAGTGAAGCAAATCGAGGGCCGCCCTGGACATACAACGCGGAGACCGCCGCGAGAGCTCCCGCGGCGCTCCAGATCGCGATCCGGCGCCGGCCCGGCTCGAGGAGGCGCTGCGCTCCGATCGCCGCCAGGCCCGCGGTCGAGAAGGCGGCGAGAAACACCATCCGCTCGTTGATCCCGATGTCGAAGAGCGGCAGCTTCGAGATCGCATCGGTGATGACCGGAACCCTCGCGCCGACCGCCGCCCCGAGCAATCCGACGGTCGCGAGCGCCAAAGCCTCGCGGCGCCGGGAGAGCAGGCCCGCCACGACGAACGGCCAGATAACCGCGCCCGCGTAGGTCTTCGGCTCGACCAGACCCGGCGGCGCCTTTCCGCGGCCGGCGAACCCCCAGGCATACGGCTGCACGTCCGGCAGCGCGTGGTGCAGGGCTTCCCGGATCGGCAGGGACTTCTTCAGGTGAGCGTAGTAGCCGGTCCGATAGAAATGTTCGAGGGTGTGCGGCAGAGCCTCCGCGAGAGGAATGAGGAGAACTGCGCAGAGGCCGAGTGTGAGAGCGCCCGCGAGAAGAGACAGAAGCGCGCCGCGACGGCGCCTCGCTCGATCCGTCGCGGCCAGCTCGAAGAGGAAGTAGATCCCCGCTCCCGTGACGGCGTGCAGGAGGGATTCCGGGTGCCCGGATGTCAGGATCAGAAAGAGAGAAACGACCGTAATCCCGACGGCGGTCCGGCCGGGGGATCGCGCCAGGCGCCGCAGGCCGAGAAACAGCAGAGGGAGGGGCGCGGCCGCCGGCGTCAGCGGATAGCCCAGGAAAAAAACCATGTAGTCGCAGAAAGCCCACGCAGCCGCCCCGAGGAGCGCGGGCACCTCCGAGCACCCGAGGTCCCGGAAGAAAAGCCAGGCCGCGAGAAGCGCCAGAAAATAGCGGAGACCCATCTCGAAGGTCCACGCCTGTCCGAGCGGCAGCAGAAAGCCGATCCAGGTGGCGGGATGCAGCACCACGGGCTGCTGGACCGCGAGAAGCGGCTCGCCCGTCAGCACGAACCGGTTCCAGAGCGGGAGACGGCCGTTCTTCGCCGCGTCCCGGACGGCCTTCCGCCAGGGCACTTCCTGGTACACGACGTCGCCGAGGATCGGAGAAACAGCGGTTTCGACGCCCTGCTCGGAGGCATGAACGGCCAGGGGCGGGGTGAGATAGGGAATGTCGATCGGCCCGTGCACGCCCGCGGTCAACATGGCGCGGCCGACGAAGAGAAAAGGGCCAGCGGCGAGAAGAAGGGCGGCCCGGCGCGGGACCGGGAGGATGTAACGGTCCGCCAGGAAGAGGCACAGGGCGGCCGTGCCGAAATACACCGCCAGAAGACGGACCACGAGAAGGAACACGGCCGCGGAGTCTATGCGGAAGAGCGCCGGCGGCGTCGCAGGCGCGGGCCCCCGAGCGCGGCAACGACGCCCGCGGCGCACGCGGCGACTCCCGGCAGAAACGAGGGCGGACGGTAGGTCAGGCGCACGCGATGCGCGCCGGCGGGAATGCGGATCCCGACAAAAGCGTGATTTACGGTCTCGAGCGGATACGCGCGTCCGTCTTCCCGGGCGCGCCAGCCGGGCCAGTCGGTCAGGGACGTGGCGGCGAGAAAGGGCGCGTCGGACGCAGTTTCGAGAAGCACGTCCGCGCCGGCCTCGCGAACGGAAATCCGAGCTCGAGGATTACGCTCGGAGCGGAGAGGGCCGTGGACCCAGGCGGTTTCCGAGAAGTCGGTGGCCGATGCCATGGCGGCGAGGATCGATCCTTCCGCGGGCAGCGTGATCACACGCTCCGGGGCGAAGGCGCGCGGCAGCGCGTGCGGGTTCTCGAACACCGACGCGGCGTCGGAGCGCGCGCGCAACTTCCAGCCGGGCGGAACGGGCGCGTCCGAAGCGGCGATGACGAACCTCACCCCGAGAAACGAGAGAAACGGTCGGGCGAGATCGTCGAGCCGATTGAAGGAAGCCGGCTGCGGGACGCACCACAGCGGAAACGTCTCGGAGAAGCGGTCGAGGACGATGGACTCGTAACCGCGAACGTCTTCGAGCCCGAGCAGGGCCGCTCCGTTGGGACGTAAATCCGAGCCGAGCGCTCCGACCCGCGCGCCGTCGACGCGAAGACCGTCGACGATGGCCCCGGAAGTATCGAGGGCGCGCGCGGGCACCGTTGGATACGTCGCGCCCATCTCCAGCCCGCGCTCGGCGATCAACAGAACGACGGCGGCGGCCGCCACACGCGCCCCCCGGCGCGGCCACACGAGCGCGGCCGCGCCGAGCACCGCAACGGGAACGACCTCGAAAAGAAAGTTCGTGCGGACGAAGGCGTCGGGAAGAGCGCGCCCCGACAGTACCCCCGCCGCCGCAACGCGCGCGGCGACAAGGACCAGAACAACAACCCCGGAGCTCGCGGCGAGGGGGCGCGACGCACCCGATCGCAGCCCGTCGACGCCGAGCGCCGCCAGCCCTCCGATCCCGAGCGCCGCCAGAAAGACGAGCCGGTAATTCAAGGCGAGGGAAAATCCGGGCAATCGCGCGAGAAGATCGATGAGCCCGGGAGCGCTCGCCCCGAGCATGAGGCCCGCCGCCAGGCAGCAGAGAAACAAGGCGCGGCCTTCCCGCCGGCGAGCCGCTCCCACGGCCGCCAGCGGGAAGAGGACGGCGCCGGCATACGCCAGGGGCATCCCGGAGCCGTCGCCCCGTTCCTGCACCGGGCTTTTGCCATAAATCCCGTGCGCGAAGGGCAGGAGCGCGGGCAGAAGCCGCCCCGCTGCTTCCGGGGCCGGGACCGACTGGCGCTCGACTCCCGCCTCGAGGCGCGACCGCCGTCCGCGGTACTCGGCGGAATGAGGGATCGCTTCGAGCAGCGGAAAAAGCTGGGGTGCGGCGAGAAGAAACGAGAGGGCCGCGGCGCCGCTCCCGCGAAGGAGAGCGACGCGAACTTCCCCGCCCCTTTTGCGGCGGGCCGCCGCGATCAGATCCACCGCGAACACCACGCCTCCCGCAACGGCCGTATGAAAAAAAGTTTCGGGGTGCCCGCCCCAGAGGGCCAGCAGCAGCCCCGTCACCGTGAGAGCCACCCCGTGGGCGCCCAGCCGGGCGATTCGCCTGAGCCCGAGGAGGAGAATCGGGAAAGTGGCCGTGGAGGGTCCGACGCTCCAGCCATTCCAGAACACGAGATACGTGGAGAAGCCCCACGCCGCCGCGCCCGTGAGCGCCGCCGCCGCCGAGAGACTCCAGTCGCGAAAATAGAGATACCCGGCGAGCAGACCCAGGAAAAGCGTAAATGTGCAGGAAAACGTCCAGGAGAGCGGCACAGGCAGGAAGATTCCCGCCCAGGTGGCCGGATGGAACACGCCGGCCTGGGCCGTCGCCAGAAGCGGATTTCCCGCGAGGACGAAGCGGTTCCAGAACGGAAACCGTCCGTTCGTGACCGCCTCCCGCACGGCCGCGCGCCAGGGGATGTTCGCGAACGCGAGGTCGGAGAGGATCGGGTTTGCGGGAGGTGCCACGACGGCGGACGGAGCGGTTCGCCAGGGGACGAAGGGCGGGTAGAGGTCCGCGGGACCGTAGACCGCCCCCGAGAGCATGGCCCGGCCGGTGAAGACCAACGGAAGGAGGAAGAGGAGAAGGCCCGCGAACCGCGAGACCTGCCCCGCGCAGCGCCGCGCCAGCCACAACGAACCCGCGGCGGCGGCGGCATAGGTCGCGCAGAGGGCGACGGTCTCGATTCTCAGGATGGCGGATGTTACTCGACGGTATTCCTCGATGCCGGAGGTTTCAGCTCCTGGCGAGAGGAAGTCGACGTTTCTCCCGCCATGGCAGCGCAACGGAGCGAGGTGAGCCCACCCACGATGGATTCCTCTTCACCCCAAGGCCGCGTTTCCCTTCAGGGCCGGAGACGCTCGCAAAGGGAGGAGAAGATTCTCGATGCAGGAGCGACAGCGAGCGAAGGCGACGGAGGACTCCCCCTCACTCGGGCGAAAGCCAGGTCGGATTATCGGCGCCGCCTTTCAGTCGAACCCCGCCCCTCACCCCAACCCTCTCCCCGAGCGCGGGGCGAGGGAGCAGAGCTGCGCTCCAGCCAGGATGGTGGCTAAGCTCGCAGCGGGAGGAGTCTCCTGACCGAAGGGAAGGAGGAGCCTCCCGCTGCGGGAGC
>JBBSGZ010000114.1:0-12138 GCA_038253555.1 Thermoanaerobaculia bacterium
CCACCGCAAGCGGTTGCGGCGGCGCGGGGCCGTCTGCGGCGTCGCCGCTCCTCCCCGATGCAGCGGCATCGCCTTCGTCGCGGCTCCTTGCATCCGGCCGCGCGGCGCTCGCAACGCCGCCTCACACCCTTTTTCAGCAGCCTGCTAGAAAACCGAATGGGAAACGAACGGATCATCGTCGTCGGGGGAGGGCTGGCCGGCCTGATGACCGCGGTTCGCGCGGCGGAGCTCGGCGTGAGCGTGGACCTCTTCTCGATCGTCCCGGTCAAGCGCAGCCACTCCGTGTGCGCGCAGGGCGGAATCAATGGTGCGGTGAACACCAAGGGCGAAGGCGACTCGACCGCCATCCATTTCGACGACACCGTTTACGGGGGCGACTTCCTCGCCGACCAGCCTCCCGTCAAGGCGATGTGCGAAGCGGCGCCCGGGATCATCAATCTCCTCGACCGGATGGGCGTGATGTTCAACCGGACGCCCGAGGGCCTCCTCGACTTTCGCCGGTTCGGGGGGACGAAGTTTCACCGCACCGCTTTCGCCGGCGCGACGACAGGACAGCAGCTGCTCTACGCGCTCGATGAGCAGGTCCGCCGGTTCGAAGTCGCCGGGCTCGTGCGCAAGTTCGAGGCCTGGGAGTTTCTGGGACTCGTGCGCGACGCGGACGGCAACTGCCGCGGGATCACGGCGCTCGACTGGTATTCGATGAAGATCGAGACCTTCGCGGGCGCCGCCGTGATGCTCGCGACCGGCGGTCCCGGGATCGTTTTCGGCCGCTCGACGAATTCGGTCATCAATACCGGCACCGCCGCGTCGGCGGCTTATCAGGACGGCGCGCGTTACGCCAACGGCGAGTTCATCCAGGTGCATCCCACCTCGATTCCGGGAACCGACAAGCTGCGGCTCATGTCGGAGTCGGCCCGCGGAGAGGGGGGCCGGGTCTGGGTGCCGCGGACTCAGGGCGACACGCGCGCGCCGAAAGCCATCCCCGAGGGGGAGCGCTGGTATTTCCTGGAAGAAAAATACCCGGCCTACGGCAATCTCGTCCCCCGCGACATCGCCACGCGCGAGATTTTTCAGGTGTGTCTGCAGGGGTACGGCATCGGCGGGCGCCGCGAGGTCTATCTCGACTTAACGCACATCCCGCGCAAGGAGCTGGACACGAAGCTCGCCGGGATCCTCGAGATCTACGAGAAGTTCGTCGGCGACGATCCGCGGGAAACGCCCATGAAGGTGTTTCCCGGGATGCACTACTCGATGGGCGGGCTGTGGGTGCAGTTCGCGAAGAACGAGACGACCGGCGGCCTGGACGAGGCCTCGCCGAAGAATCAAGCGACCAACGTCCCGGGGCTGTACGCCTCCGGAGAGGTGGATTTTTCCATTCACGGCGCGAACCGTCTGGGCGCCAACTCTCTCGTGTCCTGCCTCTATGCCGGCAAGATCGGAGGCCCGGCGATGGTTCGGTACGGCCGCGAGACTTCGTCGAAGCTTCCCGCTGCCGAGGGCGCGTTTCTCGAGGCGAAGAAGCGGTGGGACGCCGAATTCAAGAGGCTCGCCAACGCCTCGGGGTTGGAAAATCCGCACGTGCTGGCGGAAGAGATGGGCGACTGGATGACGGACAACGTTACGGTCGTGCGGGAAAATCGCAAGCTCCAGGAAACCGAGACGAAGCTCCAGGAGCTCGAAGAGCGCTGGAAAAGCGTCGGCCTCACGGACCGGTCCGGCTTCGCGAATCGCGAGATCTCGTTCATCAACCAGCTCCGCAACATGCTGGTGATCGCGCGCGTGATGACCCGCGGCGCCCTGATGCGCGACGAGTCGCGCGGCGCGCATTTCAAGGTGAAGGATCTCGCGAAGGGTGTGACGGAAGAAAACGCGCTGCCTCGCGACGACGCAAACTTCCTGAAGACCACGATCGCGGAGCACTCGGTCGACGGGCCGAAAATCACCTATGCGCCCGTGGACACGTCGCTGATCAAGCCGCGGGCGAGGAAGTATTGATGGGGGAGGGCGCTCTGCGGGAGGCGGGAGGCGCTGGGCGACCCGAACGGGTCCGCGACTTCCAGGACCTCGACGTTTGGAAGAAAGGCCGCGTGATCGCGGGATCGTTTTACAAGGTCACTGGTACTTTCCCGCCTCAGGAGATGTTTGGGCTCTCAAGCCAGGTGCGCCGATCTGCAGTGTCGATAACCTCGAATATCGCGGAGGGGTTCAACCCTCGGGGGAGCCGCGAGTTCCAGCGGTTCGTCCCGGTTGCCCTCGGATCCTGCGCTGAGCTTCGCTCACTGCTCCGGATCGCAGCGGATCAGCAGTTTGTCGCATCGACTGAAGTGAGCCGGATTCAAACCGATTTAAACTCAGAGGAGAGAATGCTCGGCGCGCTTCAACGTTCTCTTCTTCGCCGTTCGCCGCCTGGCGCCCAACGCCCAACCCCTCGCGCCCGGAGATCATGATGCCCGCTACGATCACATTGTCTATCAAACGCCAGGACACGCCCACGTCCTCCCCCTACTGGGAGGAATACGAAATCCCCTACCAACCGCGGCAGAACGTCGTTTCTGTCCTCATGGAAGTCGCCAAAGACCCGAAGACCCGCGCCGGGAAGCCCACGTCTCCCGTCGTGTACGACCGCGCGTGTCTCGAGGAGGTCTGCGGGTCCTGCGCGATGCGAATCAACGGGGTGTCCCGGATGGCGTGCACCGCGCTGATCGACTCGCTCGAGCAGCCCATCCGCCTGGAGCCCATGGCGAAGTTTCCGGTGCAGCGAGACCTGTCGGTGGACCGCGGAGTGATGTTCGAGTCGTTGAAGCGCATCAAGGGATGGATTCCGATCGATGGAACCTACGATCTCGGGCCCGGGCCCCGAATGCCGGAGCCGGAACGCCAGCAGGCGTACGAGTACTCGAAGTGCATCACCTGCGGGAATTGTCTCGACGTCTGTCCGCAGGTCAACGGACGGTCGAACTTCATGGGCGCCGCTCCGATCGCGCAGGCCCGCCTTTTCAACTCCCATCCCACGGGAGCGATGAACGCCGCCGAGCGGCTCGAGGCCTTGATGGCGGAAGGAGGCATCGACGACTGCGGCAACGCACAGAACTGCGTCCGCGCGTGCCCGAAGTCGATCCCCTTAACCACCGCCATCGCGGAGATGTACGCGGCCACGACCCGGCACGGAATCAGGAAGCTCTTCGGGACTTAGAGTTTTTCAGCGGCCGGTTCGGACCTGAGACCTGATACTTTCCCTCCCCCATGAAAGTCCACGAATACCAGGCCAAGTCCCTCCTCGCGCGATACGGCGTTCCCGTGCCTCGCGGAGAGGTCACGGACAATCCCGAGGAAGCGCGACAGATCGCGAAGCGTCTCGGCGGACGGGCCGTCGTCAAGGCCCAGATCCATGCCGGCGGCCGCGGAAAAGGTGGCGGCGTCAAGGTCGCGAAGACCCCCGACGAGGCCTACGACTTCGCCAGGAAGATTCTCGGTATGACCCTCATCACCGCCCAGACCGGGCCGGAGGGGCGCCTCGTGCAGAAAGTTCTGGTGGAGGAGGCGCTCGACATCGACCGCGAGCTTTACCTCTCAGTGACGCTCGACCGCGGTCGCGGTCTGCCTTCGATGATGGCGTCGAAGTCCGGAGGCATGGAGATCGAGGAGGTCGCGGCCAAAGACCCCACGGCGATCGTCCGCGAGGCGCTGGATCCGGCGCTCGGGATGTTTCCTTTCCAGGCCCGCAAGCTCGCCTTCGCGCTCGGCCTTACCGGGGAAAGCTTCAAGAAGGGGATCGCTTTCATGCCGGCGCTGTTCCGCGCGTACATCGAGACGGACGCTTCGCTCGCCGAAATCAATCCGCTTCTGGTCACGAAGGCGGGCGACGTCCTCGCCCTCGACGCGAAGATGACATTCGACGACAACGCGCTCTTCCGACACGCCGACATCAAGGCGATGCGGGACTTGACCGAGGAGGATCCGCTCGAGGTCGAAGCGTCGAAGTTCGGACTGAACTACATCAAGCTCGATGGCAACGTCGGCTGCATGGTGAACGGCGCCGGTCTGGCGATGGCGACCATGGACCTCGTCAAACTGGCGGGGGGAGAGCCGGCCAACTTCCTGGACGTCGGCGGCGGTGCCAATGAAGAGCAGGTCAAGAACGCGTTCCGCATCATCCTTTCCGACAAGAACGTGCGCGGCGTCCTGATCAACATCTTCGGAGGGATCATGCGCTGCGACATCATCGCCAACGGCGTGGTCGCGGCCGTCCGCGAGATGGGCCTCTCCCTTCCCGTCGTGGTCCGTCTCGAGGGCACGAACGTCGATCTCGGAAAGCAGATTCTCCTGGACTCGGGCTTGAAGATCACGCCCGCGGACGGTCTCGCGGACGGCGCCAGGAAAGTCGTCGAGGCGGTCCGATGATCTGGGTGGGGAAGGAAACGAGGCTTCTCGTCCAGGGTCTGACCGGCCGGGAAGGAAGCTTTCACGCGCTCGCCTGCCGCGACTACGGCACCGCGGTCGTCGCCGGGGTCACGCCGGGCAAGGGCGGCACCGTCCACGAGGGGATTCCGGTCTTCGACACCGTTGCCGGCGCGGTCGCGCAGACCGGCGCGAACGCCTCGATGATCTTCGTCCCGCCGCCGTTCGCGGCCGACGCGGTGGTCGAGGCCGCCGACACGGGCGTCGAGGTGATCGCCTGCATCACGGAGGGAATCCCGACCAACGACATGGTGCGGGTCAAGGCCGCTCTGGCACGCCGGTCGGCGGAAGGCGTCTCCGTCCGCCTGATCGGACCCAACTGTCCGGGCATCATCACTCCCGGCGAATGCAAGATCGGGATCATGCCGGGCCGGATACACAGGCCCGGGGCGGTCGGGGTGATCTCGCGCTCGGGCACCCTGACGTACGAAGCGGTCGATCAGCTGACGCATCTCGGTCTCGGTCAGTCGACCGTGATCGGAATCGGGGGAGATCCGGTGAACGGCACCAGCTTCATCGACTGCCTGGCGGCCTTCTCCGAGGACCCCGGCACGGAGGCGGTGATCCTGATCGGAGAGATCGGCGGCTCTGCGGAAGAGGAAGCGGCCTGCTGGATCGCGGGCAATTTCCGCAAACCCGTGGTCGCGTTCATCGCGGGGCAGACCGCTCCGCCGGGGAGAAGGATGGGCCACGCCGGAGCGATCATCGCGGGGGGCAGGGGAACCGCTGCAGACAAGGTGAAAGCGCTCGAGGCGGCGGGAGTCTCCGTGGTGAGGTCTCCCGCGGACCTGGGCAGCCGCATGAAGGAACGGCTCGGTCGATGACGGGCGCCGGCCTCTATGAGGAAACGCAGGGCTTCGGCCCGTGGCTCTACGCGGTTGGCGCGCTGCTCGTTTTGATCGCCCTGTCGCTGGCGACTCTGCAGATGAGAACCAGTATCGCTCGCGATGCGATCACCGTCCGATTCGGCTTCTTGAAGACCACGCGCATCCCGGTCGCGGAGATCGCCCGCGCGGAAGCCGTCGCATACCGCCCCATCCGTGATTACGGCGGCTGGGGAATCCGCGGGTTTGGCCGGCGCCGCGCGTTGAACGTCCGGGGGAATCGCGGAGTTCTCGTCGTCCGTACGAACGGCGCCACGGTTCTGATCGGCTCCCAGCGCCCTCGTGAGCTTCTGGCCGCGCTCGCGGGCGTGGGGGTCAAAACAGAGGACAAGCTTCCGGCCGACCTCCGGGAGTTCTGAAGCCGCATCGAACGAGGTCGCCGCGCCCGGCGACAGAAAAGGATCACGCTTGAACCAGAGAACACTGACCATCCTGAAGCCCGATTCCGTCGCCGCGGGCAAAGCGGGAGCCATCCTCGCGCATCTCGAGGGTGAGGGGTTCCGGCTGGCGGGATTGAAGAGGATCCGCCTCGGTCCGGAACAGGCCCGAGCCTTCTACGCCGTTCACCGGGAGCGTCCGTTCTTCGAGGGGCTCGTCAAATTCATGACGGAGGGACCTGTGGTTGTCGCCGCTCTCGAGCGGGCCGACGCGGTCCCGCACCTCCGGGCCACGATGGGCGCGACCGATTCGAAGAAGGCGGAGGCCGGCACCGTCCGAAACCTCTACGGCACCGATATCGAACGCAACGCGATCCACGGGAGCGATTCCCCCGCGAACGCGGAAAACGAGATCGCCTTCTTTTTTGCGGGAGCCGAGCTGATTTAGCCTTCGGGGGCGAAGGGCGAAGGGCGAAGGGCGAAGGGCGAAGGGCCTGTTATCCGTTTCCCTCCGCGCGCCGCAAAGACACCATCACCCGGTTCGCCACGCCGCGGAGGATCGCCGCCTCGCGCGTCGTGAGAGGGCGTCCCGCCACGATTCTCCGCCAGGCGCGAAGCGACCGGTCGCGGTGGCCGGTATCGTAGAAGCCGGTCGCTTCGAGGGCCCGATCCCAGTGGTCGAGGGCCCCCTCCACTTCTCGCGCCGTGGCCCATCCCTCCGCCTCGGGGTCCGGTGAAATTGATCCGGCCTCCGCCATCCGCGCGACGGCGAGGACCGCGGCAACGGCATGCGACACGTTCAAGGTCGGAAATTCGGGTTGCGAGGGGAGCCGGAGACAAGCCGAAGCGCGCGACCGCTCCTCTTCGGTCAGGCCGCTGCGCTCCGGCCCGAAGACGAAGACGACGCGCGCCGCGGGGCCTAGCTCGCCTAAAAAACCAGGGAGATCGGCCAGCTCGAGGGCGCGTTGCTCCTCCCTCCCGCGCAGGGAAGATGTCGCGATGACCGCGTCGAAATCCGCGACGGCTTTCAGCACGTCCGACACCCGATCGATCGACGCCAGAACGTCGTCCGCCCCCGAAGCGAGCCGCACCGAATCCTCGTCCGGGATCGCCGCGGGCTCTACGACCGTGAGTCGGCGCACTCCGAAATTTTTGCATGCGCGCGCGGCCGAGCCGAGGTTCCCGGGCGTGTGCGTCCGCACGAGAACGACGGAGATTTCGCGATGAGCCATTTCGGAATTATCCGGCAGGAAGTATCCTTCCGACAAAGAGATGCGACGCATACCCTTGTTGATCGCCGCCGCGGCCCTGTTCCGGGTCGCGGGCGCGATGGCGCAGCCGGTTCCGGCGCCGACGCCAACTCCCGCGATCGCGCCTTCCCCTCCCGCCGGGGCCGCCGGGAGAATCACGGTGCCTCCGGATCCACGGGGGACCCCCCTCCCCGCGTACACGGAAAGCGCGGGGAGCGAATACGTCCTCCTGCCCGTGCTCGTTTTCGACCGCAAGGGGCGTTTCGTCGACGGCCTCGCGAAGAAGGACTTCCGAGTGAATGCGGGCGGGATCAACGTCGACCTGGACACGTTCGAGCGGGACGACGAGGCCCCGGCGTCGTTCGCCTTTCTGGTCGACACATCGGGGAGCATGAAGCTCGCAAAAAAGCTCGACGCGGCCAAGAGCGCAATCCGTCACATCCTGGAGGGCCGTCGGCCCGGAGACGATTTCGCGTTGTTCGCCTTTTCCGAAGACGAGGTGTCCGTAGTTTCGGGATTCTCGCCGGATCCGTCGCGAATCCTGGCCGGTCTGAACACACTCGAGGCCGGGGGCCGCACGGCCCTTTTCGACGCCGTCGCCGCCACGCCTTCGCGAATGCTGGCCGGCAAGAACGGAAAGCGTGCCGTGCTGCTGTTTACGGACGGCGTCGACAACGCCAGCAAGCTCTCGGCGGACGAAATGGCAACGATCCTGCAGCAGGTCTCCATACCGGTCTACGCCGTAGGCATGAAAAATGCCGCGTTTGACCGATTGACGGACGCCGAGCGCAAGGATCTGGCTCTCGACAACCTGAAACTCCTGGCCTACGCGAGCGGAGGCCAGCTGTTTCTGGCGAGCGGAGAGGAGGATTTAAGGCCCATAGCCGCGAAAATCAACTCCGAGGTCAGAAAACAATACATCCTGGGATTCGCGCCTTCGGGTCAGGGAGAGCTAAAATACAGAGTGGTGGTGGTGTCCGTGACCAAACCCGGTAAGTGGGTCGTCAGGACGAGGCGGGGGTATCGCGGAACAATTCCCTCGCCTGCTGGTTAACTTTTTTGGAAGGAGGATTTCCAATGGGCAAGAGATCGAATGTCTGGATCGTCGGCGGGGCGCTTCTTCTGGGCACCTTAGGCCTTGGCGGATGCGCAACGAAGCGCTATGTCGGCGAAGAGGTTTCCAAAAGCAGCGCCGCGTCGGAGAAGCGGATCAACGAGGTGGAGTCCCAGGTCGAGACGGCGCAGAGCAAGATCCGGGACCACGACACCCGCATCTCGGAGCTCGACAAGTCGACGCGCGACGCTCTCGAGCGGGCGCAGGCGGCGGGCAAGCTCGCCGAGGGCAAGTTCGTTTATTCGCTGGTGCTCTCCGATGACGCGGTGAAATTTCCGTCGAGCAAGTGGGCGCTCTCCAAGGAAGCCGAAAACCGGCTGAAGGAGTTTGCCGAGAAGCTGAAGTCTGAGAACAAGAACGTTTACCTGGAAGTGCAGGGACACACCGACTCGAAGGGCTCTCCCAGCCTGAACTACCGGCTCGGCGAAGAGCGGGCCGAGGCGGTTCGCCGGTTCCTGAACAAGCAGGGCATCGCCCTGAACCGGATGTCCACGATTTCTTACGGCGAAGACGAGCCGGTGGCTCCCAATAAGAGCAAGACCGGCCGGTCGAAGAATCGCCGCGTGGTCGTCATCGTCCTCGCCTAGGTTTCTTCTCGTTTCCCGGGAAAGCCCCGCTCCGGCGGGGTTTTCTTTTTTTTGGGCGATCCGTCGGATGCGGGACGTCCTGGCTCTCGCGGGGCGCCGTGACCCCGGCGCGCCGCACGTCGCGGCCCGCGCCGTCCGGCCGGCGGGAACCAGGCCGGCGGGCCGGGGCCCCGTCGAACGAGGCGCGATCGTCGGCTCGACGCGGGCGGGGTGCGGTCGGCGCGGGGCGGGCAGCTCTCCCGTCGGGAACTCGTCCCGGAACTCCTCGGGAGCCGGGGGAGCGGAGTTTTCCGCGCTCCCGGAGGGACGCCAGCACGCGCTCGAAATCCTCGGGGAGGGGCGCTTCCACCCCGATCTGGACCCCGGTCGTGGGCTGCCTGAACCCGAGACGGCGTGCGTGCAACATCTGCCGGGGCGCCTGCGGGGCCCCGTCGGCCGGCTGACCCGTTCGATACACCCGGTCCCCGAGGACCGGATGCCCGATGGAGAGAAAGTGGACGCGGATCTGATGAGTGCGACCCGTCTCCAGATAGACGGAAACGAGCGCTGCCCCCCGGAGTCGTTCGACGACGCGGTACCGGGTCACCGCGCGGCGCCCCGGCTCGCCCTTCCGGGCCACGCCCCTCCGTCCGAGTCCCGCGTCGCGCACGAGGTCCGCGTCGAGGGTGCCGGAATCGGGGGGCTCGCCGGCGACCAGGGCGAGATACTCCCTCTCGATGTCATGCACCCGGAAGAGAGCCTGCAGCGCGTGAAGCGCCTCGCGATGTCGAGCGAAGACGAGGGCGCCGGACGTGTCCTTGTCGAGTCGATGAACGATGCCCGCGTAGGGGCGGCGGTGATACCGGTGCTGGAGATAGTCGAGTGCCCGCGCATGCAGCGTGTCGCGTTCCCGCTCCGCCGTCGGCACCGTCAGGACCCCCGCGGGTTTATCCACGATCAGAACGTCGTCGTCTTCATGCAGGACGCTCAGGCGCGTCTTGATGTTGTGCCGCGCGGGACGGTTCGGGTCCCATGCGAGGCGCGCGTCCTCGGGCACGTCGAGCCCCGGCTCGTCCACGGTCACTCCATCCCGGTCCACGCGGCCGGCGCGCACCGCTTCCCGTGCCGCCCTCCGAGACAGGGCGAAGGCGCGCGCGACGGCCAGGTCGAGTCTCATCGCTTCCCGCCTGCACGAGGGACGCGGATCTCGACGAAGAAATCGGGGTCTCCGATTCTGGCGCCTTCCCTGGCGTTCGGGCCGTAGATGGCGGCGGAAGCGAAGTCCGCGTCGATGAAGGACGCGAGCCCGGTCGAGTAGTCTTTCCCGAAAGCGCGCTGGCCTTCCCCGACCGCGAGCGCGTTGATGAGCAGGAGGGCGTCGGGCGGCCGGGAACGCAGCCGGTCGACGATTCTCTCCTCGCCCGCCCGATCGAGATGCCCGGGCCAGAATTGCTCGAGGGGCAGCGGATTGTCGCGCCCCAGCGCGTACTCGAAGAACCCCGCCTCAGGAAATCCGGTCAGCGTGGCGCCGGGGGGCAGCCGCCTCGCGAGATCGGCGAGCACCAGCCGCGAGGTCCTCGCCTCGTGCACCGGCAGCACGACACTCCCCGCGGGTGTGTCGAGCGCCGCCCAGCCCGGACCGCGATAAGAGCGCCACACTTCTACGCCGCGCGCGATCAGGAAGATCGCGAGAGCCGCGGTGACGAGGCGGGGAAGCGATCGTCCGACGATAGGGCCGAAGCGCTGCGTTGCGCCCATCAGCGCGGCGAGGGCGATCACGGTCGGGAGGGGGAGAAAGAACGCGTTATACGGCCCCGAGTATCCCGCGGCGAGAAACAGCCTCGCGCCGAAGAGCGCGGCGAGCAGGAGAGCGCCCTCGGAGATCTCGGACGCCGCGCGGCTGTTCTCTCTTCCGGGAAGAAAGCGGGTCAGCCGCAAAACGAGGAGTCCCGCACAGACGACCGGGACGACGCGAACGAGCGGCGGAAACAGCGCGAAAGCCGGCCGGAGAGATTCCGGCGGGTATTCGAAGAGTGCGGCGCATCCCGCCAGCAGGAGAAGGCAGGCGATTTCCACCCGCGTCCCCGCCGCCTCCGACGCGCGCCGGGCCCGCCGCGCGCCGGCCGCTCCGAGGACGAGAAGGCAGCCGGCGAGGAGCAGCACGACCCCTGCGAGCGCAAGTTGCGCGAGGCGCAACCCCGGGGCGTCGAGCCCTGCAAACGAGCGGTAGACGTTCTGAAAGGCGTGGGGAGGATGGAGGAGCGCCATCCAGCCATCCGCCACCAGGCGTTCGCGCGGGATGCCGAAGGAAACGGCGGCGTAGGCCACGGCGGCCATCGCGGCGGGGGGGACCGCGGAAATGAGCAGGGCCCGCGGACGGCGCCGCCCGTCGATCACGACCGCAGCGAGACCGGCGACGCCGAGCTCCGGCCGCGAGAGAAGCGCCGCGAGCAGACAAACGGCGGTCGCGAGATCCCGGTGGGCCGATGCTTGCGCGGAGAACGCGAGGGCGCCGGTCAACGCCGCGACGGCCATGGCCGTGTCGAAGCTGAAAGGAAACAGCCAGCCTCCCGGACGCAGAAAAAACGCGATCGCGACCGCGAGCGAGCCGGCGAGCGCGCCGCCGATCCCGGGAATCCAGCGGAGGGTCAGACGCCGCAACGCTTCGAGCCCTGCGACGGCGACAACGAGAGCCAGCGCGGTCCGCGCCGCCAGGGAGCGGCCGGCGAGGAGCTCGACCGCCGCGCCGATCCAGGGCGCCAGAGGGCCGTGGTGGAAATGGATCGCGGCGTAAAGCCGTTCGCCGGCCGCGACGCGCCGCGGCACCATCAGCTCCCTTCCCGAGTCCACGAAAGGCTCCATCCAGCGATTCCAGGAGGCGAGGAGGAGCCCGCAGAATACGGACCAGGGAATCAGAACGGGCAGCGCGCGCCGCACGTCAGCCACGTCGGCTCCGCTTCGCTCCGCCTCCCGCAGCGAAAGGCTCCTCCCTCCCTTCGGTCGGGAGGTTCCTCTCGCTGCGAGCGGATGAACGTGTTCGGCGAATGAGATTTTTGGAACTGTCGAGACAGGGCCGGCACTCTCGGCTGGAGCGCGGGAACGCCAGGGAAGTGGAGTGAAAAAGTATTCGAAGGTGCAAGCGGCGATGCTAACCGAAGGCGCGAAGGCATCTCATGCCGATTCCGCTTCCTGGGGGGACACCGTCTGGTCGATGCACCGCAACGGACGGATCCCAATACAGTGGCGAGTGCGCAACGCCTGCCTGCGGCGCCCCTCACCCCAACCCTCTCCCCGAGCCCGGGGCGAGGGGGCAGAGCTGCGCCGCAAGCAGGATGGTGGCTAAGCGGGAGCGCGAGCGAACGCAGTGAGCGGACGCGCCGTGAGGCGAGCGGTCGAGCCCTCCGGCGAGCCGCTCGCCGCTGCCTTCGCCGAGCACGGCGAAGGCAGCTCCCGCAGTGAGCGGAGGCGACGGTAGAGGTCTTGCATTCC
>JBBSGZ010000115.1:0-11939 GCA_038253555.1 Thermoanaerobaculia bacterium
AGGGACGTACGCGTGACCGAACCGGCGGATGCCGTGCTTATCTCCGAGAGACGCCTCGAGTGCCTCGCCGAACGCGAGACCGACGTCCTCGACGGTGTGGTGAAAGTCGTGGTGCGTGTCGCCGGTCGCCGCGACCCTCAACGCGAGGCGCGCATGCCGCGCGATCGTGTCGAGCATGTGGTCGAGAAATCCGACCGGGGTGTGAATCTCCGTCGGACCCGACCCTCCGGGCGCGACCTCCACACGAATGTCGGTTTCCTTCGTCTTGCGCGCCACAGTCCCGGTGATCATGCCGTCACCTCTTTCCAGGCCTCGAGAAAAGCGTCATTCTCGTCGGGCTTCCCGACGGTCACCCGTAATGCGTCCGCACCCATCGTTCCGGCGACGCGGCGCACCAGGACGCCGCGACGCCGAAGCTCCTCGTGAAGGTCCAAGGCCGCGCGCTCCGGACGCAGATACACGAAGTTGGCGCGGGACTCGGAGCACCGCGCGCCGGCCATCCGGGCAAGCTCCCCGAGCAACCGATCTCGCTCCGAAATGATGCCGGCAATCCGAGCCGACAGGCGCGCCTCGTCCGAAAGCAGAGACAGCGCCGCCGCCCGTCCGAACAGGTTCACTGCGAATGGCGGCACCACCTTGACGAGCTCGGACACGAACTCCGGATCGGCGATCACGTATCCGACCCGTGCCCCGGCCAGAGCCGCGGCCTTGGAGAACGTCCGGAGGAGGATCAGGTTCGGGTTGGTCGCCAGGAGGTCCCGCGCCGAGGACTTCGAGAATTCGACATACGCCTCGTCCACGACCACGAGGGCCCCCGTCGCGAGAAGGGCTTCGAGGCCGGGCCGGGGGAAGAGGGTGCCGGTGGGGTTGTTCGGCGAGCAGATCAGGACGGCGAGCTCCGGGTCGGCCTCCGCGGCGGCGACGATGCGGCCGATCGCGGGAAGCAGCGAGTCCTCGTCGAGAGGGAACAGGACCGGCTCCATTCCCGTCGCGCGGATCCAGGGCTCGTAGAGCCCGAACGTGGGCGGCAGAATGGCGATTCGCCGGTCCGGTGCGGCGAGAGCCACGAAGAGCGACAGAATGAGGGCGTTCGAGCCATTGCCGACGAGCACGGCGTCCGGAGACAGGTTTTCGCGCGCGGCAAGCCTTTCCCGCAGCTCGTCGGCCCACGGGTCCGCGTACCGGGACCACGGCTGCGACGCCAGCCGGCGCAGAACGTCCTCGCGCAGATCGTGCGCGAGCTCTTCGGGGCTTTCGTTGCGGTCGAGGCGGATCGGCGCCTGCCCGCCTCCCGATGCGTAGGGAGGCGCCCGGCGCACGGCGTCCCGAACCCATCCCTTCGCGGACCGCACCGCGGAGCGTGTCATGGCCTGACCGTCCGGCGCAGGCGGGCGGCAGCGGCGTGCGCCGGGAGGCCCTCCGCCTGCGCCAGTATTTCGACGGAAGGCGCGAGCGAGCGCGCGTCGCGGGCGGAGAGCGACACGATCACGAACCTCCGGACGAAGTCGCGAACCGAGAGGCCCGATGCGAAACGCGCCGTGCCGTTCGTCGGCAGCACGTGGTTGCTCCCCGCCGCATAGTCCCCGAAGACCTCCGAGCTCGCCGCCCCGGCGAAAACCGCGCCGGCCCGTTGGAAGAGGCGCGCGTCCTGATTGCTCCGGGAGGTCTGGATTCCGAGGTGCTCTGGTGCGAGTTCCTCGAGGAAGCTCACGGCGGCGCTTCGAGACCTCGCGAGGCCAATCGCGCCGTAGCGGCGGAGAGAGGATGCGGCGCGGCCGCGCGCCGACTGAGGGAGTGCGGCGATCTGCCGGGCGACGGCGGCGTCCACCCTTCGCCCCAGAGCGGCGGACGTCGTCACGAGGAGGGCGGCCGCGTCCGCCGCGTGCTCGGCCTGCGCCAGGAGATCCGCGGCAATGTGCCCGGCGTCCGCGGACCCGTCCGCGAAAATGACGACCTCCGTGGGTCCCGCGATCCCGTCGATTCCCACGATCCCCGACACCGCCCTCTTGGCCGCCGCGACGAAGCGATTTCCGGGGCCGACCACCTTCGCGACCGACGGGATGCTTTCGGTTCCGAGAGCCAGCGCCGCGATGGCGTGCGCGCCCCCCATCCGGTACACCTCTCGTATCCCGAGCCTCGAGAGAGCGTGCCGCAGCTCGGGAGACCGGTCCCAGGCGGCGGGCGGCGTGGCAACGGCGATGCGTTTCACGCCGGCCAGTCGCGCCGGGAGGATCGTCATGAGTGCCGTGGAAACGTAGACCGCCTCGCCTCCCGGGATGTACACCCCGGCGGAGTCGAGCGGCACGACTCGTTCTTCGATCAGACTTCCGGCGATCGAGAGCCGCGCGGCCGGTGTCTTCTGGAGGGCGTGGAACCGCGAGATCCGCTCGATCGCGACGTCCAACGCGCGCCGGAACCCGGGGGTGACGGAGCCCGGAATTCTCGAGGCGCGCAGCCCGCCGGAAACACCGTCGAACCGACGGCGCCAGCGCTCAAGGGCCGCGTCTTTTCCGGCGCGAATTTCGGAGACCGCGCGTTGCGCGACCCTCGCCGCCTCGCCGTCGGAGAGGCTCCGGGATCGGGCGGCGATCCGCTCCAGGTGCGCGTCCGCTTCCGCCGACGGGATCGTAAACGTGCGCATCACGTTCCCGAGAGCATCTGAGCGAGCACTTCGATGAAGCCGAAAAGCTCGGCGCGCCGGCGGGCGAGAGCTCCGCGGTTGACGACGAGCTGGGGGCGCACGTCGCAGATGCGCTCCACCTCGACGAGCCCGTTCGCCCGCATCGTTTCGCCCGTGTCCACGAGGTCCGCCACGTAATCGGCGAGATTCATTCTCGGCGCGAGCTCGACGGAGCCCGACAGCGGGACGATGTCCGCCGAAATACCGCGCCCCTCGAAGAAGTCGCGGGTCCGCTTGACGTACTTGGTGGCGACTCGCGGGGCGCGCCCCTCCGGAGGGGGGGTGGCGGATTTGAGACGCATGAGCGAGAAGCGACAGCGACCGAAAGGAAAGTCGAGCGGCCGCGGAAGGTCGGACTCTTTTTCCCAGAGAACATCCGAGCCCGCGACGCCGAGATCCGCGGCTCCGCGCCGGACGTAAGTGGGAACGTCGAAATCCTTCAGGAGGAGAAAGCACAGGCCGCTGCCGGGGACCTCGATGACGAGGTTGCGGCCTTCGAACGGCGGGATCGAAAGCGGCGGGCGGCCCAGGAGGGCGGCGAGCGGGGCGGCGATCCTCCCCTTCGGGAAAGCGAATCTCAGGGGCGCGTTCACAGGCCGATGACCCCTTCGAGGCCGAGGGAAAACCCGACGGCCGGGCTCGGCGCGCCAAACGACGCGTAGAGGCGGTCATAGCGGCCTCCGCCCGCGATCGGCTCGCCCCCCGAAGACCCGTAGACGGCGAAGAAGAAGCCGGTGTAGTACGACCGCGCGGCCGGCTCCGCGAGGTCGATGGCGACGCGACATTCTGGATTTCGAGCAAGCGACTTCGCCGCCTCCCGCAGGGACTCCCCGGCCTCTCCGAGCCGCTCGATCAGAGGATCCCCGAGGTCGAGCCCCCCCTCGAGCAGACGCCGGACGCGGGAGGCGAACTCGGGAGAGACGGATCGCGCGGCGCCGTCGGCCTCGGCGAGGCGGCGGCCGCGGATGAGCGCCGCGAGCGCGGCGACCTGGTCCCCCGCGAGCTCGGGAAGGAGCAGTCGCTCGATGGCGCCCACGGCGGAGAGGATCACGTGGCAATCCTCGGATCCGCCGGCGGCGACGGCCTCGACGCAGCGCTCCGCCATCTCGGCATCGGCCCGCGGTCCCGCCACGCCGAGCAGCTCGGCGCCGATCTGGTAGAACTCGCCGGTCGCGCCGTCTCTCCCGCCGCCCCGCAGGACCTCACCGCGATAAAAGACGCGCGTCTCGCGATCGCCGGAGGGAAGGCGCGCGGACAGGTGCCGCGCGAGGGCGATCGTGAAGTCGGCCCGAAGAGCGAGCGCGTCCCCGTGCCGATCGACGAACCGGTAGAGCTCGCGCTCCTCGTGCGGCTGCAGATGGGGCGCATACGGCGCGAGGTAGTCCGCGCTCGGCAGCATGGCTTCCAGAAAGCCCGCCGCCCGGAGCCGCTCGACGATTCTCTCTTCCGCTCCGCGGCGGCGCGCAGCCTCCTCGAAAACGTAAGCGGCGGCGCCTGCCGGCAAAGAGGCGCGGCGCCCGCTCCCCGGCTCCGCGGCGTCCGCCGCACCGCCCGCGACGGCTCCGGCCGCCGGGAGGGCGGCTGCGATCGGCTTGTCGATTTTGAGTGCCATGAAAAAACCCCCGAGCCCGTTCGGGTCGAGGGTCGAGAATTTTCCCGTTTGCCCTGCCCGAAATTCGGCAGGGCGCGCTGCGCCCTACCCGTTCACCTCATGGTGATGCGGATGTCGCGCCAGGAAAACTGCAGCAGGACTCACGCAGGAAGCATATGCACTCGGTCCCGAAGAAGTCAAACGCCGGACGGGGACGCGGAATCGGGAAATCCGGATCGAAAAGGCGCGAAAAAACGCCGCACTGTTTCGTTCTGCTCGTGAGCGTTCCTTCGCCTTTCGCTTTTCGCCATCCGGTCACCCTTCACGATGAGGTTGACGCGAATGGCTCGAGCGAGTTTCGGCGCTTCCGCCGCCCTTCGAAGGTCACGAACTCCCGCGCCCCGCACCGGATCGCCTCGGGCACCGTCCGGTCATATCCCCAACCGACTTCCGCCGGCGCATGCGCGTCAGAGGAAAACGTGACCGCGACGCCGGCGTCCACGAGGCGTCGAAGGATCCGCGGTTCCGGGTACATCTCGCCGACCGGCTTGCGAAGCCCCGCCGACGAGACCTCGATGGCGCACCCGGCGGCGCTCGCGCCGGCGATCGCCCTCTCCTCCGCGTCCGCCGCGGACGCCGGCGCGCGGTGCCCATGCTTCTTGGGCAGGTCGAAGTGCGACAGGACGTCGAACAGGCGGGACCGGGCCGCCTTTTCCAGGAGCCGGTAGTACTCGAGGTAGAGGGTCTCCGGCCCTTCCCGTTCGAATCGTCGCGCGGAACCGGGGGCGTCGATCCAGTCTCCCGAGACCCAGTGGACCGAACCCAGGACGAGGTCCCAGTCGGCCCTGGAAAGCCACCGCGCAAGATCGGCCTCGCGGCCTTCGATGTAATCGGCCTCGAGCCCCAGACGGACCGCGATCGCGCCGGCGAATTCCGCTCGCAGGTCTTTGACTTCCTGGACGTATTCCTCGAACTGATCCTCCCGCATCGCAAACGTCGGGTCGCGCTCGCCAGCCGGGAGAAAGTAGAGCGGCACGTGGTCCGTGAAGGCGATTTCCGCGAGGCCACGTTCGATCGCCTTGAGGACGAAATCCCGCGATGCGCCTCCTGCGTGGCCGCAGCGGAACGTGTGCACGTGATAATCCGGCAGGCCGGAAAGGAGAGGCACGACAGGATCGTAACTGCGGAGCCGGAGGGAGAGCTTGGACTCGCGAGAATGGTCGGCGACCCCGGCGGGATGGACGGCGGGTGCCGCCGCCGTCTCCGCGCCAAGCTCCGCTCGGCGCTCCGGCTCGAACCCGAAGCCCTGCGATGGCGGAGGAGGAGGGATTCGAACCCCCGGTACCCGTTAGGGCACAGTGGTTTTCAAGACCACCGCCTTAAACCGCTCGGCCACTCCTCCGGCTGGGAGATTTCATCACTGTTCTATCAAGTCGAAGTAGATGACCCTCTCGGCGTGATCCGCGACCTCGACCGTGAGCACGTCGTATCGCCGGCCCTCGAGCGACGCGAGCGCCACCGTCTTCTTGCGGAAACGGCCGTGGTGGGCGTAGGTCCACTGGTTCTCCCAGTCGACCCCCGTGCGGTCGGACCAGGGTGGGACGATCACCGCCGCTTCGACCGAGGATCCCTCCTCGAGAAGGGAAGGAGCCGGCGTCGGCGCGGGAGCCGTCGCAGCCGGCGCCGTCCGGACGGCGGGAACGGGGGAATGGGTTCGGGCCGCGCAGGCGGCCAGCGTCAGGAAAAATGCCGCGCAGGTTGGATTGAGAAAGCGCCGCATCGTCCCTACCCCCTTACCATCCCCGAGTCTTCGCCGCCCCGGACCTCGTGCAGCTGGCGCTCGAGCTCCTTGACGTCCGTGACGTCCCGGTGGATGAAGATGGCGGCGGTCAGGCGGCCGTACTCGTCCGAGTGCGGCACCACGACGGTCTCGGACGTCCCGCGCGCCCCGTCCTTGCGCCGGAAGCGCACCGGGCCCTGCCAGCGCCCGGTCTGGCGCATGGCGTCGAGCATCTTCGCGGTTTTGTCCCTCTCTTCGGCGGGTGAGAGCAGCATCGCCGGGTTCTTGCCGACGAGCCCCTCCCGCGGGTACCCGAACATCTTCTCCGCTCCGGGATTGCAGTCGAGAATCCGTCCCGACAGATCGGTCACGATCACCGCGTCGAACATGTGCTCGAACGTCCGGGCCTGACGCCTCAGGATCTCTTCCATGCGAAGGCGGTCGCTCACGTCGCGGAAGCTCCACACGCGGCCGATGATCGCGCCGCCCACTCTCTGCGGCTGAGAGTAGCGCTCGAAGACGCGGCCGTCCTGGAACTCCAGCCAGTCGAAACTCTGCGAGTCGGGATGTCCGTAGAGGTCCCTGACCTTTTTCAGGAAGGTATCGGGCGCCTTCAGCTGGTCGATAACGAAGGCGAGCGCGCGGGAGTCGTCTCCCGAAGCGAGGATGCTTTCCGGGATCCTCCACATCTCGATGAACTTCCGGTTGTATCGGACGATCCGGCCCTCGGTGTCGACGACGAGCAGGCCGTCCGCCGTCGATTCGAGCGTCGCCTCCAGCAGCGACAGAGAGCGGCCGCGGTCCTCGTCGGAACGGATCCGGTCCGTGATGTCGCGGAAGCTCCAGACGCGCACGCCCTCCGCCCCGGCCGCGGAACGCGCGGGCGAGAAACGCTCGAAGACGCGCCCGTCCTTGAACTTCAGAAGGTCGTAGGTCTCCGTGTCCAGGTGCGCGTAGTGATCCATCGTCCGCGTCACCATCAGGCCGGGGTCGACCAGCTGATCGAGAACGAACGCGATGGCCTTGTCGTCGTCGCCCGCCTCGACCAGGTCTTCGGGGATCCCCCACATCTCGACGAACCGCCGGTTGTACGTCACGATCCTGCCGGCGTCGTTCACCACGAGGATTCCGTCTTCCGTCGAGTCGAGAGTCGATCTCATGAGGGCGACCGAGCGTTTCAGTTCTTTTTCGGCCCGGTCGCGATCCGAGACATCGAGCGCGACGCCGACGACCCCCGCGATCTCGCCGTCTTTTCCGCGCAGTGGCCGGACCTGCGCCGAGTACACCTGGGACGCCCAGGAGATCTCATAGGACACGGACTCGCCGGCAAGTGCCCGCCGGTGGGCGGCGATCGCGCTGAATTCCTCGTCGGAGGTGTGGAAGTAGTCGAACAGGCTCATTCCGGCGAGCTGCTCCGGCGAGAAGCCCAGGGACGCCAGACCTCCGCCCATGGAGGACACGAACCGGAGATCCCGGTCCGTGGTCCAGATCACGACCGGCATCTGGTCGGCGAGAAGCCTCAGCATCTCCTGCCGATCGCGGTCGGACGCGCCCGGAGTCGCCTCCGAAATCTCGTCCATGGGTGTACCGGAATCTTACCCGAGAGGGGTTTATCGCCGGAGGTAGAGCGTGCGCGGCTCCGTCATGTCTTCGATGGCGAAGCGGACGCCCTCGCGGCCGAATCCCGACCCCTTGATCCCGCCGTAGGGAAAGTTGTCGATGCGCAGCGTCGGCGCCTCGTTGACGATGACGCCTCCGACTTCGAGCGACTCGAAGGCCGCCAGGGCCGCGCCGATGTCGCGGGTGAAGATCGCCGCCTGAAGCCCGTAGGCGGTGTCGTTGGCCGCCGAGATCGCTTCGGAAAGGTCGTCAAACCCATCGATGGTGGCGATCGGGCCGAAAATTTCCCGATCACGGACGAGGCTCCCGGCGGGAGCTCCCGAGAGCACCCCGGGAGAAAGCCTCGCCCCGCTTCTCTCCGGCGCCAGCAGCACCCGGGCTCCCTTTTCCCGCGCCTCGGCGACCCAGCTCTCGACGCGCCTGGCGCTCTCCTCGTCGATCATCGGCCCGAGAACCGCTTCAGGGTCGGACGGATCCATCGGGACGATCGCGCGCGCCGCGGCGAGGAAGGCGTCGACGAACTCCCGCTCGATCTCCCGGGCGACGAAGATCCGCTGCGACTTGATGCAAACCTGGCCGGCGTAGGAAAAAGAGGCCGCGCACAGTTTTGACACCGCGTCGGCCACGTTTGCGTCGGCGCACACGATCGCGGCGGCGTTTCCGCCCAGCTCGAGCGTCACCTTCTGCCGCGATGCTTCCTGTTTGATCTTCCAGCCCACGGCGTCCGAACCGGTGAAGCTCACGAAACGGATCCGCGGGTCCGTCCAAAGCGCCCGCGCCACGTCCGGCTCGGCATGGATCAGCGAGAACGCCTCCGCCGGCCAATCGGAGGCATCGATCGCGCGGGTGAGGAGGTCCGCAGTCATCGGTGTTCGAGGCGACGGCTTCAAGAGAATCGGATTTCCCGCCGCGATGGCGGGCGCTACTTTGTGCAGGACGAGGTTCAGCGGAAAGTTGAACGGGGTGATCGCGGTGACGGGCCCGACGGGAAACCGCCGGACGATACAGAGCGCGCCTTCGCCCCGGGGCTCGATGTCCACCGGAAGCACCTCGCCGCGGATCCGCGTGGCTTCCTCGGACGCCAGACGCAGGGTGATCGAGGCGCGATCGACTTCCGCTTCCGCGTACCGGCGGGGCTTTCCCGCCTCGGCGATGATCGTTTCGACATACTCTCCGCGCCGCGAAACGAGGTCCTCTTCGACGCCGCGGAGAATGGCCGCGCGAATGTGGGATGGAATCCTCCGAGTTTGGAGAAACGATCGGTCCGCGGCGGCGATGGCGGCCTCCACCTCTTCCGCTCCGGCGCGCGCGACCCTCCCGAGCAGAGCACCGGACTGCGGCGAGCGGACGTCGATCCAGTTCCCCGTCGTGACTTCTCTTCCCGCAATCCGCAGAGGAAGGTCGGGCGCGGCCATGGTGGGAGTCCGGAATCAGCGAGCCGGCGCGGGCTTCGACGGGACGCCGGCCAGCCTGTCGCGGATCGACTTCGAGAGCGGGACCAGGCTCCTGTCCGCCTGAACGGCGCGTTCGTACGCGTCGAAGAGCGCCCGCGGGCCTGCCTGGAGAGCCTGCCGGAGCCCCGCGAGCCCCGCATGCTGGAGCACGCTGTCGACCACATAAGCGCCGTCCTGGCCCGCGCCGCGGCGCGCGAAATCTCCGCGCCGGATCTCGCCGGTCAGCTCCATGCGGCGCTCCAGATTTCCTTCCGCTTCCGCCAGGCGGTCCGCGCGGCGATTCAGGTCTTCGAGGGCGCGCTTCATCGGTTCCTTGAGCCAGGTCGAGAGCGGGAAAAAATTCTCGTCGACGGTATAGACGGCCACGGGGCCGGCTTCGGCGACCGCGCGCAGCAGCACGTCGAGCTGGCCGAGCTGGGGATCGGGATGCTGCCAGGCGGGACTCTGAGACCGGTACGCCGCCCATGCCTGCCGGAACGCCTCGCCCGCGATCAACCGCGCGATGCGCCCCAGGCGGCTCTCGAGAGGCTCGCCCTCGGAGTCGCCGAACGCCCGCGCGAGGTCGAGGACCATGGCCTCACGCCCGTTATCTCCGCGCAGGACGATGTGGTCGCCCAGAGCGGCCACACCGAACGAGAGGAACACGTCCAGGCGCGCCGTGACAGCCCGGTCTCCGGGAAGAAGGGCGGCGGCGCGCGTCGAAGCCATGCGCGCCAGGTCCGCCTCGCGCGGGGCGACGGCGTCGAGAAGCGCCTGCCAGCGCTCCCGCGACTCGCGGACCGAGCGAAAGTCGAAGACAGCGGTCCGCGCCTTCTCGTCAAACGCGGCGGCAAAGTCCCGCTCGAAGACCTCGACTCCGCGGTGCGAGTCCTGGATCGTGAAGCGGACCGCCGGCAGGTCCTCGAGCAGCTTCGTGTCCGTCGCCTCGAACTTCGGCCTCGAAAGAGAAGCCAGGATCTCGCGGGCCGCGCGAGAGCGAATCGTGATGTCGATTTCATGGGACGTGGCGGCGGGAGCGTCGTAGGGAGCCCGCGGCCGGGCCGGGGCGGCTTTTGCCACGGGAGCGGAGGGCGAGGACGCGCAACTCCACAGGGTGCAGGCGACCGCGGCGGCGGCGGAAATCGCGGAACGTCTCACGAGAGAATCGCCTCCGCGGCCCTGTCAACGTCGGCGAAGTTGTCGAACAGCACGTCCGGCTTCTCCGCCGCGAGCCTCTCCGTCGGGGTCGGCCCGGTGGCGACGGCCACGGTGCGGACGCCCAGGCTTTTTCCGCAGCCGATGTCGTGGACCGAATCCCCGATCACGACGATCGACTTGCCGGAGAAATCGATCCCGGTATGGTCTCTGGCGCGCGCAACCGCGATCGCGGGCAGCTGGTACCGGTCGGCCGAGTCGCTTCCGAAGGCGCCGAAGCGGAAGTAGGAATTGAAGCCCGGCGGTTCGAGCTTGATGCGCGCGCCCGGCTCCAGGTTCCCGGTCAGAAGAGCGAGCGTCACGCCGGGCTCCGCGGCGAGCCGCTCGAGAAGCGCTCCGACTCCCGGCTTTGCGACCACAGCCTCGGGAGTCAGACGGCGCGACAGCTCGGCGAGATACACGTCGAGCGCCTGTGCCAGCTGAGCTTCACAGCGGGAGTCGCCCACCGCGTCCGCGATGAGCTCCCGGATGATCTGCGGGTCCGTCTTGCCCGAGAAGTCGTGCGAGTCGGCCGCGCCTGTCCAGCCGTAAACTTCCCGCAAAGCGGCCAGGACCGATTCGCGCGCGGCGCGGCCCGCGGAAAGCAGCGTCCCGTCGATGTCGAACAGGACGAGCCGGTGACCATTGGAAGAGGATCGCTCGGCCATCAGAGAGTTTTGAACCGCATCGCCCGGATCATAACCGCCGGCATACCGCCGGCTTCGCTTCGCCTCCCGCTTGAGGGACTGAGGGACCGAGGGACAAAGGACTTCCGAGGAATTGCCGGCTGGACCGTGTGGCGGGAGCGGTCCTACCGGGCGCGGTCGGGGTGAAACAGCGCGTCGTCCCGAGTCGAGGTGACGGAGAGGTTCTCGAAGCGGATGACGGCGGGCTTGCCCACCATCGGCTTTTCCGTGGCGAGCAGAATGCCGCCGTAGTTCTTCCAGTCTTTCCAGAGCGCCATCGTGGGAGCCTCTTCGGCGCCGTTCAACAGGTATTGCCACGCGACCATCCGCCGGCCCTCGCGCGTGATCCAGAGCCAGTAGATGTCTTTGGGCGTCAGGCCCACGTTCTCGAACCAGACCTTCAACACGTCGCAGGAACCGCCTCCCGTCCCGTCGGGACACGGCTTCTCTCCGTCGTAGGCCAGGCGAACGCCCGGGTCGAAGATCTTCCAGGGCGCGAGCAGCCAGTAGCTGTCGTTGATGAACCGGCCGTAGGCGTTCTTCAACTGCGCGTCCCTGGCCTCGCCTTCCACGGCTTTTCCGTTGACAAAGGCCTGACCGTCTTTCGTGTTCAAGTTGAAGAAGACCGTAAACGGAGCGCCGGTTTTGTCACTCCCGGAGAGGCGGTAGTCACCGGTGTATCGGTCCCAGACGTGCGAGAAGCGGGCGATCGATTTGCCCTCCCGTTCGACGACGAAGTCGAAACGGAATTGCCGGGCTTTAGCAGCCCGTGGAAAAAGTCTGATTTTGTCGGCATGAAGTAACTGCCAGACTCGTTGTCATCGGCAAAGCCAGTCGAGGGGGGGCACGATGTCGATGGGTAGCCGGGAAGGTGGCGAGCAACCACCCCTGTGGGTGACGGCGAGCGAGCTGGCGCGAGGTGAGGGACATCTTTTCTACCGCCGCTTGAACGAGC
>JBBSGZ010000116.1:0-11892 GCA_038253555.1 Thermoanaerobaculia bacterium
CGTCCAGGTAATCGAAAACGAGAGAAAGTGAAAACTCTTTTTCGCCACAGTTGGCCCCTAACGCCCGATCGTCACGTGCCGAGGGGTTTCAGTACCCCCGAGATCTCGGTTTTTAGCATTACTCGGACAGACTCCTAGGGGCCTCTCTCGCCAAGCAGGGTCTGGAAGTCGAATCGGCCGCGCGGCGCTTTCTGGTGGAGTCCGAGGGCCTCGATCAGGGAAGCCGGCTGGCGACCTTTCGAGCGATCGCATCGACCTTCCCGGCGTTCCCGCGACCCGCGTTCATGTGGATGTACCACTTGCCCTTCGATGCAAAGAGATCGTCGCGAGGTCGCGAAGCATGTTCGCGAGCTTCTCGGGGCCGTCGAGCAATCGACCTCGACGGTCAGAATCTGACCGTTTTTGGTCTTAGAGACGAAGTCGACCGAGTCGGGATTGCGCCTCGCCCGCTCGACCGACTCTGACAAAATCGCCACAACCGGAGGTTTCGATGTCCTTCTCCTCCCTCGGCATCACGGCAGCCTGCCTTCTCGCCGCGGCCACCCTCGTCGCCGGACCCGACGGTCAGCCCTCCACCTCGTCGAAACGAAGCGCCTCGTACGAAGACTTGGCTTCTTTCTTCCGGGAGTGGCGCTCGTTCCAGAAACCGAAGCTCGTCGACGGCGTCCCCGACTACACCCCGCGCGCGATGGCGGCGCAACGGACCGAACTCTCTTCCTGGCAAAGCCGCCTCGCGGCGATAGACCCGAGCGCCTGGCCCATTCCGCAGCAGGTCGATTACCACGTCGTCCGCGCCGAGTTGAACGGCCTCGATTTCGATCACCGGGTGTTGAAACCCTGGGCTAACAATCCCGCCTTTTATGTGACGGTCTTCACGGAAGAGAGCGACCAGCCCGCGCGGGAGGGCCCATCGGCGTTCGGCGCGGTGGAGATCTGGAGTTACCGATTCCCGCTCACCGACGAGCACGCGGAACAGATGAATTCAGCGTTACGCGCGATTCCAGGGCTTCTCGCACAGGCGAGGACCAATCTGACGGGCCATGGCAAGGACCTGTGGACGTACGGCACGAAAAGCATTCGTCAGCAGAGCGCGGACCTCGCGGCTTTGACCGCGCAGCTGAGCGGCGCGCCAGCGAAAACCTCCGCGGTCAGGAGATTCGAGACGAGCGTCGCGCACGCGAAACGGGCGACCGACGATCTGGCGGCCTGGCTCGACGCGCAGGCGCCGTCGAAGACCGTTCCCTCCGGCGTCGGAGTCGAAAATTACAACTGGTACCTGAAGAACGTCCAGCTCGTCCCCTCCACGTGGCAGGACGAGGTGACGCTCATGCAGCGCGAGCTCGCGCGCTCGCACGCCCTCCTCGCGATGGAGGAGCAGCGCAACGCGAAACTGGCTCCGCAGGCGCCAATCGCCACCGCGGAGGAACACACGCGCCGCTTTGCCTCGGGCGTGACGGACTACATGACGTTCCTCCGCGACGACCAGATCCTCGCGGTCGAGGACTGGATGGAACCCGCTCTCCGTGCGAGGACAGGTGCCTTCCGCGGCGGCGTGCGCGAGTTCTTCAACGAGGTCGACTACCGCGATCCCGAAGTGATGCGCACCCACGGGTACCACTGGTTCGACAAGGGCCGCATGGCGCGCCAGCCCCACCGGAGTCCGATTCGCCGGGAGGCCCTTCTCTACAACATCTTCAACACACGGACCGAGGGGCACGCGACCGGGTGGGAAGAGTTGATGATGCAGGCCGGAATGTTCGACGCGCGGCCCCGGTCGCGGGAGCTCGTCTACATCCTTCTGGCGGAGCGTGCGGCGCGGGCGCTGGGAGAACTTCGCATGCACGGCAACGACTGGACCCTCGAGCAGGCGGCGGCGTTCGCCTCCGCCCAGACGCCTCGCGGATGGCTTCGAATGGACGGGGACCTGGTCCGCTCCGAACAGCACCTGTACCTTCAGCAGCCCGGGTACGGGACCAGCTACGTCATCGGCAAGATCGAGATCGAGAAGCTTCTCGCCGAGCGGAAACAGCAGCAGGGCGACGGCTTCGCGATGAAGGCCTTCATGGCGGAATTCGACGCTGCCGGACTGGTTCCCGCCTCGCTGATCCGATGGGAACTGACGGGGCGCATGCCGGATGAGCTCTCGCGGATGCTCAAATAGCCGGCGCCGGAGTTTTAACGGCGGCGGCGGCGGACCGGTTCGAGGGCGACCTGGAAATTTACGCGCTCGGCGGCCGTCGCCGGAAATCTTCCTGGTCGGCGGGCATCGAATTCCACGGCCCGCAGCCGAAGCTCAGGAAGCGGTGCGGCACCAGCGTCGCCGGACTCTCGTCCCGGGAGACTCACGGCGGCCAGGACAGGGGATCGATCATCCTTTCCTACACCATGGCGGCCCGGGCGATGCGCCAGATCTGCGAAGCCGCGGCATCTGCAGATCGGCGACTCGATCCGGCGCGGCGGGCTCTGGAATTCGAATTCGACGGCTGACAGCAAACCGTCCGCCCGGCGCCTGCTGATGAAATCCGGTCAAACGAGATCGTGCCCTGACGCGACCCGAAAAGACGGGCAGATCAGCACGTCAGATTCCCGAGGCGGACTTCGCCGGGAGCTCCTCCGACTCTTCGATGGGAAAACCGGCCGCGACCCATGCGTCGAATCCGCCCGCGAGCGGCCGCACGTTGGTGAATCCCCTGTCGATCAGCGCGCGGGCCACACGGGCCGCCGAGGCCTCGTTGGGTCACGTGCAGTAGAGGACGATCTGACGGTCCGCGGGGAGCGACAAGGCCTTCGCCTCGATCTCTCGATACTCGAGCGTCCGCGCCCCGGGGATCCTGCGCGGGTCCGCCATCCGCGCGCCCTGAGTGCGCACGTCCAGAACAACGGGAGCGTGCTCGCCGGCCAGGAGCGGCCGCAGCTCCTCGACGGTGATCCGCGACATGCGCAGCATTCTGTAGAACCGGCGCCGCTGCCACCACTTCAACAGGATGAAGAGCAAGAGCGCCGTGGCGAGAAGGGCGAACGCGCCCGTCCCGATGCCGGTCAGAAAGGCGAGCGCCCGGTCGACCGCGCGGTGGAAGAGACGGCCGAGAAGGACGGCGCCCCCGGCCCAGAGAAGGGAGCCGCCGGCGTCGTACGCCAGAAAAGAGACCGGGCGGCGGCCGATCGCGCCGGCGAGCGGCGGGGCGACCGTCGAAAACCCCGGGATGAACTTCGCCACGAGCAGCGAAGGCATGCCCCAGCGTTCGAACGCGTTCGCCGTCTGCCGGACGCAGGAATCGGGCGAGAGCGAAATCCTGCAAAGAGTCTTCAAGACCCCGAGCCCCATCCGATGACCGAGCGCGTACCAGATCGAGTCCGCAATCAGGCACGCGAGAAGAGCGACGAGAAGGACGCTCGTCACGCGGATGTCGTGCTCGACCGTCAGAGCGCCGGCCACGATCAGGGTCGGCACCGCGGGGATCGGGAGCCCGATCTGCTCTAAAAAGACGTTCGCGAACACGAGAGGCAGTCCGTACCTGAGAACCGTCTCGACTAAAGGGTGCACGGGCAAATCGTATGACGAATCCGCCAGGACCCGTGGTTCCCGCCGGCGGCGGGAGCGGGAGACCGTTCATCGGGTTGAGAGGGGTGTACTTTCCCCGGTATCTCCGTGACCGCGCCGCCCGGAGCCGCGAATTTCGCACCTGCCTCCAGAGGAATCGACGACACGGTGATCCAGGTCGCGCGGACCAACCGTAACCCGGTCGTTCAAATGCAGGCGCTGTTCTGGCTCGGTCCATCGAAGGACCCGCGGGCGCTCGGCTACATCGAAGAGATCCTGACGAGATAGCCCGCCCCGTCCGTCTCTCTCCGAGCGCGAAGAAAGGCGTGGTCAAGGCTGGCGAACAGACAACGCCTGCCTGCGGGGCCCCTCACTTGAACCCTCTCCCCGAGTCCGGGGCGAGGGAGGTCTTAAACACCACGATGGCGGATACGCTCGCATCGGGAGGAGTCTCCTGACCGAAGGGAAGGAGGAGCCTCCCGCTGCGGGAGCCGAAGCGAACGAAGGGAGCAGGCGAGCGGTCGAGCCGGCAGGCGAGCCGCTCGTCGGTGCCTTCGCCGCGCACGGCTACGGCAGCTCCCGCAGTGAGCGGAGGCGACGGTTTAAGATCCCCCCGTGATCCTCGAAGCCGCGCGCCGGGTCCTGCAGATCGAAGCCGACGCCGTCCGCGAACAGATCGGCAACCTGGGACCGGCATTCGTCCGGGCCGCGGAGGAGATCGCCGCGTCCCCCGGACGCCTGTGCGTGTCGGGTCTCGGCAAATCGGGGCTCGTGGGGCAGAAGATCGCCGCCACCCTGGCATCGACGGGCACTCCCGCTTATTTCCTCCACGCGGCCGAGGCGAGCCACGGGGACCTCGGCATGCTCGTCGCGGGCGACCTCGTCCTCGCGTTGTCGTATTCCGGCGAAACGCCCGAGGTCGTGCGCCTCATCGAGTTCGCGCGCACGCGAACGCTGACGACGATTGCGATGACAGGCACGGAAGGATCCTCGGTGGCCCGGGCGGCCGACATCGCCCTCGCGATCACTGTGTCGCGAGAGGCGTGCCCCCTCAACCTCGCGCCGACGGCGTCCACGACGGCCATGCTCGCCGTCGGAGACGCTCTCGCCATGGCCCTCTCCGAGATGCGCGGGTTCCGCGAAGAGGACTTCGCGGCGCTCCATCCTGGCGGGGATCTCGGGCGCCGCTTTTTGAAGATCAAAGACCTGATGCGGGCCGGAGACCGCGTTCCGCGAGTTGCGGCGGAAACTCCGATGGCGGAGGCGATCCACGAGATGTCGCGGAAAATGATGGGCATCACGGCCGTCGTCGACGCCGACGACCGCCTCCTCGGGGTGATCTCCGACGGCGACCTCCGCCGCCTTCTCGAAAAGGACGCGGCGCTGCTGTCCCGAACCGCCGGGTCCTGCCTCCATCCGGGCCCCCGGACCGTGCGGGCCGAGGAGTTCGCTTCGACCGCCCTGGCGACGATGGAGACCTCTCGCATCACCTCGCTGTTCGTTGTCGAAGAGGGCCGGCTGGCCGGGGCCGTGCACCTGCACGACCTGCTCTCCGCCGGAATCACCACGTGAAGGCGCCGTCCTTCCGCGGCCGGGCGGCGCTCCCGATCCGGGCTCTGTTCTTCGACGTCGATGGCGTGCTGACGGACGGCCGGATCTACCTCGCCGACGACGGAAACGACTTCAAGGTGTTCGACACGAAGGATGGCCACGGCCTGAAGATGGCGATCGCCGCAGGGCTGCGCGTGGCGTGGATCTCGGGCCGCAGCTCGCGGGCGACCGCTCGCCGGGCGCGAGAGCTCGGGGTCCGCGATTGCCGCCAGGGCGTCGCCCACGACGGGAAGCTTCGCGTTTACAAGGAGCTCTGCGGCAAGTTCCATGTCACCCCGGCCGAGACCGCGGCCATGGGAGACGACGAGCCGGACATCCCGCTCCTCGAAGCGGCGGCCTTCTCCGCGTGCCCCGCCGACGCCGTTCCCGCGGCCAAATCCGCGGCCGCCGTCGTCCTGAAGAACGTCGGCGGCCGGGGCGCGGTCCGCGAGTTCATCGAGCTCGTTCTGTCCAGAAACCAGCGCCTTCGCCGCCGCTCACCTTAGCCGCACCGTCACCGGTTCGCTCGGAAGCGTGACGGAGAAGGGCCCCGCGACGGTTTTCCCGATCCGCCGGCTCTGATCATCGAATTCGAGGGCCTGGATCTCGACCGTCATCCGTCCCGCCGGAAGACCTTCGAACCACATCGGCCCCGAATGCGGACCAAAGGTCGAGGCCTCTCCCGAAAGAAACACTCCTGGCAGGTAGCTTCCCACCGCGATGCCGTCGAAACGGACGACGGCGTGCAGCGGGTAGGTCGCAACGTTGTCGGTTTCGGTCTCGATTCGGACCTCCAGGCGGCCGCCACCCGGTCGCAGGACGGCGACTCCAGTAACTCGGATCTGGCGAGCTGAGACCACGGTGAGTCCTGCACCCGGATGGAAGAGCCCGACGAGATCCGACTCGGCGAGCGCGCCCGCGGGGTGGCAGATCCCTTGATCGTCGCACGGAATTCGCAGCCGCATACCGGACTCGGAGTCGTACCGGTAGAAGGCTTCGACGCCCGAAGCGGATGAACCGTCGGGCAGGACCACGCGGAAGTCCCAACCAGCGCGCTCGGAATCGAGCCGGATTTCGAAGGACTGCTCTCCCTCGGCGTCGACGACTTCGAGAACCGCGGTCGTTTTCACGAATCCCGGTGCGATCGCGATGACGTGAACGCGCCCGGAGTGGACGGACAGGAGCCGGGCCCGGCCATCCTCGTCCGTGTGGACCAGTGGCAACGCGGCGTCGTCGACTCTCAGAATACCGCTCACCACCAGCCGTCCTGGCACGCCGCGGGATGTCTCCCGGTCGACAAGGGTCACGACGACCGTGTTCGCGCTGATGAGAAAGTCTTTCTGCTGTTCGTCCCCTTCTTCCACGTAGAGCCGGAAGGGGGAAGCGGGTCGCTCCTGACCATCAGGCGAAACGGCGACGATATAGCCATCGGGCCAGATCGGGACCTCGAATTGACCGGCCGGATCCGAGCGCCCGACCGAGCGCGGCCCCGCGGTGAGCTGATCGTCCCCAGTCAGCCTGGAATTTGCCTGAAACACCAGCTCTGCACTGACTCCCTCGCCGTTCATCAGGACGCGGCCGTGAAGACGGGTGGTCTTCATGGAGATTTCAAGGTCACGTCTTCTTCCCCTCGCGCGTCGGCTCGGATCCGTTTGACGTGCCCATCGGTGGAGACCTCGATGAAATAGGGCAGCGGTTCCAGCCACCGGAAGTCGGCGGCATCCCCGGCGATCTTCTGAGAGGTCGCGTGGCACTCGTCCGAGCCGGGAGCGTGGTCCTCCGCTCCATCCCAGCCGGGACACTCGAGGAGGCTCACCGTCCGGCTCTTCTTCGCGAGCGAAGGATCGAGGTCGAGGTCGACGTGAATCGAGGGTTTGATCCGCATCGGGAGAACCTCTTCCCGGATCGGCGCCTCCGAGTCGAGCGCGACCCGACCTTCAGCAGTTCTCCAGCGGTCTCCGTCGATCCGGAGCGTGTAGTCGCCCGCGGGGACGTTGGAAAACAGCGCCACCACGCCGCGCTCATCGCGGCCGACGACCGCCGGTAGGACCGGCTCGGAAGGCCGCGTCAGCAGAATGCGGAGGTTCCCCGCTCCCTCCGGCGGGCCTGGAGCCTTCTTTGAAAAATCCGCGCGGACAACGAGGTGCCTCCGGCCTGCCAGCGGAGCGTCCAGGCTGACGAGGCGCGCGCGCCCGGCGGGGTAGCGCCGGGGTAACACGACTCCCGCGAGCGTCCCGCGCCGATCCCGCCGCAGCGCGAAGACCGGCCCGGGAGGCGAGACGGTCCCCCGCGGCTGACCGGCGGTCAGCCTGACGGCTTCGCCGCTCTGACCCGACAGGACCTCCACTTCGTGCCCTTCTGCGACGAGCGATGCGGCGGCCGAAATTTCGACGCGGGCCGCGGGTGCCGCCGCGGCGACGGCCAGAACAGCGAAAAGGGCGCGCGTTAGAAACATCGCGGAATTCCGATTACCCGTTCGGAACGGACTCCCCGCGCCGCCGGAAAATCCATGCGACGCCGACGCCCAGTAAGTACAGCGCGATCATCGGAAACGCGAACACGCACTGTGTGGCGATGTCAGGGGTGGGCGTGATGACGGCCGCGATGATGAAGATGATGAGAATGGCGTACTTGAATTTCTTCATCAGCCAGCGCGGCGTCACGACGCCGATCCGCGCCAGGAAGAAGATGAAGATCGGAGTCTCGAAGCAGGCCCCCAGGCCGAGGATCAGTTTCGCGGCCGTCGAGAGATACTCGTTGATGGTGATGACCGCGTTGAAGTTCTTCCCCACGTTGCCAACGAGGAAGTTGATGACGCCCGGGAAGGCCACGTAGTAAGCAAACGCGCACCCGGACAGGAAGAAAAAAACCCCGCCCACGACGAACGGCCACACGTAGAGCCGCTCCCTTCGATAGAGCGCGGGAGCCACAAAGAGCCAGATCTGCCAGAGCAGGATCGGGGACGCCAGGATGATCCCGGCATACATCGCGACACGGAAATACATCAGGAACGGCTCGGTCATCGTCGTGTAGGAGAGGTTCTGTCCCGGGGGCAGGACCTTCTTCAACGGCCGAGCGATGAATTCGAAGATCTTCGGCGCCCAGTTCCAGCAGATGAGGAAGGCGACGAAAACGGCGATCAACGAAATGATGAGCCTTTTTCGGAACTCTTCGAGATGATCGAAGAAGCCCATCCGGGGAAGCTCTTCCTCCCCCTCCTCGCGGAGACGGCCCGAGGCTTCTTCGGTCAAGCGCGCCGCGCCGGCGGTACGGGAAACTGCCGCCGCGAAGGGGCCGCAGCCGGGGCGCTCGAACTCAAGCGGGATGGATGGGACTGGGGTCGGAGATCGAAGGGGAGGTGTCTGCGACCGCGACGGAGGCCGGGTCCGCCGGGAGAGAAGGGACGGTTTCCGCGGCGGGAGAAGAGATCAGACTGTTCTGAACCGAGGCGACGTGGTCCTTTACGGCGGCCACCTCCGCCTTGCTCTGTTCGATCTCCGTCTCGATTGTCTTCTTCAGCTCGTCAGAGGCCCTCTTGAACTCGGCGAGGCCCTTCCCGAGAGACTTGCCGATCTCCGGAAGCTTCTTCGGCCCGAAGACGAGGAGAGCCACCACGAAAATCAAAATCAACTCGGGCATACCGATGGAGCCGAACATGTTTCCTCCCTGAGCAGCTGATTCTAACCCCGCGCGGGGCGCCGGGCGGATTCCCTGCGGATTTCGAAGTCCGCGTGTCAGAATGTAGATTCTCCCGAGCTTGGGGGCAGGAGGTTCGAGTGAGCCAGCCACGGTCTCGATTACTGGTCTCGGTCGGCCTTCTTGGGGCGGCCACCCTTCTCGGTGGGGCGCTCGGTGGCAAGCTCTTCGCCTCTCCCGAACGCGAAGTTCCGCCGCTCGATGAGTACGCGGACATCCTGACGACCCTTGGCGAGTGGTCCCCCGAGGCCGTGGCGCCCGAAAAGTTCGTCTATGCCTCGATCCACGGAATGCTCGCCCGCCTCGATCCGCACACCGCGTTTCTGGAGCCCGACGAGTACGCTGCCATGCGCGAAAAGCAGCAGGGCTCTTTCTTCGGCCTCGGCATTCAAATCCAGAAGCGGATGGGCAAGATTACCGTCATCGCACCGATGGAGGGGACCCCCGCCTACAAGATGGGAGTCCGCGCCGGAGACGTGATTACGCACATCGAGGACGAGGAGATCAAGGAAGACGTGTCGACGGACGACGTCGTCAAAAAGCTTCGCGGTCCGAAGGGGACGGCCGTCCACATTACGATTCGCCGGACGGGCCTGGACGAGCCTCTCCACATGACGATCACGCGCGCCGAGATCCCGACCCTTTCCGTTCCCTATGCGTTCCTCTTGAACGCGGACACGGGCTATATCCTCCTCCGGGACTTCACCCACACGTCCAGCCGGGAGCTGACCGCCGCGCTCGCCAGGCTCGAGAAGCTCGGGATGAAGAAGCTCGTCCTCGACCTGCGTGGAAATCCGGGCGGCGTTCTCGATCAGGCCGTGGACGTCTCCGACGTCTTCCTTCCGAAGGGGTCGAAGATCGTGTACACGCGGGGGCGGACCCCCTCCTCGGCGCAGGACTTTTACGCGCCGGGAGACGGGCCGCACTTCGACCGCCCCCTCGTGGTGCTGATCAACCGCGGGTCCGCTTCCGCTTCGGAGATCGTCGCGGGGGCGATCCAGGACCACGACCGGGGACTCCTCGTCGGCCAGCGCAGCTGGGGCAAGGGGCTCGTACAGAGCGTCTACACGCTCCCCTACGGCGCCGGACTGGCGTTGACCACCGCGCGCTACTACACGCCGTCCGGGCGCTGGATCCAGAGGGATTACAGCGATCTCCTCGCGTACGTGAACCCGGAAGATCCCGACGCCGCCGTGGCCGCCGCCGGCGAAACCGCCGTCGAGGCCCCCCGCACGGCGGGACAGACCTTCTACACCGACGCCGGCCGGACCGTGTACGCGGCTGGCGGGATCACTCCCGACGTCGCAATCAAGAGCGGGTTCGCCGAATCCAAGCTGCTCTCGCAATTCCTGGCGCGCAACCTGTTCTTCAACTTCGCCATCGACTACCTGTCCCGCCACCCGGACGTGAAGCCGAACTTCGAAGTCACGCCAGAGCTGCGTCAGCAGTTTTTTAAATTCGCGGAGGCGAGCAAATTCTCGAGCGTCGAGGAGCTCACACGCCAGTGGCAGGAAGAGTCGAACCGCGGCATCGTGGACCTCGCGATGAAGGTCGAGATCGTGAACGCGAAATTCGGTCTGGAGGCGGGCCGGAAGGCGCAGGCAGACGGCGACACTCAGCTCCAGAAGGGGCTCGCGATGTTCGACGAGGCCGCCAGGATCGCCGCGCTGCCGAAGAAGCCCGTGCCGTCACGCGCCTCGCGCCAGGGGAGCTGACGGGCCGGACTCTCTCTTTTGATGGGACGGGAGCGCCGGTTCCGCCGCGGGGCCTGATCCGGCCGGGTTGACCTCTCGAAACAGTCCTGGCCCGGTCCATGCACCGGGTGAGGCGATGGCATTTCCCGAGGCGCTCCGCGCGCGGACCCGCACAATGCGTGCGGCATCCGCATCTGACGTCTCTGCGGCGGCGCGGCGATGCCGCCGCAAGTTCTTTAAATTCTTTCCGGGTGGCTTTCGAGATGAGACCTACCTGGACTGGGAACGCAACTACAAGGCCGCCGCGCACGAGCAGTGGGGAAGCATCACTCGGACAGGAGACTTACCGGTCTCTCCTGGACAAGGGGCGGTTCGCGGAGATCGCCGCTCTTGCCGTCCGGATCGAATCGAAAACCAATCTCCTTTTCTCTTTCGAGAAGATGGCGCTGCGAGACGCCTTGAAGTCGCCCCTGGGCGCGCGGCTCTTCGCGGAAGGCCTCTACGAATTCCTCCACGGCACCGGGGCGGGCGGTGAAAAGAGCTTCGACCGCTGGTGCGAAGTGGCCGGTTCCCTCCCCCGGCGGCAGACCCGCGTGCTCACCTGGCCCGTAGTCACGGTCTTCGGATTCCTCGCACTGCCCGAGCGTCACATCTTTTTGAAGCCCAACGTGACCCGGGTCGCGGCACATCGGTATGGCATCGAGTTTTCCTACCGCTCCGCCCCCAACTGGGACACCTACGAGAGTCTCCGCGGGTTCGCCGCTCGCGTGCGGCGAGACCTGAAAGATCTGCGGCCCCGCGACATGATCGACCTGCAGTCGTTTCTCTGGGTGCAGGGTTCCGACGAATACGCCGAATAAACGGGAGTCGATCTCCCCTCCGCCCACGATCTCGGGGCGAACGGCTCCGGCGCGACGACCTCAACCTGAACCTCGGCACGTCCGCGGGCACGCCCAGGACTTCGGTCAGTAGCTCTGGCGCCGATCGGTTCGCGTCGAGGGAAGCCAAGGACCCATTCATCCTGGGTGCAGCCCCGGACCCGGGATCAACCCCCTTGCGATTTCAGCTCCCCGAGCCGAGGAGATGGAGGATCTTGACCACCGCGGAGGCGAAGACACAACGCTGACCTGCGGGGGCCCCCTCACCCCGACCCTCTCCCCGAGCCCGGGGCGAGGGGGCAAAGCTGCGCCTCAACCACGATGGTTGCTACGCTCGCAGCGGGAGGAGTCTCCTGACCGAAGGGACGGAGGCGCCCCCCGCTGCGGGAGCGTGAGCGACCGCAGTGAGCGGAAGCGACGTGAGCCGAGCGGTCGAGCCGCTCGCCGGTGCCTTCGCCGCGCACGGCGAAGGCAGCTCCCGCAGTGAGCGGAG
>JBBSGZ010000117.1:0-11678 GCA_038253555.1 Thermoanaerobaculia bacterium
CCAGTGACACATACAAAGTCCCGAACTGCTCGCTATACTTCCCTTCGAACGCCGTCTGTTTCACTGCCGACTCCTTTCGTTTTGTCCCGAAAAGAAGGCTACAGCGGCGTTTTTTTTTCTTCACTCATAGCGTCTCACCCCAGCCCTCTCCCCGGCGCGCGGGGCGAGGGGGCAGAGCTGCGCTCTAACCACGAGGGTGACTACGCTCGCCCCGAGAGGAGTCTCCCGAATAGAGGGAGGGAGGAGCCTGTCGGGGCGGGAGCGGGAGTGAACGCAGTGAGCGGAAGCGACGTGGGGGCGGGAGCCGAAGCGAAGCGCACGGCGAAGGCAGCTCCCGCAGTGAGCGAAGGCGACGAATATAATCCCCGCTCGAGCCAACGACTCTCGGAGGAACGCACATGTCCGGCCACAGCAAGTGGAGCACGATCAAGCACAAGAAGGGCGCGGCGGATGCCAAACGCGGCCGCATCTTCACCAAGCTCATCAAGGAAATCACCATGGCGGCCCGGCTGGGCGGGGGCGCGCCCGAATCCAATCCGCGACTGCGCAAGGCCATTGACGACGCGAAGGCCGTCAACATGCCCGCCGACAACATCAAGCGGGCCCTTCAGCGGGGCACCGGAGAGCTGCCCGGCGTGAACTACGAAGAGGTGACGTACGAGGGATACGGTCCGGGCGGCGTCGCGGTCCTCGTCGAGACGATGACGGACAACCGGAATCGGACTCTGCCGGAGGTGCGCACGATCTTCTCGAAGAACGGAGGCAACTTGAGCGAGTCCGGCTCCGTGCGGTTTCTCTTTCAGAAAAAGGGATACATCGCCATCGAGAAGGACAAGGCCACGGAGGACCTGGTGATGGAAGTCGCCATCGAAGCGGGCGCGGAAGACGTCCGATCGACGGACCAGTACCACGAGGTCGTCACGGATCCCGATTCGTTCGCCGCGGTCAAGGCGCGTCTCGAGGAAAAGAAGATTCCGGTCGCGGTCGGAGAGCTTTCGATGATCCCCACCACGGAAGTCGAGCTCGACGCCAAGAAGGCGGACCAGATGATGCGGCTGATGGAGGCGCTGGAAGACCACGACGACGTGCAGCACGTCTGGGCCAATGCCAACTTCGAGGTCGAGGAAGCCTGACGCTTCCGGGCGAAGGGCGAAGGGCACAGGGCGAAAGAGGGCGGACCGCGCACCGCCCCCGGCTCCCGCTCCCCCGCCGTTTCCCGGGTGCGGAGCACCGCTGAAAATCGTCGGCTTCGATCCCGGGAGCGTCGCGACCGGTTACGGCGTGGTGGTTTTCGATCAGGGGCGCCTGATCCTCGAGGCGTGCGGCGTTTTCCGTCCCCCCGCCGCCCTGTCCCTCTCGGGGAAGCTCGACGTGCTCCTCGGGTGCGCTTCCGCCCTCCTGGAGGAACGCCGCCCCGCCGCCGTTTCCGTAGAGACGATCTTCGCGGGGAAGAACATCGCCTCCGCATTAAAGCTCGCGCACGCGCGGGGGGTCCTCCTCGCGGCCGCCGCGCGCTTCGCGATTCCCGTCTTCGAATACGAGCCTCGGCTGGTCAAGAAGGCGCTCGTCGGCTACGGCAACGCGGAGAAGCCTCAGGTCCGATCGATGGTGCTCTCGCTTCTGGCCCGGCAGCGCAGCCGGGTGCCGCTCGACGCGGCCGACGCGCTGGCCGTCGCCATCTGCCACATTCATGGAGGGGCGGGGGGCCGGTAGGGGAACTGACCCACGCCACTCGGCGCCCCCGAGGGGAAGCGGCCCTTTTGAAACTGAGAACTCACAACGGAACATCTTCCTGCTAGCATCCCGGCCCACATGTCCTTTCAAGGCTCTATCCAGGAGCTCCCGGTCCCGGACATCATCCAGCTGGTCTCGGTCTCGGGAAAGACGGGCCTCTTCACCCTGATTCGCGGGGTGGAGCGCGGCCAGATCTTCCTGAAAAACGGCCAGATGGTCCACGCGAAAATTGGAGACCTCACGGGAGAAGAGGCGATCTACGCTCTGGCGATCTGGTCGTCCGGCGACTTCCAGTTCACTCCCGGCGAAGAATCCGAAGCGGTGACGATCCAGAGGTCGAACACGAGCCTCCTCATGGAATCGGCGCGCCGGCTCGACGAGTGGAAAGTGCTTTCGCGGAAGATCCCGGGGGTCGAGTACATTCCCGCATTTCTGCCCCGCGATGCGGAGCCGGTCACCCTGTCGCCACTCGAATGGAACCTCGTCATCCGCATCGACGGGAGGAAGAGCGTCGAAGAGATCGCGCGCGGCGCGGGATCTTCCTCGTTTGAAACCGCAAAGATCCTCTACGGCCTCATCACCGCCGGGCTCGTCGAAATGCGGTCCCGCGAATCCGCCCGCCCGCCCGCCCCCGCCCCGGAGTCCGCCGCGGCGCTCCTCGGGGACGAAAAGAAGATCCTCATGATCCTGTGCACGCGCGTCAAACAGGAAGCGGAGATCGCCATCGGCGAATCGAACGTTCCCGGCGTGGAAGGCCCCTACAAGCAGGCGCTCTCCGAGATCGACCGGGGGCGGGGAGTCGAGGCGGTCCGCGACCTGATCCGGCAGACGGAGAAGACCATTTCCTCCATGCGCGGGCCGGCGAAGATGAAGTCCTTTCAGGACAAGATGTCGCTCGTGATGCAGCCCAAGGCCTGAGAGGTCCGGGGATTCTCCGAGTGGCCGCCCGGCCGCTTTCCCGGATGGTCCGCGCCGCGGCCGCCGCGCGCCGCGCCGGGCTGACGATCCTCCTCTTCAGTCTCTTCGCTCCAGCGGCCCCCTGTCACGCCGGGGACGAGCCTCCCCCCTCTCCGACACCCGGCGGCCCCTCAGTCTCCCCCGCCTCCGACCCGCCAGCCGGCCAGGACACCCCGTCCGGGGCAGCCCGCGCGGGCGCTCCCGCCGGGGAACCGGAGAACTCCGGTCTCCTGCCGCGGTTCAACCTGTATCTGCCGGACGGCCGCGCGGACATTCGCCTCTTGAAGCCCATCCGCAATTCCCTTTTCGAAATGCAGGTCGCTTACAACTTCGTCAGCGGCGACATCTCGGCGTTTCTCCGATACAAGTACTACGGCAGGACGGGCACATCGACCTTCACGTTCTTCGACACGATCGAGTTTTCCGACCTGTCCCGGTTCTCCAACGAATTCACCCGGACGCGGGGCGGCCTCTATCTCCTCCGCGTGCCCCTCGATTTCTACAACCGCATCTACGGCCTGGCCGAGTTCGACCGGCTCACGTTCTCGAACCCCCTCGAGGAGCCGGACGCGAACAAGACCAACGTGTATTTGAAGACGGGCTACCAGTACGGAACGCCGTCCGACGAGCGTTCGAACGCCATCGTCGGCGAAGCGCGAGACCGGGTCTTCAACCTCTTCACCGCGCTGCGCGAGATCGGCCCGCACGGCCGCGGTTTTTCCGGGGCGGCGACGTGGGGAGTGGGGCGGCTCGGAGGCGACTACAGCTACGTGAAGACGGAGTTCGAGGTCCTGCAGGCGATCTCGGTCGGGCCCGACCGGCTGGTCCTGCGCCTGCACGGGGGCTACTTCCCGTTCCGGAAGCGCGTGCGGCAGGTCTTCGACCCGGCCGTCGGGACCTCATTCTCGATTCCGCGGTACGAGCTTTTCGCTCTGGACAGCCGCGAGGCCCTTCGCGGGTATCGCGGGCGGGAGCGCGGAACCAACGAGGCGCACCTCACGGCGGAATACGCGGTTCCATTCTTCCGGGACGCCCGAAAGAACCTCGCCGGGCTGGACTGGGAAAGCCTCTACGCCGTCGGTTACGCCGGGACGGGGAACGTGGGGGACGGCACGCGCGTCTACGGCGCGTTTTCCGACTACAAGGTGGACGTGGGTGCGGGGATCGAGTCGAGCCTGTCCTATCGGCGCACACAGGTTTTCCTCTCGGCGCTCGCGGCGAAGACCGTGGTCCGGGGCGTCGGAGGCGTTCGTTTTCTGGTTTCGCTCCGCAGCTACCGCTGAGGGGCCCGCCGGGAGCCCGCCGCCGGGGCGGGTCGGGGGACGGTCAGTCACACAGGGCCTTCGGGGGACTGGATCCGCGCCTTTCCTCTCGTTCGGCCGCCCTGTGCAGAATGATGTTTGGCATTTTCGCTTTTTTGGCTTATTCTATTAGGCATCTCTGTTTTTCCCGAGCCGGTTCGAAAGGAGACTGCATGAAGGCAAGGCGTACGGCGCTCCTCGGTATCCTCGTGTGTTTGACGGGCGCCGCGGCTTCCTCCGCCCAGATCGCCCCCAGCAACCAGGGCGACATCGGGCTCTTCACCATGCCCACCGCGGACACGGCCAGAGCGGGGCAATTCACTCTCGGCGTGTACGGGTGGAAAGAGCAGCTGGTCGCCGGTAACCTCGCATTTTCGGACACGAATTACCGCAGCCGGCTCTATTCGCACTGGGCCGGCGAAGGTTCGATCGGGCTCGGCCTGACCGACAACTGGGACATCTCGGCGTCGGCGGGCACGGAGCGGTTCGAGAGCCGCGGCGGATGGAGAGGCGGCGCCTTGAACGGGATCCAGTTCTTCGGTCGCTTCCGCGCCGACGAGCCCCGGAAGCTTCGGATCGCCACGAAGTACCGCATCTACTCGGAAGCCGACGGAGACTTCCGGCTCGGCCTCTGGCTCGCCGCCCACGTCCCCATGGGACAGGCTTCGATTCACGTCGACCAGGTCGACGCGGACATCGACCGGGTGAAATCGCGGCGCACCGACTGGGAGTGGGGAATCGCGGGCACCAAAGGGATCGTCACGGGGATGGTCTCCTACCAGCTCTCGTCGCGGCACGATCAGGACATCCGCGTGCCCAACCGCTTCAAGGTGGCCGTCGGCGTCGAAGTCCCGGTTCTGCCGTACCTGCATGTGATCGGGGAGCTCGACCGGCACACGTTCGACGGAGGCGACCTGCCCGAGGAGCCGTACTCGCTCCTGACCACGGGAGCGCGTTTCTACCTCGGCCGGACCGGCTGGGCCGTCAACGCCGCGTTGAACGCCAATCTCGACATGCTTCTCCGGAAGGGCTTTTCGCCCAACCCGCTGGGCGGGCTGATCGGAATCACCTACGCCGCCTGGCCGCCGCTCCCTCCCCCGCCCGTGGTCATGCCGGCCCCCGCCGCCGTTCCGATGGTGATCGAAGAGAAGACGGAAATCACGACGACCCCTCCCCCGCCCACCCCGAGGATGACGCGCGACGAGATCCAGTTCGACGCAGCGAGCGCCCGGCTGACGAACATCGCCAAGGCGATCCTCGACGGAATCGCGCTGCGGATGAAAAATGACCTGAACGCGACCGCGGTCGTGACGGGATATTCTGACAATAGTCCCAACGAGCCGGCCAACCTGGCCATCTCGGCGAAGAGAGCGCAGTCCGCAAAGGAATACCTCGTGACCAGACACGGGATCGATCCCAACCGCGTCACGACCGCCGGGCGCGGTTCGGCCGACGCGGCCTACGACAACGCGACGCCCGAGGGGCGGGCGAAGAACCGCCGCGCTCTGATCGTGGTGACCCTCGTCTCCGGAACGTGACGCCGGACCTCACCTCGCCTTCTCCTTCCGAGCCCCCTCGCACCGAGGGGGCTTTTTCAGCTCCAGCCCCGGCCTCCGCGTCACGACCCCGCTTACCGGTCCTCCTCACCCTGGCGGCGGCAATCGCGCTTCTCTACTACGGGCGGACATTTTTCATCACCATCTCGTTCGCGCTTTTTCTGGCCTTCGCCATCCGCCCGTTCGTTTCGCTCCTCGAACGGGCCGGGGTGCCGCGCGTGCTCGCGATCCTGCTGCTGCTGTTCGTGTTGATCGGCGCGATCGTTCTGCTGGTGATCAACGTCACCGCTCAGTTCAATCAGTTCTACGTGGACCTGCCGCGATACCAGAACCGGATCCGCGACGTCCTGTCCCAGTTCACCGACTACGTGAACCGGCTCCGTGAGCGGATGGGGAACATCCTTCCGGAGGAGACGCGCGCGGTGCGGGAGGTGAAGATCAGCGAATCCCCCCTCGCCGCCACGCGGGCGTTCGTCGCCCAGGTCGGTGAGACTCTGCATCTCCTCCTCTATGCGGCCGCGGTGCCGTTCCTGACGTTTTTCATGCTGAAGGACCGGGAGAAGTTCGGGCGCATCATCGACGGAATGCTCGCGCGCCACGGCCGATTTGCGGGAGACGTGACGGGCGCGATCTCCCGCACCATGACGGACTATGCGCTCGGGCTCTCGTTCGTGATGGCGATCATGGCGGGGCTCACGACGGCCGCCCTCATGCTGCTCCGCGTCAGCTATTACTACATCCTCGGGCCGCTCGCAGGCCTGGCGATCACTCTGCCTTACGTCGGCGTGATCTTTTCGACGATTCCAGCGGTGACCGTCGCGTTCTTTCAGTACGACGGACAGAAAGCGCTGATCGTCCTCATCGTCTATGCGGTTCTGCAGTTCATCGAGGGAAACATCCTGACCCCGCTGATCGTCGGCGGGCGCGTGCGGCTCTTCCCGCTGACCGTCATGCTGGCTTTCATCTTCTGGGGACTCCTCTGGGGCATCGCCGGGGCCGTTCTCGCCGTGCCTCTCACGTCGGCGGTGAAAGTCGTCTGCGAGAACGTCCGCGGTCTCGAGGGCGTCGCGAGGCTCCTCGGCGATCCGGACGTCGCAACGTAAACGTCGCCTTCGCTCACTGCGGGACGTGCCTTCGCCGTGAGCGGCGAAGGCACCGGCGAGCGGCTCGGCCGGATGCGGCCTCGACCGCTCGCCTCGTCCCTCCGTTCGCTTCGGCTCCCGCAGCGGGAGGCTCCTCCTTCCCTTCGGTCAGGAGACTCCTCCCGCTGCGAGCTTAGCCACCATCGTGGTGGAGGCGCAGCTCTGCCCCCTCGCCCCGCGCTCGGGGAGAGGGTTGGGGTGAGGGGGCCCGCAGGGAGGCGTTGCGCCTTCGCCACGCGACGGCTTCGAGGGTGAGGGATCAACGCCCCTCGCCCAGCGCCAGTCCCCTCTACGTCCTTCTCGTCAGGGAGATCATGCTTCCGAAGAGGCCCGCCGCGGCGCCGATCAGAGGCATCAGAACGGCTCCCCGCCACTCGAGAAAGCTCCCCCAGAACATCGCGAGCACCGGGTGGGGGCTGCGGGCGAGATAGCTCAGTCCCATCCGCCAGGTCCCGTAGAGAAGGACGAGTGCCAGGCTTCCGCCCGCCAGGCCCTCCCCCGTCGCATGGAGCCAGAAAGGCGCGCGGATTGCGGTTTCCGTGGCGCCCATCAGGCGCATGATCTCGATCTCATCGCGGTGCAGATCGAGCGCGAGCCGGATCGCGGACGCGACCGAGAGGATGGCGGCGAGAACGAGAACGCCTCCGAGCGCAAGCCCGGCGGCACGCACAATCCGCACGCCATCCGCGAACCGCCGGCCGATTTCCTCCTCGGATTCCGCGATCTCGACCCCGGGCCACGGGCGCGCGGCCGCGGCGATGGCGGTTCCGGCGCCGGGCCCCGCCGTCGACCGCACCCGGATTTCGATCGTCGGTGGAAAGGGCGCGTCCTTCAAGTCGCCGAGCGCGGCTCCGAGCTCCGGATACGCTTCTCTGAACCTGGCGAGCGCCGCCTCGCTGGACACGATTCGGACTTCGCGCACCCGCGGATCCTGCGACAATTTCCGGGCGATGGCGCGGCGGTCCGCGGCCGGGTCGACCGTCAGGACGGCGGCCGGCGCTTCGGCATCGGCGGAGAGCCGCCCGAGATTGCGCGAGAGCAGCGCGAACAGCCCGGGTACGTAGAGAGACAGCGCGATCAGGCCGACCGCGAGAAGGGTCTGACGCGCGCCGCTCCGCGCAATCGACCAGGCTTCCCCGAAGACGTAGCGAGGCTTAACCATTTGCGCCCCGGACGCCGGGAATCGGGAATCGGAAATCGGAAATCGGAGAGAAGGCGAGACCTTCATCCGAGCGGCAGAAACGGCGCTTCCCGAACGGCGCTCGGAGCCGCTTCGCGCCGGAGAGGCGCGTCGCGCAGACGGCCGCGATCGAGCGACAGGACCCGCTTGCCCATTCGCCGGATGAGGTCGAAATCGTGAGTCGCCACGAGGACGGTGGTCCCCCGGATGTTGATCTCGAGGAAAAGCCGCATGATCTCCTCGGAAAGGACCGGATCGAGGTTCCCGGTCGGCTCGTCGGCGAGGAGGAGCGTCGGCTCATTCACGATCGCGCGGGCGATCGCCACCCGCTGCTGCTCGCCCCCGGACAACTCGTCCGGAAACGCGTTCATCTGATGGTGGAGCCCGACGCGCTTCAGCACCTGGTACGCGCGGCGCTTCTGTTCCGCCCTCGAAAGCCCCAGGACGTTCTGGACGAACGCGATGTTCTCGAACACGCTCTTTCGGCGGATGAGCTTGAAATCCTGGAAAACGACGCCGACGCTGCGCCGGAAATAGGGGATCTGCGACGCCGGGAGCACGCCGATGTTCCGGCCGTTGACGAGGATCTGGCCGGAGGTCGGCGGTTCGTCGCGGAAGAGGAGCTTCAGGAAGGTGGATTTGCCGGCACCGGACGGGCCCGTCAGGAACACAAACTCGCCGCGCTCGATGGTGCAGGTGACGTCCGCCAGGGCGTGACGGAAGCGCCCGTACTCCTTCGAGACGCGGAACAGCTGGATCATCGCGAGTCGCCGGCCCTCAGCTGTCAGTCTCCGCAGAGCGGGACAGCGCGCGCGTGAGCGCTTCGCGGACCTGCGCGGGGTCCGCGCGGCCGGCCGTTCGCTTCATGACCTGCCCGACGAACCACCCGAAGGTGGCCGTCTTCCCGGACCGATAAAGCGCGACCTGCCCGGGATTCGAGCCGACGATGTCCGCAGCGACTCGGTCGAGCTCCCCCGCGTCGCTGATCCGGCCCAGCCCTTTCTCGGATACGATCGCGGCCGCCTCGGCCGGAGAGTCGATCATCGCGGCAAGGACCTCTTTCCCCGACGCCGTCGAGATCTCACCGGCGTCCAGCATCCGGAGAAGGCCCGCGAGCCGGGGGGGGCCGACGGGGAACGAGAGGGCATTTTCGGGCGAAATCCGCCGCTCCTTCATCCAGCGCAGCACCTCGCCCGTCACCCAGTTGGCGGCAAGCTTCGGGGACGCGAGACTCGAGGCCTGTTCGAAGTAGTCGGCGAGCTCCCGCGACGAGGTGAGCGTTTCCGCGTCCGAGGCCGGGATCCCCGTGTCCATCAGCCGCGCGCGCCGCGCCCGCGGCAGCTCCGGGATCGCGCCCGCGGCCTCCGCGAGCCACGCGTCGTCGATCCGCAGGGCTCCCAGGTCCGGCTCCGGGAAATACCGGTAGTCCTGGGCTTCTTCTTTGCCGCGCATGGGGACGGTCCGGCCCGCCTTCTCGTCCCAGAGGCGAGTTTCCAGCACAATCCGCTCGCCCCGCCTCAGCGATTCGGCCTGGCGGTCGATCTCGTGCTCGATCGCCTTCGCGACGAAGCGGATCGAATTCAGGTTCTTGATCTCGACGCGCGTGCCGAATGGCTCGTCCCCGGACATCCGGACCGAGACGTTAGCATCGCAGCGAAGGTTGCCCTTTTCCATGTCGGCATCCGAGACGCCGGTGAAGCGCAGCAGCCGACGCAGCTCGGTCAGATAGGAGGCCGCCTCTTCGGCCGTGCGGATCTCGGGCTCGCTCACGATCTCGCAGAGGGGAACGCCCGCGCGGTTCCAGTCCACGAGAGAAACCGTCGAGGGGACGTCGGCGAACGGCGTGTCGTGAAGCGACTTGCCGGCGTCTTCCTCCAGATGAATGCGGGTCAGCCGGATCGTGCGCGTCCCCGAGGGCGTGTCGATCTCGACGCCCCCGCCCGTCGCGATCGGCCGATCGTACTGGGTGATCTGGTACCCCTTCGGGAGGTCCGGGTAAAAGTAGTTCTTCCGGGAGAACCGGGAGTCGCGGTGAATCTCGGAGCCGGTGGCGAGCGCCAGACGCATGGCGAGCGTCACGGCCTCGCGGTTCAAGACCGGGAGGGTGCCGGGAAACGCCAGGCAGATCGGGCAGGTCGCGGAGTTGGCGGCATCGCCCACGGTGACGGGACACGGGCAGAACATCTTGGAGCGGGTCTGGAGCTGCGCGTGGACCTCCAGGCCGATGACGGGAAAAACCCGCGTCCTTTCAGGAGTTTCGAGAGAGGACACTGTGAAATTTTAGCACGGAGCCCGTGCGAGAATCGGCCGGTGACGGGCACCGCCTGGACCGAGAGCTCGAGTGCCGCCGGTTGGATCTTCCGGCCTCGGGGGGTGCCGCCCGATACGCTCACGGCGTTCTCGGGGCGCGGCCTGGTCCCGCCGGGAACGACCTCTCCCACCGAGATCCTCGCCCGGCGGCTCGCAGAGACGCTGGGGGCGGCCTTCCTGCCGATCGTGCGCGCCACGCAGGTCCATGGGCGCGCCGCTCTGAGGGTCGAGACGGCGCCGGGCTCCGCGCGCACCGTCGATGCGGGCGAGTGCGACGTGCTGGCGACGGCGCTCCCGAACGTCGCTCTGGTGGTGCAGACCGCGGACTGCGTTCCCATTCTGCTGCGGGCGCCGGGCGCGATCGCGGCGGCGCACGCGGGCTGGCGCGGCTCCGCCGTCGGCGCCGCGGCCGCCGCTCTCACCGCTCTGCGGGAGCTCGGCGCGCACGCGGACGACGTCGAGGCGTGGATCGGGCCCTCCATCGGCGTCTGCTGCTACGAGGTCGGCGGCGAAGTGGCGCGGCATTTTGCCGGCGAGTTCGCGCGGCGAGACTGCGGCGGCCACTTCCGACTCGACCTGAAGGGCGTCAACCGCGCGCAGCTCGAGTCCGGCGGCGTCCGCCCGGAGTCCATCTCCATTCACCCGTCCTGCACGCAATGCGGCGGCGAGCGCTACGCCAGCTACCGCCGCGACGGGTCCGCGGCGGGTCGGATGATCGCCCTGATCGCGCGACTCGCTTCTAGCTGACCTGCGCAAAGACTTTCGTCAGCGGACCGATAGGGGCGGGCATCCGAGACATCGTCAGGGATTCGTGTGAGACGCCTCGGCATGACGGCGGAGAATTGCCGGAAGATCCGAAGGGTTGCGGGAAACATCGCAGGCCCAGCGGCCGAAATGGCTGCTTCCATTCACCGCACGAACCCACTCGGCAAGAAACTCGCGCTTCGTGCGGTTCTCCTGAGAATCCTGACCCTTTACTTCGAGAACGAGCATCGTTCCACTCTTCAACCGGATCAGATAGTCGGGCCAGAACCTCCTGACGATACCGCGGGAGACGTAGAAGACATCGAACCCGAGATGATCGTTCTTTGCCCAGGCCTCGACGTCGCCGTTGCGATCGAGCTCGAAGGCCTCGGTCGCCTCCCACGTGCTGTCGAAGACGCAGAAATTGATGTGAGACCGCAGGGTTCGCTCGCAAGGTCGACCCGTGAACCAGGTCCGCATGTCGGCGGTGCCGCGCACCGGGCGTTCCAGGTCGAACTCTGGTACGAGCATCTCGGTGTTCTCGAACCGGATCGCTTCCCAGACGTGCTGCACGATCTTGTTCATGTTCAGTGTCAGCACGATCCTCCGCCGCAGTTCGTCTTGATTGAATAAAGCCGGCTCGATCCGGACGCAGTCGCTCCGCAGGACCTCATCGACGATTCGTACGACCTGAGCCAGAAGGTCCTCGCGGCTCCCCTTCCAATCCGGATGCATCTGGTCGTAGATGTCTCGC
>JBBSGZ010000118.1:0-11668 GCA_038253555.1 Thermoanaerobaculia bacterium
GTCCGAGTAATGCTAAAAACCGAGATCTCGGGGGTACTGAAACCCCTCGGCACGTGACGATCGGGCGTTAGGGGCCAACTGTGGCGAAAAAGAGTTTTCACTTTCTCTCGTTTTCGATTACCTGGACGGGCTCCTAGGGCTCGAAGAGAAACAGTCCGTCCCCCGTGGTGCCCACGTAGAGGCGTCCGCCGGGCGCTGCGGCCGCGGTCGCCAGCGCCAGCCCCGGCCGGGGGCTCGTGAGCGCCAGACGCTTCCCACCCTCTTCCCACACGAGCGTGCCTTCCTTGTCTTCGAGGGAGCTGTACTGCGGCGCGGGTCCCGTCGAGGCACCCGCCTGCAGGAACATCCCGCCCTTCAGGACCCCCTGCTTTCGGTTGTTCCAGCTCTGGCCGTTCCACCGGAAAAGGCCGTCCGAAGTGCGGACTTCGAGGATGGGCGCGCCGCCGCCGTCCTGGAGCAGCTCCGCGCCGATCGGCACGGAGGGAGAACCGGGAATCGCCCGGAACGCGCGGCCCCCCTCCGCCACCCGGAAAACGCCCGCGGAGGTCACGAGAACCGGGGAGGCGAACGGGAGCCCGAAGAGCGAGAGCGGAACTCCGGGAGCGGGAGCGGCCGGCGCCGCCCAGCGTTCCCCCCCGTCGCGCGAAATCTTGACGCCCGAGAAGGAGGACAGGACGAGAACGGTCTTTCCCTCCGCGTCGCGGAACGCCGCGAGCGACGCAGCGGCGGGCAGCGGATCGCGCGAGACGCGACGGACACGCATCCCCCGCGCTTCCCAGACACCGCTCTCGTCGCCGCCGTAAGACCGGAAGAAGAGCATTCGCGACGCGTCGTTCGGATCGGCGACGAGATCCGACACCCGGCCTTCCGCCAGTCCGATGGAGCCGCTCTTCAAGGTGGCGGCGCCGTCGTCCGAATAGAAGACGCCCTCCCCTTCGGTGCCCACGTACAGCCGGCCCGTCCGGCGATCCACCTCGAGAGCGGTCACTACGAGCGACTCGCGCGAGACGCGGGCCCACGTCTCGCCGTCGTCGAGAGACCGGTGAAGACCCCCGACGGTCGCGGCGTAGACGACGCCGGGCCGGTTCGGGTCGCGGCGGATCGTGTGCGACCGCCGGTTGGTGAATCCATTCTTGAAGCGCGTCCACCGGTCGCCGCCGTCCCGCGTTCGGTAGACCCAGCCGCACGTCGAGACCCACACGTCCTTCGTGTTGCCCGCGTCGAAGTCCCAGGCGTACACCGTGGCGTCTAAGACCATGCCCTCGGCGATCCGCGCCCAGGTACTTCCCCCGTCGCGCGTCCGGAACGCCTGGCGCCAGGTCCCCGCATACAGGGTCCGCGCGTCCCGCGGGTCGAACGCGAGGGACTCGACCTGGAAGAGACCCTCGGTGCCCTCGCCCGTCCGGACCCAGGTGACGCCGCCGTCCCGTGACAGGTGGACGCCGTCGTCTCCCCCGACCGCGAGAAGCCGCGGGTTCGTCTCCTCGGGGGAGAGGGCGAGAGCGCGCGTGGCGACGACGTTCTTCCAGAGGGCGAGGACGGTCCAGTTTTCCCCGCGGTCGTCGCTTCGAGCGACGATCCCGCCGGCGTACTGCCCCGCGAGGGACGCCCACAGGCGGCCGGGGGCCGAGCGGTCCGCCACCAGTCCGGTCACGACGTATCCGGGAAATGCGGGGCCCGCGCGAAGAGACTTCCACGTCGCTCCTGCGTCCTCCGAGCCGTAAAAGTTGCCGCGGGAGGTCCCGCAATAGACGGTGCGGCCGTCGAACGGATCGAGCGTGAGCACCCGCACTTCCGCGCCCCAGACGGGCAGACGCCACCACGTCGCGGCGCCTCCCGATCGCGAAAAGGCGAAGAGGAGAACGGCGGCGAAGAGACGGAAACGGGACACCCGGAAAAGATTCAAGCGGGTTTCCCCTCTCGCGCGACCGCCACGCGGCCACGCCTGACCGGTGCATCCGCCACCCCGCGGCGAACGGCGATCATCTCCGCGAGGATCGCGACCGCGATCTCCTCCGGCGTGACCGCCCCGATCGAGAGACCGATGGGCGCGTGGATCCCCGAGAGCCTCTCTTCCGAGATCCCCTCCTCCAAAAGCTTCGCGAACACGCCGCGCACCTTTCGGGCCGAGCCGATCAGCCCGAGGTAGCGGGCGGGCGGCGTCGCGTCCGCGAGCCACGGGCGCAGGGCCGCGAGGTCGCTCTCCCAGCAGCGGGAGACCACGGCCACGTAGCGGTCGCGCCCCGGACGGGCGGATCTCTCCGGCAGGACGTAGTCGCGCCCGGTCCGGACGACCTCGGCCTCTGCCGGGAAGCGATCGGGACGCGAATACTCTTCGCGATCATCGGCGACAGTGACCTGGTAACCCAATGGAAGCGCCAGGCGAGCAAGCGCCAGGCCAACGTGGCCGCCGCCTAAGATGATGAGCGATGGCGCCGCCCGCAGCAGCTCCACCGAGACCCGCGCGGACCCTCCGCAGATCATGTTCGTCATCTCGCGTTCCTGGCCCGGCGCGATTTCCCGTTCGAAGAAGTCGTACCATTTGAGAAAGCGGCCGGCCCCGCCCTCATCCCGAAACAGCGCCGCCGCGTCCGCGATCACAAGCGCTTCGAAGGGCCCGCCTCCGATCGTCCCGGAAAAGCTGCCGTCTTCGAAGACCAGGAAGCGGCGCCCCACCCGCGAGGGACCGGAGCCCCGCGTCTCGGTCACGGTGGCGAGCGCCAGGCGCCCCCGGGCTTCGAGCTCGGAGGTCAGTTCCCGGAAAAAGGCGGCGTCGCTGCTCATCGAACTCTTCATTTTACGCCCTGAGGGACGTTAACGTCAGGCGAAGGGCGAAGGCTATGGCCTGTTTGGCCCGGACCCGGTTTTCACGTTCAGGCCTCAACTCTCGAGTCTCAACTCTTTGTCTCAACTTCTGCTACCTTCCTGCGGCTATGGGTTCCGTTCGCGTCGCCGTGTTTCCCGCCGCAGGGCTCGGCACGCGCTTTCTTCCCGCGACGAAGGCGCAGCCGAAGGAGATGCTTCCGCTCGTCGACAAGCCTCTCGTCCAGTACGTCGTCGAAGAGGCGGTCGCCGCCGGGATCGAGCGCATGGTTCTCGTCACGAGCCGCGGCAAGAGCGCGCTCGAGGACCATTTCGACCTCTCCTACGAGCTCGAAAAGACGCTCGAGGAGCGCGGCAAGACGGACCTGATGCGGCAGGTGCGGGCCGTGTCCACTCTCGCCCGGATCTCCTCTGTGCGGCAGGCGCAGGCCCTGGGGCTCGGCCACGCCGTGCTCCAGGCGCGCTACCAGGTCGGAGACGAGCCCTTCGCCGTTCTGCTCTCAGACGACATCATCGTCGCGGACGATCCGTGCATCGGCCAGATGATCCGGCTGTACGAACGCCGCGGAAATCCCGTGATCGCGCTGCAGGAAGTGCCGCCGTCGCAAACGCACCACTATGGAATCGTGGCGGGCGAAAAGGTCGAGGACCGGGTCGTCGCGCTTTCGGACATGGTCGAGAAACCCCCCGCGGACCGTGCGCCCAGCAATCTTGCGATCATCGGCCGGTACCTGCTGCCTCCCGAGATTTTCGGGATCCTCGAGGACACTCGCTCCGACGTGGGCGGCGAGATCCAGCTGACGTCGGGATTGAAGGCGCTCCTGGCGAAGAGGCCGGTCGACGGATACCTCTTCGAGGGCACGCGATACGACGCGGGAGACAAGCTGGGATTTTTGAAAGCCACGGTCGAGATCGCGCTCGCCCGCGCGGATCTCGGTCCGGCCTTCCGGGAGTACCTGGCAGGCCTCGGGCTCTCGAGCTGACCGCGGATCAGTCGCCGGGCTTGCGGGACGCGCTCTTTTTTTCGCCCTTGGAGCTCGACGATTCGCTCTTCGAAGGCGCCGAACGCTCCTTCTTCACCGCCTTTTCCCCCTTCTCGGACTTGCCTGCCGGCTCCGATTTCCCGGCGCTTTCCGACTTCTCGGACTTTTCAGCCTTTTCGGACTTCTCGGCCTTCTCCGCCCGTTCTCCTTTCTCCGAGCCCTCTCCCCCCTTGTTCGCGGCTCCAGCATCGCCTTTCCCGTAATCGGTGATGTAGAAGCCGCTGCCCTTGAACTGGATCGCCGGCGCGGAAAAGGCCTTCTTCACGGCCCCGCCGCAGTGGGGACACTTCTTCGGCGGCGGATCGGAGTGATTCTGGATGACTTCGGTCTTCCGGCCGCACTTCTGGCAGACGTATTCGTAAATTGGCATGCGACCCGAGTTTAACTCCCGAGCGAGCCCCCCTCGGTCTTGTACTGGATCCGGCGCGCGCCGGCGCCCGAACCGCGCGCCTTCCGCACGAGCCCGAGACAGAAGAAGGCATAGAGAATTCGCGCGTTCTCCGAGACGCTGCCCGGCCCAAGGCCCGCGAGGTGTTGCAGGGGGGTTCGGCCGTCGATCGCCTCGTAGAAGTGCCGCTCGGGACCGGTGAACAGCTCCAGGAGGGAGTTGCGCGTGCGCTCGAGAACGGTGTTCGAGGTTCCGAGCCTCAGAATCAGACGCCGCACGTCGGCGGACCGCCGGACGCCCTCCAGAATCACCCCGGGTATGGGAGCGTCGATCCGGACGAGCTCGCCCGTCCGCTTCCCCCCGATCTCGAACAGAACGTCGCCCGCCTCCCACTCGAAAGCGCCCCAGAGGATCTCCCGAATCTGCCCGTCGACCGCTTCGTTCAACTTCTCCGGTGTCAGGAAGCCCATCTGCAGAAGGACCTGTCCCAGCCGGAGCCCCTCCCGCGTCCTGCGCTCCTCCGCCTCCCTGGCCGCCTCGGGCTTCAGGAGTCCGCGCTTCAGAAGATAGAAGCCCAGGCCGACGTCCCGTTCATTGGACGTCGCAAACACGACAAGACCGTCGTCCAGGTAGATCCTGCGGACCCGCCCCTCGCGTGACACAGTGATCACGCCCGGAACGCGATAGCGGTGAATGGTGGCGAGGATCTCGGCGAGCGGGGTGACCGCGAGGTCACCCCGGTACTCGAACTTCTTCTCCATATCGGGGTATCGCGATGGTACCAAAGGCGGCGCCTTCGGCCGAGGTCCGCCGGCGGGAGGAGCGGCGCCCTTAGAATCCGGGCGTGCTCACCGTTGCGCAGGCCCTCTCTCTTCTGGCGGGCGCACTTTCTCCCGGAGGCGAAGAGGACGTTGCACTCGAACGCGCGGGCGGCCGCGTCGCCGCCCGCGAAGTGCGCTCCGACGTCGACTGGCCGCCGTTTGACACGTCCGCGATGGATGGGTACGCCGTCCGGCTCGGCGACGTGGCGGCCGGAGCGGCCCTGCCGGAGCGGTCAGAGCTCGTGGCGGCGGGATCCGCTCCTCCCCCTCCCCTCGCGGCGGGCGAGGCGGTCCGCGTCATGACGGGCGCGCCGCTGCCGCCCGGCACGGAAGCGATCGTGCCCGTCGAACGCTCCCACCGCGACAACGGGCGCGTCCGGTTCGACATCGCGATCAGGGCGGGAGCTCACATCCGACGCCGGGGCGAGAGCGTTCGCGCAGGTGCCGCCCTCGTGTCCGCCGGACGGCGCCTTTCTCCGGGAGACGTCGCTCTGGCGGCGCTCGCCGGCCACGATCCGATCCGTGTCTTCCGCGCTCCGCGCGTCACCGTGGCGGTCACCGGCGACGAGGTCGTCCGCGGCTCGGCGGCTCCGGGGCCCGGACGACTCCGGGACTCCAACGGCCCGATGCTTCTCGCCGAGTGCGCCGCGCTCGGATGGAGCGCCCGGCGGGGAGACCCGGTGGCCGACACCGCGGCCGAGGTCGGGCGCCTCTTCGCGGAGGCGGGCGAGAGGGAAGACTTCCTGATCACGACGGGGGGCGTCTCAGCGGGAGACTTTGACCTGCTGCCTCCCGCCGCCGCTACCGCCGGCTTCGAGATCCTCTTTCACCGCGTCGCGATGCAGCCCGGTAAGCCGATCGCGGTCGGGCGCCGGCGGAACGTTTTCTGGATTGGCCTCCCCGGCAACCCTGTTTCCGCGGCCGTCGGATTCCACGTCTTCGTCCGCGAGGCGCTGGCGCGTTTCGAAGGAGAGGCGAATCCCGGCGCGCCAAGAGTCGCCGCGCTCCTGGGCGGCCCTCTGGAGCCGGCGGGCGAACGGGACCGCTTCCACGACGCGGCTCTCGACCGATCCGGAAGCGGGCGCGTCGAGCCGCTTCGCACCTCCGGGAGCCACGACCTGGCGGCGCACGGGAGGGCGAACGCTCTCATTTGCGTGCCCGCCGGAACTCCGCGTCTCGAAGAAGGCGCCCCTGTCTCCTGCCTTCTCCTCTCGCGATGAGCGGAAGTTCGAAGCCGGCCGCGGAAGTCCTGCAGAGGCGGGTCCGCGCCGCCGATGACACGCCGATCGCCTACACCTGGTGGCGGCGCCCCGCCGCGGAGCTGCTCATCCTCGCCCCGGGCTTCTGGCGCGTCCGCCTCGCCCGCGAAAACTTGTTTCTCGCGAACCACTACGTCCGACGCGGCTACGACGTGGCCGCGCTGGACTTTCGCGGGCACGGTGACAGCGGAGGGGCGTATTCGTTCGGCGCTCTCGAGGCGCTGGATCTCAAGGCCGTCGTCGATCAACTCGTGGGAGAGGGGCGTCCCTACGAGCGATTTGCCGTCATCGGCCTGTCCCTCGGAGGCTCGATCGCCGCGGGGGCGCTCGCGCAATTTCCCCATCTGCCCTGCCGCGGTCTGGCCATGATCTCCTCGCCCGCGGACTTGAAGACGCTTCGACCGCGGCCCTGGTCCCCGGGCGCGCGGAGACAGGTCAGCCTGCGCAAGGCCGTCGAGATGCCCCGGATGTCCGCCGGCGCTCCGTTCGCGCGGAGGCCGGGCGTCGCCGAATCGCTCGCCTCTCTCTCCATGCCAAAATTGATCATCACCGCCGAGGGGGACTGGCTCGTCGCACCCTCGCACGGAAGGCTGCTGGCGGAAGCGGCCGCCCCGCCCGTCGAATATGTGCACCTGGAGCTCCCCGGAAACCTGCACGCCGATGCGCTCGTCAAGTACGTGCCGCTTCGGCTCCTCCGCGTGCTCGACGGCTGGTTCTCGCGGAACGCGCCGCCCTAGGGAGGCTTCCGTTTCGGCTGTCACACGATGAACGCGGGCTGAACGCCGGAAGATTTCCGGAATCCGGTTGTTACTATCGCGGCATGTCCGTGCGCCGCGTCGCCATCACGGGGATCGGGTGCCTGTCCCCCAACGGGAACGGGCGGGAAGACTATGCGCGCGGCCTCAGGCAGGGGCGAAGCGGCGTCGGACGCATCTCGCTTTTCGACCCCGAGGGTCTCCCGGCGACCATCGCGGGCGAGGTGAAGGGGCTCGATCCCTCCGCCTGGGTCGGCGCCAAAGACATAAGACACGTCTCCCGCGCCGTTCCCATGGCGATCGCCGCGGCGTCCGAGGCCCTCGAGGACGCGGGGATCGACGCTCGCGCGCTGACGCTTCCCGAACGCCGCGAGATGGGCGTGGTTCTCGGCACCGGCGGCGGCCCGATCGAGTTCTCGGAGCGCATGTACCACCTCTATTACACGAACCAGGTCAGGAAAGCCTCGGTCTACTCCATTCCATCGGGGACCATTGGCACCCTCTCGTCCGAGCTCTCGATGCACTTTGGCCTGCGAGGTCCGTCCCACGTCCTCTCGACCGGGTGCGCGTCTTCCACGGACGCGCTCGGCCAGGCCTTTCGCGCGATCAAGTTCGCAACGGCCGACGTGTTTCTCACGGGCGGCGTGGACGCCACGGTGGTTCGAGGAATCATGGAGGGTTTCGCGATGATGCGAATCCTGTCCACCGCGCGGGAGGGCGAACCCGCGCGCGCGTCCCGTCCGTTCTCCGCGGACCGGGACGGATTCGTGCTCGCCGAGGGCTCCTGGATGTTCGTCCTGGAAGAGCTGGAGCGGGCGCGCGCCAGAGGGGCGCGCGTGTACGGAGAGATCCGCGGCTACGGGGCCACGTGCGACGCGCATCACCGGGTGCGGCTCGACGAGTCGGGTGAGGAGCCGGCGCGCGCGATGACTCTGGCGCTCCGCGAGGCGGAGCTGCCGCCGGAGGCGATCGGTTACCTGGCGTACCACGGGACCTCGACGGAGTTGAACGATCGGGTGGAGACCCGCGCGGTCCGCCTCGCCTTCGGCAACGCCGCGACGAAACTACCGGGCTCCTCGATCAAGTCGATGATCGGCCATCCTCAGGGCGCGTGCGGCGCGGCGGGTGTCGCCGCCACCCTCCTCGGGATGCGCGACGGATTTCTCCCTCCCACCATCAATCTCGACGAGGCCGATCCGGAGTGCGACCTCGACTACGTCGCGAACACGGCGCGTTCCGCCTCCGTCGAACACGCGCTCTGCAACTGCATCGGCTTCGGTTCGAAGAACAGCGCTCTCGTCGTCAGCCGCGTGTGATCCGTCGCTCGCTCTCTCGCTCCCTCCCGCGACGAGCTTGATGTCCGGCCCTCCTGAAGCGATGGACGGCGAGCCGGAGCCAACGGACTCCCTTCCGCCCGAGGGAGGTGGCGTGATCCGCCGCACGGGCGAATGCGCTTCGCCTGCCTGCGGGACCCCTCACTTGAGCCCTCTCCCCGAGCGCGGGGCGAGGGAGCGGAGCTGCGCCTCCACCACGAGGGCCGGTGGCTTCGCCGCGCACGGCGAAGGCAGCTCCCGCAGTGAGCGGAGGCGACGGTGAGCCTCCTCGTCCCCCCGCGCCGGCCCGCCCGCGAAATCCTGGACGATGTCGCGCTTCCGGCCGACGACATGGCGCGTTCGCTGCGCGATCTCGACCTCGTCAACCGGAAGTGGGGAGGCTCGAAGGCGCTCGAGACGCACCTTCTTTCGCGGATGGCGGTAACGGGGGCAGAGAAAATCGTGGTGCTCGACGTGGGCGCGGGTTCCGGCGCGGTGGCACGCGCGCTCGCGGATCGGCTCACGCGGGGAGGCCATCGCGCCACGGTCGTCGCGGTCGACCTCCAGTGGAGGCACCTCGCCGCGGGACGGGCGTCGCAGGGCCGGGACGCGCCCGCCCTCGCCGCCGACGCATTTTCGCTGCCGCTTTCGACCGGCGGGGCGGACTGGGTGGTGTCCACACTCGTGTTTCACCACTTCTCGCCGGAGGAGAACCGGGTTCTGATCCGGGAGTTCTCCCGGGTCTCGCGCCGGGGGTTCGCGCTTCTGGACCTGCGACGTCACCTTTTTCCCTGGATCTTCGTGTCGATCGCCGGTCGGATCGTGTTCCAGAGCCGCGTTTCGCTGCTCGACGGCCAGGCGTCCGTGCTCCAGGCGTACACGGTCGAAGAAGCCCGCGAGATCGCGCGGACCGCGGTTTCGGGATCGCGGGTGGAGCCCGTCTTTCCCTATCGGATGCTGATCTCGGGACCGGGGGCGTGACGGCGTGGGACGCGATCGTCATCGGCGCCGGACCGGCCGGTTCCGCGGCGGCGACGGTCCTCTCCGCCGCGGGGCGGCGGGTCCTGCTGCTCGAAAAGGACCGATTCCCGAGAGCGAAGGTGTGCGGAGAATTTCTCTCCGGCGACGCGCTCGCTTCGATCGAGCGTCTCGGGGCGCGGGAAGCGCTCGAGGCCTTCCGGCCGGAACGGATCGAGGCGGGATCGGTGCACCCCGCCCGGGGAAGCGCCGTCCACTTCGGGCTGCCGTCGGCGGCTCTCGGCATCTCGCGGTTCCGGCTCGACGACCTGCTCGCGAACCGCGCGCGGGAGGCAGGCGCGGAGGCGCGCTTTTCCAGCCGCGTCGTTTCGACGGCGGGATCCCCGGAACACGGGTTCTCTGTGACATTCGTCTCCGACGGCGTTGCCGAAACGGCGGAGGCCCGCGCGCTGGTGGGCGCTTGGGGCCGCTGGGACGCGCTCGACCGGCGGCTCGACCGGCGCTTTCTCGAGCGCTCCCGTTTCTTCGGCTGGAGCCGGGACTACCAGGGGGATACCTCCGCTCTCGAGGGAAGCGTCCGGCTTTATCTCTTTCCCGGAGGGTACTGCGGCCTTTCTCGCGTCGAAGGCGGCGAGGTGAATCTCGCCGGTGTCCTCTCGGAAGCGGAGAGGCGAAGGATTGGCGGCGGCTGGGAAGACGTCCTCGAGAGAGCGCGGGAGGGAAATCACGCGCTCGACCTGGCTCTCCGGCCCATGCGCCCCGGCCCGCGAGGATTTCTGGGTACGGTGCCGGCGGTCTTCACCGCGAAACCGGCGACCGAAAACGGAATCCTGATGGCGGGTGACGCGGCCGGCGTCATCGACCCATTTTCGGGCCAGGGGCAGGCCGCCGCTCTCGCCACCGGAATCCTCGCCGCGGAGACGGTTCTGGCGCTCCTGGACGGAGGGCTCGAGGCCGGCAGCTACCTCGCCGCATACGAGAGCGCCTGGCGCCGCCGGTTCTCGAGCCGGTTCGTGTGGAGTGCGGCGCTGCGGCTTCTGATGCTCGGCGGCGCGCTCGGCCGGCTCGCGGGCTCGCTCGCGGGGGAAAGGACGGTCCGATTCGCGATCCGCAGACTGTGGGGAAAGCCCGAAAGCTCGGAAACGAAGCCCGAGAGCGGAAGTCCGATCAGCTGAACCCGAGTGCACCCTCGGGGGTAAAGAGGCTGTCGGGGAGGCGGGCGGGCTTGTAGTCCCGGTACTCCAGACGCGTCACCGTGTTCGCGTCCCGCGCCAGAAGGTCCCGAATGTCCATCTCGGAGACGATGGTTTTTCCCTGCGAATTTCGAAACTTCATAAAAGCGACTTCCTTCGCCTCCTTGCCGGAGGGGAGGAGGAAGAGGACTTTCGCGGGCAGCCGGGCCGCCTCGTCGTACCAGAGCACGACCCTCGGATAGGCCGCTTTCGGAGACTTCGCCTGAAGGTCCAGAACGCGGCACGCGCGGCCGTTGACGACTTCTGTTCCGGCGCGGACGGCCGCCCGAAAGTCCTCCGCGAAGCGCAACCGCGCCACGTCGCCCATGGAAGCGCCCCCCAGAAGCCGCTGGTTTGCGGTAATCGGCAGCGGATTCGTCGCGCCGGGAACGAGGAGCCACATCCGATCCCCGGACGTTAGAATCTTGCGGCCGCCGTTCTTGCCCCCCCGGAAAATGATGAGGCCGCGGTCCCGTCCCTTCGTGTAGATATCGAAGTCCGCGCTGCCCTGGGGCGCGCCATGGACGATCTGAGTGGCGCGCGCGGTGATCACGGCCTCCTCGAAGGCGTTGCGCGTCGCGTCGATCGCCTCGAGCCACGACTGCACCTGCGCCGGCGTCTCCCCACGCGCCGCCGCCGCGGCGAGCAGCAAGAAGGCAAACGCGGCGCGGAAAGCTCTCATGGAGTTCACAACGCAATCGCGACTAAGACTCTTCCGAAGAATGCCATCCCGACGCCGCCCTTCGCCTTTCGCCTTCGCCCCACGCCGCGCGCCCAGCGCCCAGCGCCTAGCAGGCTGCTGAAAAATGGATGCGGGCGTCGTTTCTGGCCTTTTGCAGATTGCGATGAAGATGGAGTTGAGTTGAAGCGAAACTTTTCATTGTGAGGATGAGGGGGCAAAGGCCAGCCACCGCAAGCGGTTGCGGCGGCGCGGGGCCGTCTGCGGCGTCGCCGCTCCTCCCCGATGCAGCCGCATCGCCTTCGTCGCGGCTCCTTGCATCCGGCTGCGCGGCGCTCGCAACGCCGCCTCACACCCTTTTTCAGCAGCCTGCTAGA
>JBBSGZ010000119.1:0-11505 GCA_038253555.1 Thermoanaerobaculia bacterium
CTGTCCGAGTAATGCTAAAAACCGAGATCTCGGGGGTACTGAAACCCCTCGGCACGTGACGATCGGGCGTTAGGGGCCAACTGTGGCGAAAAAGAGTTTTCACTTTCTCTCGTTTTCGATTACCTGGACGGGCTCCTAGGGGCCCCCTTCGAGAGTCGCGTCTCTACAGCCGGACCTGCCGGGTCCCCCGCGCGCGCTGAAATAGAATACGGGCCGCCATGGCAACGGAGTTCTCTTTCGACGTGGTCTCCAAGGTGGACCTGCAGGAGGTCGTCAACGCCGTGCAGCAGGCGTCCAAGGAGATCGCGACGCGGTTCGATTTTCGGGGCAGCGCCTCGAAGATCGAATGGAACGAGAAGGAGCTGGAGCTCACGCTCACGTCCGACGATGCGCACAAATTGAAGTCGGTCGTCGACATCCTGGAGACCCGGCTCGTCAAGCGCGGCATTGCCGTCAAGGCGCTCGACTTCGGCAAAATCGACGACGCCGCCGGCGGGACCGTCCGCCAGGTCGTGAAGATCCAGCAGGGGATCGTCTCCGAAAAAGCCAAGGAGATTGTCAAGGCGATCAAGGATCGTAAGATCAAGGTTCAGGCGGCGATCCAGGGCGATCAGGTCCGAGTCTCCGGCCGCAACAAAGACGACCTGCAGTCCGCGCAGACGCTGCTGCGCGGCGGCGATTTCGGCGTTCCGCTGCAGTTTACGAACTACCGATGAGCGTGCGACGCCTCGCGAACCCGCGATTCGCGCGCGCCTACGACCTCATCGCGGACAAGCTCGCGCTGGTCGAAAAGGAGCTCGCCCTCCACTTCCGCTCTTCGATCCCGACGATCGACGGAATCGGGAGCTATCTCGGATCGGGAGGCGGAAAACGGCTGAGACCCGCGCTGCTGCTGCTCTCCTCCCGCCTGCTCGGTTACGAGGAGGGTGAGAAGGACGTCCGCTACGCGGCCGTCGTCGAGTTCATCCACACCGCGACCCTGGTACACGACGACATCATCGACGAGGCGCGGTTGCGCCGCGGCCGCACCTCCGCCAACGCGCGCTGGGGGAACAACGTCACCGTGCTCTTCGGCGATTACCTGTACACGAAGTCGATGGGACTCGCCCTCGACGAAGGCGACCTGACGATTCTGAAGGTCCTCTCCGACACGACCCTTTCAATGATCGAAGGGGAGATCATCGCCATCGAGAAGACCGGGAACATCGAAGTCACTCGCGACGAGGCGCTCGACATCATTAAGCGCAAGACGGCGGACCTGTTCTCGGCGGCGTGCCGGCTGCCGGCGCATTTCGCGCCGCGCGGCGACCTCTTCGCCGCCGAACACCTCGCCGAGTACGGCCGATGCCTCGGCGTGGCGTTTCAGCTGATAGACGACATGCTCGACTACACCGGGAGCGAGGAGTCGATCGGAAAGCCGGTGCTGAACGACCTGCGCGAAGGCAAGCTCACCATGCCTCTTCTTCTCGCCCTCCCCCGCGCGAACGCTCGAGAGCGGGAAGCCGTCGCCACGGTCGTCCGCGAGCGGGAATTCCGTTCCGTCGCGGCTTCGGAAATTCTTTCCATCGTCGAACGGCACAAGGGAATCGCCGAGACACGGGCCCTCGCGCGCGACTACGCCGGCGCCGCCCGGGTGGCCCTCGGATCTTTCGCCGACGGCGAGGCCAAGGACGGGCTTCTGCTGGCCACCGAGTCCGTGATCGACCGCGTCAGCTGACATGTTGTCCGGAAGAGCCGGCAAGGGCGGCCCTGGCTCCATCCGCGAGGCGGACAAACAAGTTTAAATACGGATTTTTAAAGTTTTTTTCCCGAAAATAATCTTGAAGATTGGCCATTTTGCCTAACGAATTAAGTCATCCTGTCGGACATGACGGCTCCCATACAAAAAAAGGGAAATGGCAGCTGTTTCCTAAATAAACATTGCCGCCGGGTTCGAAGCTGCCTACAATCAGGTCAACATGTCACGTGCCCTCCCCTGGACGAGCATCACCAGCAAATTCAAGCACTTAGCCCGGCCCGGTAGCCCGGATACCGCGGAGGAGGTCCGCCTCTACTACCGGAGGGCCTGTCTGGCTGCCGCCGAGGAGCGATTCGATGTCGCCCTCATCTTCTGTTCCAAGTCGCTCGAGATCGACCCGCGCCACCTCGCCAGCCGGCTCCTCGTGGGAAAGATCCACGATCGCGGACTGGGGGACGTCAGCGCCGCCGTGGCCGCGTACCGCAAAGTGATCGCGCTGGCGTCGTACGATCCCCACGATCCCTATTGCTCCGCCGCGCAGTCGGCGCTCGACCGGCTCGTCCAGGCCCAGTCGGACTGAGAAAAACTCCCGGCTCCGCTTTCAGTTTTCCACCGTCGCGCCCGGAGGGGCCGAGCCGCAAGGATCACGCGCGGGGATCCGGAACAGGACCGCTACCTCGGCAGGGAGATCTCGTTCTCCGCGGCAATGGACCGCTCCCGCGCACTTTCCCGGCGCCAGGAAGGGCCGATCCCCCGCGCCGAACCGCCGGATCACCCATCGCGGCGGCTCGTCCGGGTGCGGGGACCTCGCCGGTCGCGCAGCCTTCAGAACGGCTTTCACGTGGGCATCGAACGCGTCGCCAGTCCCCAAGTCGCCAGTCCCCAAATAGCTGCTCCGCCCAAAAACCTGGCGATGGACGGGCGGAAAAAACAGGGGCCCAAGCGGGCCCCTGCGTCAGACGCCGATCGCGGACTAAAAACGGACGAGTGTCGTCAGCCTGTACGCGCGGGGCGCCTGGTACGCGTTGCGCGCGGTCGCGGCGCCGAACGTCGCGCGGGCGACGCCGCACGTGCTCGTCGGAGAGGCGGCGGCGTTATCGCAATAGGTCAGGTTGTTGACATTCGTCTCTCGCTGAATGTTCGTGACGTTGAAGACTTCCCCTTTCACCCCGAGCTCGATGGTGCTCCACACCGTGAACGTGGCCTCGAGGGACGTGTCAATGCCGTAAATGCTCGGCGTCGTCTCGCTGCCCCGCGGCTCGTAGAAGTACGTTTCCGCCGGCCCCGCGTTGGTGGTCGTGCCGGGAATCAGAACGTTCACCGTGCGCTGCTTCTGGAAGTGGATGCCGCTCTGAAGGAACGCTCCCAGGCCCAGGGCGAGGTTCACCCGCCCGATCGGCTGGACGTAGGCCCCGGAGGCCTTGACGGCGTTGTTGATGCTCTCCGGAAGCTCTCCGTATTTGTTCGGCCCCTGGACCACGATGGAACACGGGATGACGCCGTTGGTTCCGATCGTCGTATCGACCGTGGTCCGGCAGTTGGACGTGAGGTAGTCGCCGAGAGAGCTTGCGGTATTAGATGTGGTGTTCGTCTTGGTCTTGCCGTAGGCGTAGCTCACGTTCGCGTTCCAGTGATCGGAGAACCTCTTATCGAGGACGACCTCGGCTCCATAGAACTTGTGGTTACCCTCCCCGAAGTTTGTGTACGACACCGTCTGTTTTCCGGCGGAATCGAAAACCGGAATGTCGTCGATGATGTTGTTCCATTTACGGTAAATGCCCGTCAGCTGGAGGCCGACCGTGTTGCCGATCTGCTGGCGGAACCCGACCGTCCCTTCGTCCGTGTACGTCGGCTTGAGACTCGTCGGGATCAGGGCCGCGCCGCCGGAGCCCACGACGCGGTTCTGGAAGACGTACTGCGTCCCGTTCCAGACATAGTTGTTATAGGTCGCCTGCTGCGCGTTCTGTCCGAAGCCGTCCGAAAAGCTCTGGAGAACGAACTGGTAGAAGCGGCCATACGTCCCGACGACGAGGCTCTTGCCGGTCCCGAAGATGTCATAAGCGATCTGGAGGCGCGGCGAGACCGTCCCGACGTTGACGGCTGATGTCGTCGTTTGACTTCTGATGCTCGTAGCGGGCGCCAACCTCCATGAAGAGATGCTTGCCGAGCTCGAACTTGTCCCGCGCGTACACCGAGATGATGTTGCCCTCGGAGAGCGACGGTACCGGCGCGTCGTAGTCGCGGCGCGTGTCCGGGACGAACGTCCGCGTCCGGAAGTCGTAAGAGAGGTCCCGGAAGACCTGATTTCCGACGAAACCGAACTGCGAGGCGGACCGCAGGTGCTGGTAGTCGATCCCCGCCTTGAAATTGTGGCTGTTCCCGCCGATGTTCGTGTAGTAAGTCACGGCCCCCAGGGCACCCTGCCGGGGCCGGTTCACGTAGCCGTTAAAGGTCGGGCCATTGAACTGGAAGCCCGTGGACTCGTCGTAGTGAAGCGGCCCGGCGCCCGCAAACGGGTAGACGTCGATCCCGTGCTTGGAAGAGCTGAGCCCGGGGCCGTTCCAGTTGTATTGCGCTTCCGCCGTCAGGCTCGACCCGAAGACGCCGGTCAGGAACCCCGCGTACTGCTGCGAAGTTTGGTCCTGCCCGGTATAGGCGACCAGCTCGCCGGGAGAACCGAAAAACCCGTAACTCACTACGAACCCGCTCGTGGGAGAGCTCGATCCGCGAGCCGACGCGGAGATTGAAGGAGTGACCTGCGCGGTCAACTTCCCGTCCCAGAACCGGTCCTTGGTGGACTGCTGAAAGTTTTCCTGAGAGACCGGAGTCGATTGCTGGCCGGTCGTGCGGTCGGCCGACTCGTACGCTCCGAAAAACCAGACATGATCCTTCCAGAGCGGGCCGCCGAGGGTCGCCGCATATCGCGGGTTCACGTGGTCGTATTTGACACGCGCGAGAGACGGATGCGTGCAATTTAAGGTTCCGCCCGCGGTCGAGCAGACGGTGCTCGTCGTCGTGTTCGCCGCATCCCACTTGTCGTTGGTCATGATGACCTTGCCGGATCCCGCGATCTGATTCGTGCCCGATTTCGTGATGATGTTGATGACCCCCCCGATCGCGCGGCCGTATTCCGCGCTGACGCCCGAGGTGATCACCGAGACTTCCTGGATCGCCTCGAAATTCAGGTTTCCCCCGAACGTCCCCGTGGTCGGATCGGTCGTATCCGTGCCGTCGTAGAGCCACAGGTTGTTGCTGCTCAACGCGCCATGGACGACCGGATTCGGGTTCGCCCCGGGGATCAGATTGACGCCCGGCGCGTTCAGAAAGAGGGCCTGAAAGCTGCGGCCGACCGGCATCTTCTCGAATTCCTTCGCGCGTTGCCGGGTCTCGAGTGCCCCGTTGGTCTTGTCAACGACAGGGACTTCGCCCGTGACGACAACCTCCGCCTTCTGGCTCGAGAGCCTCAGGCTGACGGGAATCTCCGTCGTTTTCTGGTTCTCGACCAGGTTATTTGTCAGGGTGACGGTCGAAAAGCCCGAGAGGGTGACCGTCACGTTGTAGCGGCCGGGCTGGAGCTCCGAGAACCGGAATTTGCCCGTCGCGTCCGTCGTGACCGTGCGGGAGACGCCCCGATCCACGCTCGTCGCCGTGACGCCGGCCCCGGGGAGCGCCGCGCCGGTCTCGTCTTTGACCTGCCCCCGCAGTTCCCCGTTGACCACAACCTGTCCGGATGCCAGCCCCGCCCACAGGGCGAGCCAGAGAAGCAGTGCTATGTCCCGAATTCGAGGATCTCTCCTCATCCGTTCCTCCTTTTTCGAACCCAACGCTCCAGGACATGACGGCAAACCGTGTGCCAGAAAAGACACTCCTGGCGGCGAGAGTGGGACCATCTAACTCATTGTGTCAAAACGCCCGTCGGCACGCCGCCGAGCCGCGGCGGTTCCTTTCGCGAGCCGAAAAATCAAACTATTGAAGATGGATACGGAATTCTGGATATCTAGGGGATCACGCGGAAATCGGCACGGCGCAGTTCCCGGGCAGCTGCCTGCGAGTCTCCGTCCAGAACTGCCAGGTAGAGGACGTAGTCCCCCGGACCGAGTGTCGCGAGCGGCAGCTCAACGCCGGCGATGTAGCGGCCGCCCCCGATGGGCTGGAGCTTCGCCGGGAAGGCCGCGAGAGAACCGACCGGATCGCCCCCTCGGCGCAGCCGTGGTTCGAGCATCACCTTCGCGGCGTCGGCGGCGTTGGCGACCTCGACGAAGTACCAGAGCGACTGGGACGCCGAGAAGAGGGCATCTGCGCGGGGCGGAAGGAGGGTTCCTCCGAAAGCGAACGTCCGATCTCCCTTCGGGTCGGCAGGCGCGGGTCCGCGAGTCAGGATGAGAGAGGAGACCGCGAAACCCGACTGGGGAATCGGGACGCGAACGGGAAGAGTCGACGACGCCAGAACGGCGCCCCCGGGATCCGTCAGCGCGACCGACGCCGCGTAGGTCCCCGCGGCGAGGGACAGCCGGTGCGCGAAGACGGCACCCGAGCCACCGGCGGAAAAGATCGAGGAGGCCACCGCCGTCTCACTCCACGCCGCGACCTCCCGGCCGTCCGGCGCGCGCACGAGCCCGTGGAAGAGCGCGCCTCGCGCCGGAGGCGGCGCGAAGATCCAGATAACAGCCTCGGCGGGGCTCGTCTCGTGAAAGATCGACGCGGACGAGGCGAAAAAATCTTTTCCCCGCGATGCGGAGGGGGCCGCCTCGAGGATCGCGCGCACGTTCCCGGGAAGGGCCTGCCGGGGCGCCGCGGGCGGGTCCGCCGCGAACACCTCCCCGGTGCTTCCCGCGGGCACGAGATCCGGGTTGACGACGCTCTTCCGGGCCACGATCTCCATCGCCTCATGGAACAGTCCAGGATCCTGTATCGCGTCCTTATGCCGAGAGGGCTCGAGGACGATCCTCACCTCGAGGGACGGCCGGCCGAGCACCTCGAGGATGCGCGGCGTCCGGTCGGTCTCGTAAAACCAGGTGGATGTCGTCTCGTTGCCCTCGTTCAACGCCACCGGCGTCACACCCTGCCCGGGCCTGCGGCCGGCGCCGGTTTCGCGCGGAGGCTGAGGCGCCGCCTGATCGACGGCGCGCGCGGGGCTGCCGAGAACGATGAACACCATTCCCCGAGCGGTGCGAGAGCCGGGGGTGTCGTGGATCCTGAAACGTCCATCCGCCGTCTTGATTCGCGCGAGCACGAGCTCCCGGAACTCGTTCTTCTCGGTGCCCGGAGACGGATCGCGCTTCAACCAGTAGCGCTCGCGAAAACGCTGCCGGGAGTCCCGGGAGTCGAGGGTTTTCCACTCGGCGCGTTCCTCGCCCGTCAGAAAGTAAGCCTCGGAAGAGCTCGCCCAGTCCTCGGGGGGACCCGCCGCCGCGGCGAGCAGAAAGCCTGCGGCAAGGCCGACAAAAAGAAGTGGAGCGGGAAGGAGCGACCGTTCACGCTTTTTCACCGATGCCACCGGCCGCATCGTAACTCCGGGTCCCCTGGTTTTCGCCAACGACTCGAGTCGCGTCCCCCGGCGAGGCTCCGGTCTCGGTCGAGTGGGCTCCGGCCGGGGAAACTCGGGTGGGATGACCGCGTCCAGCCGGCCGTCGCGGGCACCTCGCCTCTCGAGCCAGGTTCTTCCGTCGCGAGGGCGGCCGACCCTCCGCGCCCGCGGAAACGGGAGTTAATGGCGGTCTGATGGCGGGGCCGCGCCGCGATGGTCCTCCAGGGCATCCCACCCCCACGGAGCGAGCGGCGGCCTTCCGAGCACCACGGCGGCCCGCCGTCCCCGGGGATCCGGGCCCGGGCCACCCGGATCGATCGACCAGCTCGCGTCGCTGACGAGGCCCGGAGCGTCCGGCCCGCAGTCGAGCGCGAAGAGCAGTCCCCCGATGCCGTCCGGGCTTTCCGCCAGCACCGAGACGGCATTTTCCCCGGCGCGCAGGAGAGAAGCGACGTCGACAACAGACGCGGCATCTCCCGGCGTGTGGCCTCCGGAGGCGGCGCGGACCGCGTTGACCCACAGCGTGTAGCGGCGGTCGAGGAAGATGTGCGCGACTGCCCGCCGGGGGGGCTTCGCAAGGGAAACCGCGGCCCGGGCTGTGAACCGCGCAGGCCCGCGCTCGGGGCTCCCGGAGAACCAGATCCACTTCGCGCCGGCAAACCCGGCGCGGCTCTCCCGGGCATCTCGAAAAACCGTGAGAAGGCCGTGCGAGAGGAGCGCGAGGGCAACGACCGCAGCGAAAAGGAGCAGGACCCGCCCAGGGGAGAAGGCGCTGGCGGCGCCGCTGCGCGGGGAGCTGTGTTGACCCAAGGCGCGGCAAAGAATACACTCTTCTTCCCGACGTGATGACGATCGTCGGATTGATTCCCGCCCGCTTCGCCTCGGTCCGTTTTCCGGGCAAACCCCTCGCACTCCTTGCAGGAAAACCCATGGTCGTTCACGTCCTCGATGCGGCCCGCTCGGCAACCCGGCTGAACCGGGTCGCGGTCGCGACGGACGACGAACGCATCGCTGAGGCCGTGCGTCGCGCCGGCGGAGAGGCGGTCATGACGTCTCCCGACTGCGCGAGCGGCACCGACAGGCTCGCGGAAGCCGCTCGCGCCATCTCCGGAGACGTTTACGTCAACATTCAGGGGGACGAGCCGCTCATGTCCGCAGCGAACATCGACTCCGTGGTGGCCACCCTGATGGCGTCGCCCGATCGGGAGATCGCCTCCGTGTGGGTGCCGCTTCCTGCGGCCGACGGCGCCGACCCGAACGCGGTCAAGGTCGCGGTGGCGGCGGATGGCCGCGCCCTCTACTTCTCCCGGGCTCCCATCCCCTTTTCCCGCGGGGGGGAGAGCGAGTATCGCAAACACCTCGGGCTCTATGCTTACAGGGCGGAGACCCTGCGGACGATCGCGCGGCTGCCGCCCTCCCCCCTAGAGCGGCTGGAATCGCTCGAGCAGCTCCGATGGCTGGAGGCGGGATACGCGATCTGGATGGGACAGGCGGCTTCGGACTCGATCGGTGTCGACACCCCCGATGATCTGGCGAAAGCGGAGGACCGGATGAGAGCAGAACTGGAGGCTTCGGCATGAGCAAGTACGTCTTCGTGACCGGCGGCGTCGTGTCGTCCCTCGGAAAAGGCATTGCCGCCTCCTCGATCGGAGCGCTCCTGGAAGCGCGGGGATATTCCGTGGCGCTCGCCAAGTTCGACCCTTACATCAACGTCGACCCTGGAACGATGTCGCCCTTCCAGCATGGCGAGGTCTACGTGACCGACGACGGAGCGGAGACCGACCTCGACCTCGGGCATTACGAGCGCTTCACGACGATGACGTCCTCCCGCACGAACAACACGACCGCCGGGCGCATCTACCTGTCCGTGATCGAGCGCGAGCGCCGCGGCGACTACCTCGGGAAGACAGTCCAGGTCATCCCGCACATCACCGACGAGATCAAGGAAGCGATCCGGCACGTCGGCGTCAACGCGGACGTGATCCTGATCGAGATCGGCGGGACGGTCGGCGACATCGAATCGCTCCCGTTCCTCGAGGCGATCCGGCAGATCCGGCAGGAAGCCGGCCGCGGCAATGCCATCAACGTCCATTTGACACTCGTTCCGTACATCAAGGCCTCCGACGAGCTGAAGACCAAGCCGACCCAGCACTCCGTCAAGGAGCTTCTCTCGATCGGGATCCAGCCGGACGTCCTTCTCTGCCGCACGGACCGGTCGCTGCCGGACGAGGTCAAGAAAAAGATCGCCCTCTTCTGCAACGTTCCAGTGGAGGCAGTCATCAACGCGAAGGACGTCCCTTCGATCTACGAGGTCCCGCTGCAATTTGCGGCCGAGGGCCTGGACGAAATCCTTCTCGACCTGCTCCACCTGCCGCACTACGACCGCGATCTCCTGAAGTGGGAAAGCCTCGTCAACCGGATCAAGAACCCGACGGGCGAGGTGGACATCGCGGTCGTCGGTAAGTACGTCGAGTACGGGGACTCCTACAAGTCGCTGAACGAGGCGCTGGCGCACGGCGGGATCGCGAACAACGTCCGGGTGCGTCTCCACTACGTGGACGCGGAAAGCCTCGAGAACGACACCTACCCCGAGACGCTGGTCGGCGCCGACGCGATCCTGGTGCCCGGCGGCTTCGGCCGGCGTGGTGTCGAGGGAATGCTCAAGGCGATCCGGTACGCCCGCGAGAAGAAGGTCCCGTTCTTCGGAATCTGCCTCGGGCTCCAGACCGCGGTCATCGAATTCGCGAGAAACGTGGCGGGCCTCGAGGGGGCGAACTCGACCGAGTTCGAGGAAGACCCGAAACACAAGGTGATCTTCAAGCTGCGCGACCTGATCGGCGTCGAAGCGCTCGGCGGCACGATGCGGCTCGGGAAATACCCGTGCGACCTCATTGCCGGCTCCCATGCGGCGCGGGCTTACGGGGAAAGCCTGATCTCCGAGCGGCATCGCCACCGCTACGAGGTGAATCAGGAATATCTGCCGGCACTGCGCGACGCGGGACTGTCTTTCACGGGGATGTCTCCCGACCGCAAGTTCGTCGAGATCATCGAGCTGCGCGAGGACCACCCGTGGTTCCTCGGGTGCCAGTTCCATCCGGAGTTGAAGTCCAAGCCGTTCGCCTGTCATCCGCTCTTCAAGGACTTCATCCGGGCGGCGCGCGCGCACCGCGGGGTGCGCGAAGAGAGCCGCGCGGCGAGCGCCGAATACAGCGCCCCCGCGGTGCCTCGCGAGGACGTCTCCTGAGAGACCGCGTCCGGCGCATCGAGATCGCGCCCGGCTACGCGATCGGAGGAGACGGAGAAGGCGGCGCCGCGGAGCCGCCGCTTTTCTTTGCAGGCCCCTGCGTCATCGAATCGCGCCAGCACGCCGTCTCGATGGGAAGGAAACTCTGCGAGATCGCGCGCGACACGGGCGCGCGGATCGTTTACAAGTCCTCGTTCGACAAGGCGAACCGGTCCTCGAAGGACTCTTTCCGCGGGCCCGGCCTCGCCCAGGGCCTCGACATCCTGGCGGAAGTGAAAGCGGAAACGGGGCTGCCCCTGATCTCGGACATCCACCTTCCCGAGCAGGCGCAAGCCGCCGCGAAGGTGCTCGACGTCCTGCAGATTCCGGCTTTCTTGAGCCGCCAGACGGACCTCTTAGTCGCCGCGGCGGAGACGGGCAAGCCGATCAACGTCAAGAAGGGCCAGTTCCTGGCGCCGGACGACATGGGCCAGGTAGTGGAGAAATGCCACGCCGCCGGGAACGAGAACGTGCTCCTGTGCGAGCGAGGGACGTCCTTCGGGTACCACAACCTGGTCGTCGACATGCGCTCCTTCCCCATCCTGCGCGCGTTTGGCGTCCCGATCGTCTACGACGTGACGCATTCCCTTCAGCTTCCAGGAGGAGGGAAGGAAACCGGGGGGCTCAAACAGTACGCTCCCGTGCTGGCGCGCGCCGCAGCGGCGACGGGTTTCGTCGACGGCTATTTTCTGGAAGTCCACGATCACCCGGACGCGGCCCTGTCGGACCGCTCGACGCAACTCGACGTCTCGAACCTCGCGGACCTCATTCGGTCCGTCCTCGCTCTTTCCGCCGTCTCCGCCCGCCACGTGTCGAGCTAGGAGCCCGTCCAGGTAATCGAAAACGAGAGAAAGTGAAAACTCTTTTTCGCCACAGTTGGCCCCTAACGCCCGATCGTCACGTGCCGAGGGGTTTCAGTACCCCCGAGATCTCGGTTTTTAGCATTACTCGGACAGA
>JBBSGZ010000120.1:0-11309 GCA_038253555.1 Thermoanaerobaculia bacterium
AGAGAACTCGAAAACGCCATCCATCACTACATCCGCCTGACTAACACCCACAGCAAACCCTTTGTCTGGACCAAAACGGCTGACGAAATCCTCGAAAGCGTCGCTCGCTTTTGTCATCGAATCTCTAACTCGGGACACTAGTTCATCGACGCGGAAGGGAGACCCGCGACCTCCTCCCGCCCGATCAAGCGGTGGATCGTAAGACCCCCGATACCGGCTAATCTTCTCCATCAGGGGCCGGTCACCGGCCAAGGCGGACAGTTCGCCGCCGTGCAGGCCGTCTGAGTGCCTTCCGTGGCTCGTCATTCCCAAGGCGGCGCGAGGCCTCCTCTCCTTTCGAATCGGCACGCCTGTTGACCTCGCGGGAACGCCGCTTTAGTCTGGCGGCAACCGGTCCGACGAAAGGACACCCAATGAAGCGACGCTGCGTCCTGCTGACCTTCCTGGCCGTTCTGCCTCCCGTGGCTCTGCCTGCTCAGAGCTTCAATCTGCGGGACCTGTTGACGGACTTTGTCCGCAACGGCATTCAGCTCGCGCCACCGGCACAGGGAGAGCCCCACATCGCGGATTTTGCCGAGGCCGACAACTCGCAGCTGCTGGCTCTCGAGCAGTTCAACACACAGATCGCCAACCAGCTCTCCTCCTTCCCCCTGGCCTCCTCCGGCGGAGGTTTTACCTACCGATTCGACACGCAGCTCGGAGTTTTGACGCGCACGACGGGGAGTTTTGGACCCATCTATGCCGAGCGGGCCGACACCATCGGGAAGGGAAAGTTCAATATCGGTCTGAACTTCAGTCACTCTACTTTTGAACGTATCGACAATCTCAATTTGCGCAATGGGGACTTGAGGCTCGCCTTCATTCATGCAGACGACAACGGAGATGGCGGTCACATTCATTCGTTCTTCGAGGGGGATGTCATCACGGCGCAACTCCTCATGAAGATTGAAACGGATATCACCGCCTTCGTCTTGAATTACGGGGTCTCGGACCGGATCGACATCGGAATGGCCGTTCCCATCGTCCGAGTGAAGCTGGCGACTCAGTCCACCAGTACGATCCAGCGCCTCTCGACGTTCAATTTTCCGCTTATTCACCGATTCCCCGGCGAGATCGACACGCAAATCGTGCGGCAAAGCGGAAGCGCGAGTGGTGTTGGAGACATCGCGCTGCGCGGCAAGATCCAAATTGTGCGGGGAGACTCAGGCGGCTTGGCCTTTGTCGGCGATGTGCGCCTGCCGACTGGGGATGAACGCGACCTCTTGGGCACCGGCACGACGCGTGCCAAAGGGTTGCTGGTCGGATCCCTTCACCTGGGAACGTTTTCGTCTCACTTGAACGCGGGCTACACTTCGTCGACCAAGACCGGGGAGACGCGGATCCCCGACGAGATCTCCTACTCCTTGGGCTTCGATCTGGCGGTGCACCCCCGCATGACTTTGACCGCGGAGGTCCTGGGACGAGATTTCCGCAAGACGAGCAGGGTCCGCGTTGTCAATAATGTTTACACGGCAAACACGAACAGCGACGAGAACCCACCGAAGATCAGGGAGGCCACGTTCCCGACTCTCACAATCGAGAATGTCCAAGACTTAAATACCTTGATCGGTTCGGCGGGACTGAAGTTCAATCCATTCGGGAACCTGCTGATGACGATCAATGGTCTGTTCTCTCTCAACCGACAGGGTCTGCAGAGCCGGTTCACGCCGCTGGTGGGAATCGAGTACAGCTTCTAGGAGAGTCGGGGTGACGGCGAGATCCGTCGATCGGGAGGTCGGAGGTTCGATCGTTCGATCGTTATTCAACGGGTTGCCCGATCGAACGTCCCCGTTTGATCAGCTCCCGAGCCTCGCGATCATCCATCCCTCCGCTCTCTTTTCGAGGTGGATGACCCGCTCGCCGTTGAACCGCTGCTCGCTGCCGACGCGGGGCACAGCGGTGCGCCTCTCATAGCCGCGCACGACGGCGGACGTGCCGCCGGGGGCGATCTCGATCTTTCGGATGTCGAACTCGAGGGTCTGCGAGCGCAGGCTCTCGAAGCCCGCCCGGACTCTCTCGCGGTCCACCGACGGAAAGATCCCCGCGTAGAGGTCCGCGTCGAGCGTGCTCTGGGCCTTCTCGTAGCGGCGGATGACCTCACGGATCTTCTCTTGCTCTGAAGCGCCGTTGCGGGATGGCTCCGCGGGCGTAACGGTCGGCGGGCGGACCGGCTCGACGGCGGCGGGGACTGTCGCAGGGGCACGCGCCGGCTCGGGTCGCGCGGCCGGGGGGGCGGCAGCGACAACGACCGGAGAGGTCAGGCGCGCGTCGCGCAGGGCGACCTGAGCCATCATCTGGGCTCCCTCAAAGAGTGTGCCCGCGAGCTCGAAGGCGGTCTGCGCGGCAGCCCATTTGCGTCTGGCGAGGAGCGTTTGCGCTTCGCGCTGTTTGCCCGCGGCGCGCGTAAAGGCGTCCGCGGCAAGCTCGGGCGCCTCGGCCTTCTCGGCCACGGAACGGGAGCGCGCGGCGCGGGTGCGCGCCTCCTCCGCTGCGCGACGAGACGTGCCTTCCTCTTGCGGGGAGGGCGCGGGCGGCGGCGAGGCCGGAACCTCAGCGGGAGCGGACCGCTGGCCCACCGTCGGCTCGGCCGCCGTGGTCGGCTGGACCTGGGCAAAAGGCGTCGGGATGGGGGCCGCGCGGACAGTGCTGGCGGCGGCCGTCTCCCGCGCAGGCCGGTGGCGCAGCAGAAGGGCCGCCGCCACAATCGCAGCGAAGACGATGGGAGCGGCGATCGCGACCGCGCGGATGCGGCGGGGGCGCAGCGATTCGATGGGAGCAGCCGGCGCGACGCCTCCCGGACCGATCGCCATCTCTTTCGTCTGGATCATGTCGACAGTGTGAGTCGCGCGCGAGGGATGGGGCGTCGCGTGGGCGACAAACTGGCGGTCCAGGCGGTCCTGCGCGCTCGGAGTCACGGTCGCCGCTGAGGAGTCCCGGGTGTGGCGGGCGCGGGACACGATCGACTGGGTTTCCTCGAGATCTTCGGGCGCGGCGTACTGCCGGCGCAAAGCCACGATCTCACGGTCGAACTCTTCCGCGGAGGCGAAGCGGTCCTCCCGTTTCTTGAGAAGCGCCTTGAGAATGACCGCGCGCACCTCCGGCGGGACGCGCCCCTCCGGATCGGTCTGCTCGAAGGGCTTGGGCGGAAGAAACAAATGCGCACGAAGCAGCTCGGCCGGAGTGTCGCCGGCGATCGGGCGGACGCCGGTCAGAAGCTCGTACAGGACGATCCCGAGCGAATAGAGATCGCTGCGGCCGTCGATCTTCTCGCCCGGCAGAACCGAGCCGAAGAGCTCCGGGGAGGCGTACTTCAGCTTGCCGAGAAAGACTCCGGTCGACGTCATCCGCTGATCCCGATCGACGGCCTTTGCGATGCCGAGATCGATCAGCTTGACCTGAGGGCGCCCGTCCTCGTCGTGGGTCAGCATGAGATTGTCGGGGGCGACGTCCCGGTGAACGATGCTCTTGCGATGGAGATAGGAGAGGGCGAACAATGCCTGATGCGCGATCTCTAGGGAGAGAGAGAGATTCGGGGGATGCCCCGACACCATCAGGTCGGCGAGGTTGACTCCCTCGATGAACTCCATGACGAGGTAGGCGGTCCCGTCGTCGTCCAGGGCGAAGTCGTGGATCGTGCCGATGTTGGGGTGCTTCAGGCGCGTGGCGGTCTTCGCCTCCTCCACGAACCGGCGCTGAAGGTCCCCGTCGCCGATCATCTCCGGGCGCAAGACCTTGACGACGCGAACCTCGTCGAGCAGCCTGTGGCGCACTTTGTAGATGGTGCCCATGCCGCCTTCTCGGATCTTTCCGAGGATCTCGTACTTTCCTTCGATCAGCGTGCCGGGCTGGGGCAAAAAGTGATCCTCCTCCGAGCGAGGTCGCGCCCGATTTTAGGTGATTTGCCGCTCCGTGCGGTCAGAGCTGGACGATGGCGGCGCACAGCGTTCAGAGGTCGTGGCTCGATGCGCTCTCCATCGTCCTCTGGCTGCGCCGCCCAGACGGCCGTGCACCACTCGGATCCTGGGAACCAGGACACCTTCATTCCGCCAGCGATGCCAGGACGGGTGCGCGCCGTCGATGGATTCCGAAGGATTCCCAAGGCGCAGTTGGAGGTCTATGACGAGTTTCTGGATTTGATCTATCAAATGGTCCGCTGAGGGGCGGAAGGAGACGAGCATGCGTCGGATCTTGACCGCGTTTCTTCTCGGGGCTTGATTTCAGCCGGCGGTGCCGCGGCCGCGGACAAGACGACCGGCCCGGAGAGCTGGAAGTGCAGTCTCACCGGAAAAACCGTCCAGGCGTGCTGCTGCACCCAACAGAAGGATGGAAAGCTCTACTGCACGCTGGCGAAGAAGACCGTCGAAACCTGCTGCTGCAAAGCGGTGAGCGCGGAGAAGGTCGCCAGAAAATAACCGCCGGCGACATCCGGAAGGACGACGAAGCCACCGGGACCCCTTCGGATTTTCTGAGGATCGCTCCTGCGGGCTATGGGTTCGGGCCGGAGACGGGTTTCGAAGGCGATCCACGGGCGTTTCGAACCGACCCGCTCGGCGGCCGCTCCTGCGATGTCCGGAATGCCGCTGAGCCGTCCCCTGATCAGGACATGGGGCGGCCCTCTCGGCCCGCAAGTCCTTCAAAAAGCAGGTCCAGACGATCTGGATCGATCCTTGCTGTTCCCTGCGGCATGGAGGTGCGTGCATGAACGCAAAAAACAGAATGATGGCGCTGGTCGGGGCAGGGCTCGCGATGCTTCTGGCGTCCGTCGGAACGGCAAGGCCGCACGGGGCGAATACCCTGTCCGACCAGGGATACCAGCAGATGCGTCAATTCGCGCACGATCTCGACGAGCAGGCGCAGCACGCAAACGACCAGGCCCAGCACCAGGGAGTCTGGTTCTACGGGCACGACCCGCGGTTCACGAGGGCGATTGACAGCTTCGCCGACCGCGCGAATCGTTTTCACGACCGCATGGATGAGTACCGCGCCGCGCCCTGGCAGGTCGACGACGAACTGCGGCTTCTCCTGCGCGATGCGAGAGCCGTTCAGTACCGGCTGCGGCGTTCCCGGAACGCGGATAACCACACGGTCGGCGACTGGAACCGGGTGGTCAACCTGTTGAACCAGATGATCCGCGTTTACCAGGCGGACATCCGTAATCAGTATGACGACGGTCCGGACGCGCAGTACCGCGACGAGCACGTTCGGCCGCCCGCGGGCTATTACCCGAACGACCGATCTCGCGATCGGTACGAGTCGGGAGGGTCATCGGGGCGGGGTTATGACCGGGAACAGGTCGCGGCCCTCGCGCACGAGCTCGCCGAGCGCTCCGCGCGCATCTCGACTTTGACCGGCCAGGTCACCGACCGCTATCGGGACGACGAGGGGCGGCGGGGTTCTGTCGACGCCATTGCGCACTTCGCGCAGCAAGCCAACGCCTTTCACGAGCGGTACGAGAGCGGCATGAGTGAAGCGGACCTGCGTGGAAACGTCGATCACCTGTGGCAGGACGGGCGCGAGGCCGACCGCCGGTTCCGGCAGGGGGACATTCCCGAGCTCAGAAACGAATGGGCGGGCATGATGCAACTGCTCTCCCGGATCCGGAGCGCGGCGGGCTTCTAGCCACAAAGAACGGTCGGAAAAAGGCGGGGCTGCGATGGCCCCGCCTTTTCATAGCCTCGAGCGGGTCGTCTCTCGAATTCGACAGAATTTCGTGAACAATGAACTGACGGTGGCATTTCTTGAAGGCTGACGGTGACATGGCACAAATCCCCGTAACTGCTGGAATGGGTGCGCTTTCATGCGGGTTGGAACTTTCGTGACTCTTCGCGTCCGGATGATCGGCCTCCTCCTGGCGACTGCCCTGGTGAGCGGAGCATGGTGTGCGGAACCGGCCTGCTTCAGCTGTTGCCCGGAGCCGGGCCCGGGCACGTCGGTGCGCTCCCTCTCGTGCTGCGATCAAGACTGCGGTGGAAGCGCGTTTGAGACGCGTGACGCCACCCCCTGTGCCGGACCGCAGAGCCTTTCGTCTTCGGGCCGACGTCTCATCGCAGCGATTCCGGAAGCTCTGACGCATCACTTTCAGGACTTTTCGACTTTCTCTGCCGCCCCCGCGTTTGTGTCCCCCTCGCCTCCCCCGGCGCTTATCCTGACCGCTCTGCGAATCTGAAGCTTCGTCCTCGTTGCTGAGATCGCCGGCGCCTGCCGGCATTACGAGGATTGGAGCGTTCTATGCGTCTGCATCGCTTTGCGATGGCAATTTACGCCCTCGCGCCCGTTATCGCCGCTCATGGTCAAACGTCTGAGCCTGCGAGCGCCGGCTGGAAACCGAGGCTCGCGTCGGCGATTCATCGCGCGATCTCTCAAAATCCGGATCTCGCTTCGACGGAGGCGCGGATCGCAGCGGCGCGGCACCGCGTGCCGCAGGCCGACGTGTTGCCGGACCCGGAGGTCGAGATCGGGATCAAGGACATTCCCCCTTCCGACTTCTCTCTTTCGCGCGACGATTTCACGATGGAGATGGTCAGCGGCCGCCAGCGTTTTCCGGCGCCGGGCAAGCGCGCGCTTCAAAAACGCGTCGCGGAGGCGCAGCTCGCGGGCGCGGCCGCACTGTACGGGCGCGACGCGGTGCGCCTCGCGGCGGAGGTGGCCGACGCCTTCTTCCAGCTTGCGGACATCGACCGCCGCATCGAGATCCTGGGCGAGACTCGGGAGCGACTCAAGCAAGCCGCTCAATCCGCGACCGAGCGGTACCGGGTCGGAAAAGGCGCGCAGACGGACGTCCTTCGGGCGAATCTCGAGACCACCGCTCTCGATGAACGTGTGATCTCTCTGCAGGCGGAACGGAAGACGCAGGCGGTCCGGTTCAACGCTCTTCAGGGTTTCGCGCCGGGGGACGCGGTGGCTCCGATCGGGCCGGTCGATCCGGTTCCAGACAAACGTGGTGCCGATGAGCTTCTCCGGGAGGCCCTGGAGAGAAGCCCGGCCGTCGCGGCCGCGGCCGCGGACCTGCGCCGGGCCGAGGACGAAGCGAAGCTTGCCGCGCTCGAGCGACGGCCGGACCTGACGGCGACCGGCTACTACGCGCACCGGCGCAGATTCGAAGATCTCGTCGGAGGCAGTCTCTCGTTCAACCTGCCCTTCGTCCATCCACGGAGGCTCGACGAGAGGAGAGCCGAGACAGAGGCCTTGACCTCCGCCGCGCGAGCCAACCTCGAAGCGGCTCGCAATACGCTGCGCCAGGAAGTCGCAACCGCATTGGCCGATCTCGAGAAAAATCGGGAGCAGGCGGCGCTCTACCAGAAAGCGATTCTTCCGCAGGCGGAGATCAACCTTCGCGCCGCTCGAGAAGCTTACGCCGTTGGCCAGGTGGACTTCCTGACCTTCGCCCGAGCGGCGATCGATTTGAGCAACTATCAGAGCGAGGCCGCCGCCCGATCCGCCGGGATCGGGCGCTCCATCGCCGCGGTTCAGAAGGCGTCGGGGCTTGCGTTGATCGCGGGAACGCCCGACAAAGGAGACTTCCATGTCGAGAAGTAAAACGCTCCTTGTTGTAGTACTCGGTGTCGTTCTCGGGGCCTCAATCGAAATCGGTTGCCGGAAGAACGCCGGGTCCCGCGACGCATCGGGACGCCGAATCCTCTATTACGTCGACACGATGCACCCGAAGTACAAGTCCGACAAGCCCGGGACCGCACCCGACTGCGGGATGCCGCTGTCCCCTGTTTACGCAGATGAGGTCGCTCCGGCCGTGGCGGGCGCGCCACCGGCGGGTGCGGCGTCGCCTGGCGCGGCTCCGGGTCCGGCGTCCGCCAGCCGCAAGGTCCTCTACTGGTACGACCCGATGGCCCCCGGGTCCCATTTTGACAAGCCGGGCAAGTCTCCCTTCATGGACATGCAGCTCCTCCCGAAGTATGCCGAGGAGGCAGCGGCTCCCGGCGCAACCGCGGCTGCGGCACCGTCGGGAGGGAGCGTCACGCTCGGACCGGATGCGATCCGCGCCGCGGGGATTGCCACCGTGCCCGTCATGAGCGGGGAGCTCCTGCACGAGATCCGCGCCGTCGGAGCCATCCAGGCGGACGAAACGAAGCTCGTTCACGTGGCCGCCCGAGTCCCGGGGCGGGTCGAACGGCTCTTTGCGAATTACACGGGCGAAGCCGTCCGTCGGGGCGCTCCCCTCTACGACCTCTACAGCCCCGAGCTGGTCGCAACGCAGCGCGAGTATCTGCTGGCGCTCGAAAACCGTCAGCGGCTGGCCGGGGGTGGCTCGGAACTCTCGGGAGGCGCGGAATCGCTTGTCTCCGCGGCTCGCGACCGGATGCGACTCTGGGGAATCACAGCGAGCCAGATCCGCGAGCTCGAAAAGACGCGCCATCCGGATCTGGCGGTGTCTTTTCCATCACCGGTTTCGGGCACCGTTCTGCAAAAGAACGTCATCGCGGGGCAGTACGTGCAGGAAGGCACGGACCTGTACCTGATCGCCGACCTGTCCGAGGTCTGGCTCGTCGCGCAAGCGTACGAGTCCGACCTGGCGAGCCTTCGCGTCGGCCAGCCCGCCGTCGCGGCGGTGAAAGCCTATCCAGGCCGGTCGTTCGCCGGCCGCACCGCATTCATCGAGCCCGTGCTCGATCCACAGACCCGCACGGCGCGCGTCCGCATCGTGCTTCCGAACTCGGGCGGCGAATTGAAGCCGGGGATGTTCGCCGACGCAATGCTCAAGATCCCGCTCGGCCGGCGGGTGTCGGTGCCCCGGAGCGCCGTCATCGATACCGGCGCGCGGCAGGTCGCCTATGTCGAGACGGCCCCGGGGACCTTTTCTGCCCGCGACGTAAAAGTCGGGTCTACCGCGAAAGACCGGGTCGAGATCCTCGAGGGGTTGTCTGAAGGTGAAAGGGTCGTCTCTTCCGCGAATTTCTTTCTGGACTCTCAGGCGCAGCTCTCCGGGGGGGCTTCGGTGCAGTGGAGTGGCGCGAAGGACGTCAAAGCGCAGCCGCCTCCGGGGAGCCCGCGATGATTTCGAGACTGATCGACTTTTCACTGAAGAACCGATTTCTGATTCTCGGATTGGCGATCCTGCTCGTCGCCGTGGGGATCTACACCGTTCGAACGAATCCGATCGACGCGATCCCGGACATCTCCGAGACTCAGATCATCGTCTTCGCGGACTGGCCTGGGCGTTCGCCGCAGGAGGTCGAGGACCAGGTGACATACCCAATGGTGGTCAACCTTCAAGGGCTCGCCGGCATCAAGGCGGTCCGCTCTTCGTCCGCGTTCGGGTTCTCGATGATCAACGTCATTTTCCAGGACGGGACCGATCTGTACTTCGCGAGAACACGGATCCTGGAACGAATGAATCTGATCGCATCGCTTCTGCCCAAGGGAGTGACGCCGATCCTCGGACCCGACGCGTCCGCCGTGGGGCAGATCTTCTGGTACACCCTGGAAGGCCAGGGTCAGGATCTGGGAACGCTGCGGTCGATCCAGGACTGGTTCGTGCGCTATCAATTGAACGCGGTGCCCGGCGTGGCCGAGGTCGCCTCGATCGGGGGCTTCGTCCGGCAGTATCAGATAGACCTCGACCCCAACAAGCTGACCGCCTTCAATGTCTCGATCCGCGACGTCATCAGCGCCGTCCAGATGAGCAACAACAACGTCGGCGGCAAGACGATCCAGCAGGGGGGGATCGAATACGTCGTGCGCGGCATGGGACTGATCCGCGATGTCGCGGATGTCGAGAAAATCGTCGTGACATCCCGGGCGGGGACGCCCGTCTACGTTTCCAATCTCGGCTCGGTACAACTGGGCCCCGAGTTCCGCCGCGGCGCGCTGGAGAAAAACGGACGCGAGGTCGTCGGCGGAGTCGTCGTCATGCGTTACGGCGAGAGCACGCCCGAGATCATCGCGCGGATCAAGGAAAAAATCTCAGAGCTCTCGAAAGGGCTGCCCCCGGGAGTGCGGATTGTCCCCTTCTACGACCGATCCGGACTGATTCAGCATGCGGTCGGAACATTGAAGAGGGCGCTCTTCGAAGAGATCGCGCTCGTCACCCTGGCCCACCTCATTTTCCTGATGCACTTCCGCTCGATTCTGATCGTGACTCTTCCGCTCCCGCTGGCAATCCTGACGTCCTTCATCCTGATGCGGGTCTTCGGAATCACCTCCAACATCATGTCCCTCGGGGGGATCGCGATCGCGATCGGGGTCCTTGTGGACGCAGGAATCGTGATTACGGAAAACGTTTTTCGGCACGTCGAATCCGACGGCGGAAAGCGCCCTCTGCTGGAGATCGTCCGGGCGGCTGCGAAACAGATTGGCCGTCCGATCGTCTTCTCGATGGTCATCATCATCCTGGCGTTCCTGCCGGTCTTCTCGTTGACGGGTGAGGAAGGCAAGCTCTTCCATCCACTCGCCTTCACGAAAACGTTCGCGATGTTCGGCGCAACGCTCCTCTCGATCACGCTGGTTCCGGTTCTGGCCGTCTTTCTCATACGCGGCAAAGTTCACCGGGAGGAAGACAACCCCGTCATGCGGGTCGCTCGGCGGATCTACGAGCCGGTCTTAGCCGCCGCCCTTGACCACAAGAGGCGGACCCTGTCGATCGCCGTCGCATTTTTTCTCGTGAGCCTCGTCCTCGTCGCCGGCGCGGGTGTCCTGCTCGCTCCCCTGAAAATCCCGGCCGGCGTCTTCGCGGCCGCGGGCTCCGGCGCGGCCAGGAAGATGTCGGATCGCCTCGAGAACGGGGCGGCATGGCTGGACGCGCACGTGACGGGAGGCATCGGGAAGGAGTTCATGCCGCCGCTCGACGAAGGGACGTTGATGTTCATGCCGGTTACTTCGAACGCCGTCTCCCTGACCGAGGCGGTCGAGATCATGAAGAAGCAGAACGCCGTGCTTCGAACGTTTCCGGAGGTTGCCTCGGTGGTCGGGAAGGTCGGCCGCGCGGAAAGCCCGCTCGATCCAGCCCCGATCAATATGTACGAAACCCTCGTCGAACTGAAACCGCGCAACGAGTGGCGCAAAGGCCTGAGCAAGGACGAGCTGATGACCCAGATGACAACCCGGTCACAATTGCCGGGCGTCACGACGATCTGGCAGCAGCCGATTCGCAATCGGATCGATATGCTGGCGACGGGAATTCCGACGCAGGTCGGCGTCAAGATTTTCGGTCCGGACCTCGCCACCCTCGAGAAAAAAGCGAATGAGATCGCGGGTGTTGTTCGGGGAGTTCGCGGCTCCGCGGACGTTTATCCGGAACAGATACTGGGAACTCCGTA
>JBBSGZ010000121.1:0-11308 GCA_038253555.1 Thermoanaerobaculia bacterium
CCCGTTGTTGGTGACGAGCCGGTCGGAGAGCTGCGCGAATCTCCGGGGCGCCCAGGAATCCGTCGCCATGTTCGCCAGGATCCGCGGCCCGTCGAGGAAGCCCGTCTGCGCCGCTACGAAAAGGAGGCACCCCGCGGAAACCAGGGTGACGATGACCAGGATCGGCCCGATCGAAAACCCGCCGACCGTCCAGGCGCCGAAGACCCGGTCCGCCAGGACGGCGTTCATTACCTTCGTGGGATGCGGCCGGGAGCCGGTCAAAAGATACGCAAGGATGATCCCGCTGGCGGTGAAGGCGAGAGAAACCGCCATGTAGAGCATGGTCCGCTTGGCGTTCGGCACCTTGGGCTCCCGGAGGATCTGCACGCCGTTCGAGACCGCCTCGATCCCCGTGTACGCGCCGCCCCCGAGCGAGTACGCGCGCAGGATGATCAGGAACATCGGGAGGAACCCGAGGGAGACCGAAGTGTTTTTTGCCTCCCGAACGGCCCCCGAGAACACGGTCGGCAGCGCGAAGAAGTGCTGAGCGAGCGCCGCCGTGATCATGAGGAAGTGGGTGGCGATGAAGAGCAGAAAGATGGGAACCAGGATCGTCACGCTCTCCTTGATCCCCCGCAGGTTCAACAGCACGAGGAGGGCGAGGATGGCCAGCTTCGACCCGAACTGAAAGTGGTGCAGGTGCTCCGGGAGAAAGCTGAAGATCTGATCGACGCCCGAAGCGGCCGAGGTCGAGATCGTCAGCACGTAATCCACGATCAGCGCGCACCCCGAAACCACCCCGAACCGCGGCCCCAGGAGTTTTGTCGCGACGAGGTATCCGCCGCCCCCGCCCGGGAAAAGCTCGATGACCTTGCTGTAGCACGCGGAGATGATGAGGACGGTGCCGGCGATCATCGCCGCGAGCAGGACGGCGAGGTAGGCATGAGATCCGAGCGCCTTGAACGCCTCCTCGGGCCCGTACGCGGAAGAGGAGAGACCGTCGGCGCCGAGCCCGACCCAGGCGAGAAACGCCACGAGCGTCACGTGGTGGAAGATCTGCGGATCCAGAGGATCGCGGGCCTTCCCGACCAGGATTGTCTTGAGGGTGTTCGGCAAAGTGCGGCCGAGGGGGATTATCCGGTTGGCGGACCGGGGTGTCAAACCCCGTCGCGGCAGGTTCGCAAGAGCTTTCCCGAAGCGTCCTGAGGGAGGGCGAGATCATCTCCCGGCCACGGGATCCGGAGCGGCGAAACCCGGAGACCCCGCGCGTCCGAGGTTCGGTGCGCGGCGCGACGGTTTTCGGGGATATCGCGGCCATCGCGCCGTGAGTGCGGCCCCGGCGCGAAACGCCCGGAAGCAGTCCGGGAGCGGCTCGGGTATTGTAGGCCCGGCGGGCGCTCTGTAGACGGCCGTCTGAAAGTCCGCGGCGCGATCCGGCGTCCGACGGCAGAGGAGGATGAATGAAGAAGGTTTTTGCACTCTCGCTGGTGGCGGTTCTGTGTCTGGCGGTCGTTGCGGTCGCCGGGAACGAGAAGATGGCGGACAAAGGGAAAATGGGCGGCGCCATGGAAGGCACCATCTCCAAAATCGACATGGCCGGGAAGATGATGATGGTCAAGGACTCCGCCGGCAAGGAATCCTCGATCTATTGGAATGACTCAACCAAGGTCGAGGGCGGCGAGCTGAAGGAAGGCGCCCTCGTCCACTACAAGGGCGCGGAACAGGATGGCAAGATGTGGGCGACCTGGGTCCACGTCGGCGAAATGAAAAAGATGTGAACCTGTCAGACAGGGGCGGATAAGGCCGCCCCTGTCTGGTTTTATGGGTCCGTCCCTCCGCCCTCCAGGGGCCGGGTATCGATATCCCGCCCGTCCCGCGCCTTTTCCGGCGAAACAATGAACAGAAAGGAGGCGTTCCGGCTAGAATCCGCGGACGACCTCTCTTCGATCCCTCCCGCGGCGCTTCGTCGCCCTCTCGATCCTGCTTCTTTCGAGCGGGCCGATCTCTCTTCGCGCGGACCACAGGCCGGCGGCGCGCCCGACGGGGGCGGCCGAGCGCGCCGATTCGACGAGGGAGCTGGAAAACGAGGACGGCCCGGAACAGATTCGGGAGCGCGCTCTCCTCTACCTGAAGAGGCACGGCGAAGCGGGCCGGATCGACCCTGAGCGCCGGCGGGAAAAGGTCGCCGCCGAGTACTCCCGATTTCGCGACGAGGAACGCCGGCGCGGCGGCCGCTCGACCCTTTCCGTCGGCGGATCGAGCTGGGTATCCCTCGGCCCGACGAACGGGGCCGGGCGGATGACCGCCATTGCCCCGCACCCGACGGACTCCGGGACGGTTCTCGCAGGAGCGGCGGGCGGCGGTGTCTGGAAGACCACGGACAGCGGGGCGAGCTGGATCCCGCTCACCGACGGGCTGAACGATCTTTCCGTCGGCGCGGTCGCCTATGCGCCCTCGGATGCGAACGTCGTGTATCTGGGGACGGGGGAGGCCAGCTACGCGATCGACTTCATCCCCGGGATCGGGCTTCTGAAATCCACGGACGGCGGCGCCACATGGATACTGCCCGCATCCGTGCTCGCCTCGCGTTTCTACCGCATCAACGTGCATCCAACCAATCCGAGTGAGCTCCTCGTCGGGACGAGCCGCGGGGCCCTGCGCTCGACGGACGGAGGGGCGAACTGGACGACCGTCATTTCCCCGACCACCTACGGCGACGTCACCGAGATCGTGCGGGACCCGACCGACCCGCGCAACCTGTTTGCGGCAACGTGGTGCCCCGCAGGGGGCTGTACCATCTCGACGTCGAAGGTGTTGAAGTCCGCGGACGGCGGGGCGACGTGGACCGATCGAAGCTCCGGACTGCCGAGCGCGGCGCCCGCCGACGCGACCTACGAGCGCCTGTCGCTCGCGCTCTCACCCTCGAACACGTCCGTTCTGTACGCCGCCCGCTCGATCAAGCCTCCCACGGGGACGATCGTCTCGCACATCTACAAGACGGTGGACGGAGGCGCGACCTGGACCGACCTTCCCTCCGTGAGCTCCCGGAATCCGCGGTACCTGGCCGATCAGTCCTGGTACAACAACACGATCGTGGTCTCGCCGACGGATGCGAACACGGTGATCGCGGGCGGGACCCGGTATCTCCGCTCGACCGACGGGGGGAGCAACTTCAGCTCTGCGCTCGAGAACGGCACTCACGTCGACGTGCACGACTTGAGGTATCAGGGCTCGACGCTCTGGATCGCGAATGACGGCGGAGTCTGGACGAGCACCGACAACGGAACCTCCTCCGACGACCGGAACAGCGGGCTCGTGACGCGCCAGTTTTACGCGCTCGCGATCGACCCGGTCAACCGCAACCGCATCCTCGCGGGAGCGCAGGATAACGGCACCAGCCAGCGCACCGACGCGGGGAGCACGAGCTGGCGTTCCGTCATGGGAGCGGACGGTTTCGAATGCGCCATTCATCCGCTCTCCCAATCCCTTGCCTGGGTGAGCATCCAGCAGGGGCAGATTTTTCGAACGCGGAACGCGGGAGACCCGACGGCGCCCGCGATCCAGATCGTCAGCCCTCCCTACGACGCCGGCGAAAAGACGCCTTTCCTGACGGTGCTGCACTTCGATCCGCGGGCCTCTCAGACGATTTACACCGCGTCGTACCGTCTCTGGCGGTCGCGCGACGGCGGCGACGTCTGGGTTCCGCTGCCCACGACGACCACGGACGGTTCGGCCTGGTCGAAGAGCACGACGGTGACCTCGGTCGCGCTCTCCCGCACGGACCCGCTGCTGCTCCTGATCGGGAAAGAGCACGGCATTTACCGTTCCGGCGACGGCGGGCAGACCTGGACCCCCGCGACGGGCGTGCCGGACCGCGTGGTGACGAACCTCGAGATCGACCCGACGAACGCGGGCATCGCTTACGCCACGTTCTCCGCACAGACGCTTCCGAGCGTGTATCGAAGCCTGGACGGGGGGCTCACCTGGGCGCCGAGCGCGTCCGGCCTGCCCGCATTTCCGTCTCAGGTGATTCGGGTCGATCCGACCGATGCCAGCGTCGTATTCGTCGGAATGGACGTGGGCGTGTATCGCTCCGCCGATCGCGGCGCCACGTGGACGCGCTTCGGCACGGGACTCCCGAGCTCCTCGGTGCACGACCTCCAGGTGCTGGACGACGGCTCCATGCTGCGCGTCGCCACGCACGGGCGGGGCGTCTGGGAACTGCAGGTCCCGCCGACGGGCAACAACGCGCCGGTCGCGAACGTCATCGCTCCGGCTTCCCCCGTCATGGTCGCGCGCGGGGGATCGATCGCCTTCTCGGGGACGGTTTCGGATCCCGACCCGGGCGACGTCGCCGTCGGCTCCTGGTTCTTCCCCGACACCTCCGAGACGGTCCCCCTGCCCGCCGCGGGAGCCACGGTGGCACACACGTTCCGGCGCGCGGGGACCTTCCCCGTGGCGCTGTCCGCGCGCGATTCCCGGGGCGCTCTCGCCACGAGCATCGTTCTCGTCTCCGTGACGGACAGCGGGGACGCCTGCGCCACGCCGATCGTCCTCCCCGCAAACGGACCGTTCCCCTACGCGATCCTCGTCAGCACCGAGAGCGCGACAGTGGAGCCGACCGATCCCGCGCCCTCGTGCTCGTCCACCTCGAAGTTTTCCTCGCTCTGGTTCGAATTCACGCCACCGGCCGACGGCAATTACGAGATCTCGACCTGCGGCAACGGTCCCGACACGGTCCTTTCCGTTTTTACCGGCGCGGCCTGCGGCCCGTACACCGCCGTCGCGGGAGGGTGCAACGACGACGCGCCGACGTCCTCCGGCTGCGGGGCGCAGGCATCGCTGGTCACGGTGACCGGCCGGACGGGCCAGACCCTCCGGATCCAGGCGACCGGTTTCGACGCCACGAGCCTCGGAACGTTCGCGCTCTCGATCAGGCCGCTTTCGGTTTCGGCGTCCTCGCCCCGCGTGACGGGCGTCAGCGCCGGAGAGGGCCCCTCGCCGGGAGGAACCTCGGTGCTCGTCACCGGCAGCGGATTTCAGGAAGGCGCCACCGTCACGTTCGGCGGCGTCCCGGCGACGGACGTGGTCGTCCTCGGACCGAGCCTGCTCTCGGCGAGAACACCCTCGCACACTCCCGGCGAAGTCGACGTGTCGGTAACCTCCGGGGGCGGAGTCGGAACTCTTTCCCGGGCCTTCACGTTTACCGCGTACACCCCGACAGCCTGTGTCCCCGGCGAGTCGACACTCTGCTTGAACGGCGGACGATTCCGGGCGCAGGTGTTCTGGCGCGTGCCGACGCAGAACGCGGCGGGCCTCGCGTCTTCGGTCGCCCTGACCGGCGACACGGGCTACTTCTGGTTCTTCTCGTCGAACAACATCGAGCTGGTCGTGAAAGTCGTCGACGGACGCGGCTTCAACGGGAAGTTCTGGGTCTTTTACGGGGCGCTCTCGAACGTGGAGTACACGCTGACGGTCACCGATGTCGTCACCGGCGCGGTCCGCGTTTATACGAATCCGAGCGGACAGCTCTCGAGCGTGGCGGACACCGCCGCGTTCTAGCGGCCGCCGTCCTTCGGACCGCCCGTCGAACGCGTTCCGGACGCGATCGCGCCCTGTGAAAGAATCTCCGAAAGAAGACCTCCATGAAAGTCCGCATGGGTGCCCTGGCATCCCTGGTCCTCCCCGCTGGCGATCAGCGTTGCCGGCGATCCTGCGTCCTGTTTTCAGCGCGCATGACAGGAAGACGGGCGGCGGTGCTTTTGGCGATGCTGAGCCTCGGCGTCCCTCCCTCGGTCCGGGCCGCAACCGAGCTGCTGCTGACGGATGACCCCTGTCAGTTCTCGATCTGCCCGGCTCTTCCGCCGCCGTCTCCTCTCCGGCGGGCGGGCGAGCCCCATCGGTTTTATCTCGTCGCCGCGACCGCCCACATCCCGGATGTCCTCTTCGCGGACACCATCGCCATCTCGTCAACGCCCCCGGTCGCCGGGCTGCCCGGATCTCACACCTTCGTTCCGGCGGATCGGGGAGTCTGGGGTTTCGACGTGGTTTTTCCCTCGGGCGGGCCGCGGGCTCTCCGCGCGGTCACCACCTCCGGCGCTTTTCTCGAAGTGGAACTGCGGCTCGAAATCCTCCCGTCGCGGGAGCAGCCTACGCTCGCGATCACCTCGTTCCCCGTGACGGGCGGGGAGGTCCGAGGGCTCGCTCCCGGGCCCTTCGATGGAAAGGTCTGGTACACGGCGATGGATGGCCAGGTCCTCGGCCCCGCGAAGCCGGGCAGCGTGGGCTCGCTCGACTCGGCCGGCGCCGTCGTCGAGTTCCCGCTCGCGGCGGCGTCGCCGGGAGGCATCGTCGCGGGGTCCGACGGGAATCTCTGGTACGCCGCGGCGGGCAATGGGAGCACGACGTTCGGACAGATGGCGCGGATCACGCGGCTGGGAGTGACGACGCTTTTTCCGGTTCAGGCGGACCGCAGCGCTCCCCAGGACGTGGCGCTCGGTTTCGACGGGAACGTCTGGTTCACCGACGCCGCGGGCGCGGTCGGCCGCATCACGCCCGCGGGTCAGATTACGCGGTTTGCCGTTCCCACCCCGGGAGCCGTTCCGGTGCGGATCTGCCGCGGCGCGGACGGAGCGCTCTGGTTCTCCGAATACGGCGCCGGCCAGATCGGCCGCATCGATTCTGTCGGCAACGTCACCGAGTTCCGGCTCGCGGATCCGAAGAGTCGCCCCTGGGGGGTCGCCCTGGGGCCCGACGGCCGGGTGTGGTTCACGGAGCTCGGCTCTTCGCGGATCGGAAGCATCACGGCCGGTGGATTCGTTCAGGAGCTCGAATTGCCGGCCGGCACATACAGCTACGGGATCGGCAAGGCTGCGGACGGCGCGCTCTGGGCCGGCACCTCCATCGGACTCCTCCGAATCGTCCCCGGTGATTTCTTTCACGAGCCGGTTCTGCAGCAATTTTCCCTTCCCGTGGGAACGGCGGCGGTGACGGTCACGTCGGGCCCGGACGGGAACATCTGGGTCGGTGCGAACGGCCGCGTCCTCCGCATCGCGGTCGGCGTCTGCCCCCGGGACCCGAGCTCTGCCTGGACGGCCGCTTTCGCGCCCGTCTGGACTGGAATTCCGGAGAGGCGTCGGGAGCGGCGACTCCCGTCGCGTTGACGCCGAACGCCGGGTACTACTGGTTCTTCTCGCCGAACAACGTCGAGCTGTTGTTGAAGATCGTGGACGGCCGGGCCGTCAACGGCTTCTATTGGGTCTTCGCGGGATCGCTCACGAACCTGGAGTTCACACTGACGGTGCGCGACACGTACACCGGCGCGGAACGAACCTATCGGAACACCGCCGGCCAGCTCGCCAGCATTGCGGACACGAGCGCGTTCACGGGCCGCTGATTTCGGGTCGCTGGAGACGGGGCGCACGGAACACCAACGTGATTTTCCGGCCGGGGAGAGCGTTCCTGCGCCATCATCCGGTCAGATGGCGGCCCCCAAAACTCCGATCGAAGGCAAACCGTCCGCCGTCTACTACTACGGAACGTGTCTCGTGGATCTCTTTTATCCGGAGGCGGGTCTCGCCGGGATCCGGCTTCTCGATCGGGAGGGGGTCCGCGTCGTTTTCCCGCAGGACCAGACCTGCTGCGGTCAGCCCGCATATAACTCCGGGTTCGCCTCGGAGGCTCGGGCGGTCGCGAGGGCGCAGATCGAGCGCTTCTCGAAGCCGTATCCGATCGTCGTGCCCTCGGGTTCGTGCGCGGGGATGATGAAGCGCCACTACCCGTCGCTGTTTGAGGGGGATTCTTTCCTGCCGCAGGCCGAGGAGTTTGCGGGGCGCATCCAAGAACTGACGTCATTCCTGGTTCACGTCCTGCGGGTGCGCCTCGTCGACCTGGGGGCGCCGGCGCGGGTCACGTGGCACCCGTCCTGTCACGCGCTGCGGGAAATGGGGGTCGTCGAGGAGCCGGCCGCCCTGCTCGCGCAACTCGCGCAGGTCGAGGTCGTCCCTCTTTCGCGGGAAAGCGAATGCTGCGGTTTCGGCGGCACGTTTGCGGTGCGGCACCCCGAAATCTCGGCGGCGATGGTCGAAGACAAGGCGGCCGACGTCGTCGCGACCGGCGCGCCGACACTCCTCTCGGGGGACGGCGGTTGCCTCCTGAACATCGCCGGCCGGCTCGAAGCGACCGGTCACCGCGTCCGGCCCCTCCACATCGCGGAGTTTCTCTGGGAGCGCACGCGTGCACGCTGAGCGGCCTCACCATTTTCGCTCCGCGGCGGCGGCGGCCCTGAAGGATCCAGGCCTGCGCGCCAACTTCCGACGGGCGATGGACGGCCTCATGTCCAAGCGCGCGGCGCAGTTTGCCGACCCCGTCGAGTGGCGCGACCTCCGCAACCTCGGTGCTTCGATCCGCGCGCGGGCGCTCGCGAAGCTTCCGTTCCTTCTCGACCGCCTAGAAGGCCGCTGCGCGGAGAACGGGATCCAGGTGCGGTGGGCCGAGACCACGGAAGAGGCGAACGGGATCGTGCTCGAGATCCTCCGGTCCCACGGCGCGACGCGCGTCGTCAAGGGCAAGTCCATGGTGTCCGAGGAGATGCACTTGAACGAGTTTCTGGAAGAGCACGGAATCGAATCGCTCGAGTCGGACCTCGGCGAATACATCATCCAGCTGGACGGCGAGACACCGTCGCACATCATCATGCCGGCGATCCACAAGAACCGGCAGCAGATCGCGCGACTCATGGGGGAAAAAATCCGCGGGGCGCGTTACACGGAAGACATCGACGAGCTCACCGGGATCGCCCGCCGGGTGCTGCGAAAGAAGTTCTTCGAAGCGGACGCGGGGATTTCCGGGGTCAACTTCGCCGTCGCGGAGACCGGCACCCTCTGTCTCGTGGAGAACGAGGGGAACGGGCGGATGTCGACGCACGTCCCGCCGGTGCACATTGCGCTGATGGGCCTCGAGAAAGTCGTAGAGAACCTGGAGGACGTCCCGCCTCTCTACAGTCTCCTGAGCCGGTCCGCGACCGGCCAGAGCATCACGACCTATTTCAACATGATCACGCGACCTCGAAGCGGGGGAGAGAAGGATGGCCCGCTCGCGGTCTACCTCGTAATCCTCGACAACGGCCGGTCGCGAATCGCGCAGGACCCGGAACTCTCCTCGACTCTGCGGTGCATCCGCTGCGGAGCGTGCATGAATCACTGTCCCGTGTACACGCGAGTGGGCGGGCACGCCTACGAGGCGACGTATCCGGGGCCCATCGGAAAAATCCTGACGCCGCAGACGGAGGGTGTCGGCGCCCGCCACGACCTCCTCGAGGCGTCGAGCCTCTGCGGCGCGTGCGGCGACGTCTGCCCGGTCGGGATACCGATTCCGGAGCTGATCGTCCGACTGAGACGCGAGGCCTCCGAACCAGCCGCCGATTCGACCGTGCGCGGCGCGGGCACCGGCGCCGGGCGATCCGAGTCCTTTGCCTGGTGGCTGTGGGAGCGCGCGCATCGCCGGCCCGCGCTGTACCGGCTGCTCGGGTTCGCGGCGACGCGGCTGCGGCGCTTCGTGCCCGCCCGCCTGCCGGTCCTCGCCGCCTGGACGAGCGCCCGGTCCACTCCGCGTCCGGCTTCGCGCACGCTCCATGAGCTCGCCCGACGCGGAGGGGTGGCCGATGAGTGACGCCGCCAGGGAGCGCATCCTGCGCCGGCTGGAGGAGGCCTGTCCGGGTCCCGCGCCCGTTTCGAACTTCGACGTCCTCGCCGGAAAACAGTGGCCCCCTGCCGCGCGATATCCGCGCCTGCGCTTCCTGATGGAGGCGGTGCGGGCGGAGTTCGTGGAGACGACGGAGGACGCGTGGCCGCGCGCCGTCTTCGATTTCCTCGCCGCCGAACAGCTCTCGTCGTTGCTCTACGGCCCAGGCACGCCCGCCGCCGCGAGACTCGAGGCGGCCAGGCCGTCCGGGGAGGGACCGCGGCTCGTGCGATACGACCGACCCATCGAGACGGGGGACGCCAGACGTGCGCTGTTCGAGGACGTGGACGCCGGGTTCACGACGACGCGCGGAGGCATCGCGGAGACGGGCGGGCTGATCGTCTGGCCGACTTCCGCGGAGCCGCGCCTTCTCTCGCTCGTCCCGCCCGTGCACATCGCGCTTCTCGACACCCGGACCATCTACAACACGTTCTGGGAAGCGATCCGGTCGGAGGGGTGGGCCTCCGGAATGCCTTCGAACGCGCTGCTGATCTCGGGTCCGAGCAAGACGGCGGACATCGAGCAGACCCTCGCGTACGGAGTGCATGGCCCGAAGCGGCTCATCGTGCTGGCGATCCGCCCGGAAAAGGATTAGCGGAGAGCGCCATCCGGCCCCGTCGTGCTATCTTGCTTCGCTTCCTTGCGGCCCCATCGTCTAGGGGTTAGGACACGGCTCTTTCAAGGCCGACGCACGGGTTCGAATCCCGTTGGGGCCGCCATCACCATTCTCTCTGCCGCGCGCTCCTGCGCCGTGTCGGACACGGCTGACCTCCCCGGGCGGGGGGCCGTGTGGCCCCCCGAGCCCCACGGAGGCCGACGCACGGGTTCGAATCCCGTTGGGGCCGCCATTCATTGCAAAGCAGTTAGGGGCGTTTGGGACTCTTAGGTTTTCGACTTGTGTCCCACATTCGTCCCACCGAAGCGACCTGTAGCCTGCGATCTGTTACCTGTGGTCCGTAGCCTGTAGCCTGTAGCCTGTGATCACTCAGTCGTCCGCTCGTGGCTGAACCGGACAACTTCGCTCGCGCCCTCGGCGGAGCTTCGCTCATCGTCTCGATTTCGACCTTCGTCTGGAATTGGTCTTACACTGTTCGGAAGCTGACGATCGAAGCTCGATTCGAAGAGCCTCATCTTGATCCTTCTCAGCCGCTCGGCGTATCAGTTCTGGTCAAGAATCCTCACAGGGTTCCGATCGAAGTCAAGACTATCTACGTGACAGGTACGTCGGCGTCGGGCACCTCGGTCACCGCTTATCGGGACCCTGACTACGAAACCGGCGAGCCTGTGACGTTAAGCGAGGGAGGCGAAATCCGTCGCAGGCTTCGCGTCTCCACAAACGTGATCCGGGTCAATTCGGTTCAGGTTGAAGACACGTCGCCTCGCATCTGGACGAGGAGACGGATTCATGGAAGACGACGCTTCAGACGGTGGCGGAAAGCGATCGAGTCCGCTAGCAGGCTGCTGAAGAAATGCCCTTTTGGGTGTGTGCGACGTGATGCTGCCGGTTCATGAGTTGAGTTGTTGGAGTGGAAGGTCAGAAGTGAGCCACCGGATTGCGTCTTTGGATCCGCGTTTTCGACTGGTCGAG
>JBBSGZ010000122.1:0-11276 GCA_038253555.1 Thermoanaerobaculia bacterium
TGCGGCCGTTCCGCCTGATTCAAAAGCAGTCCGTCTTGCTCGGAACACGAGAACGTGGCACGACGAGGCCCGCGGCTCCAGGCGGCAGGCCGCCGTCCGATGCGGCCGTTCCGCCTGATTCAAAAGCAGTCCGTCTTGCTCGGAACACGAGAACGTGGCACGACGAGGCCCGCGGCTCCAGGCGGCAGGCCGCCGTCGATGCGGCCGTACCGCCTGATTCAAAGTCCGCAAAATTGACGCCTGAAACACGCGGCCCGCCCTGATACCGTTTCGGCATCGTGTTTTCTCCCGCGGCGGCTCAATTCGCGCTTCTGGCGTTCTCGTCGCTTTTCTCCGTGATCAACCCGATCTCCGCGGCGCCCATCTTCGTCGCCCTGACGGCGGGGACGCCCGCGGACCAGCGGCGGGCCGCCGTGCGCGCATGCCTTGCCGCCGCGGCCGTGCTCGCCGTGTTCGCGGCGGCCGGGGGGGCGATTTTTTCCTTCTTTCAGATCACGGTGCCGGCCTTCCAGATCGCGGGGGGCGTGCTCTTCACGACGATGTCGCTCCGGGAGATGCAGGACCCCGACAGAAAGAAGATCTCGGCCGACGACGCGGAGAAACTCGATCCGTCAGTCGTGCCGCTCGGAATTCCGGTCATCGCGGTCCCGGGGGCGATCTCCGCCATGATGGTCCTCGTGGGGCAGGCTCCCGACGCCTCTCACCGGCTCGCGCTCGCGGTCGCGCTCACGGGAAGCATCCTGATCACGCTCCTGATCCTCTTCGCCGCCCCCGCCATCGTCGAGCGCATCGGCCCGACCGGGCAGCGCGTCGTCGCCAAGATCATGGGGCTGGTGACGACCGTGATCGGCGTCCAGTTCATCTTGAACGGCGTCACGACCGTCATGCTGGAGGTCCTGAAACAGGCGAAGGGCAGCTGACTTCTCTTCTTGACGGGTTTGGGAACGGAGATTCGCGCCGCAGCGGGGAGATGGAGGGGGTCATCCGCCGTCTGCCCGGAAGCGCAGCACCTGCCTGCGGGTCCCCTCACCCCCACCCTCCCCCGAGCGCGGGGACGCCGTAAGCCACGTTTCATTCTCGGCGTCGCCTTCCTGTTAAGTCCCGCCCCTCACCCCAGCCCTCTCCCCCGGCGCGCGGGGCGGGAGCAGAGCTGCGCCACAAGCACTATGGTGTCTAAGCTCGTCCCGAGAGGAGTCTCCCGACCAGAGGGAGGGAGGAGCCTCTCGGGGCGGGAGCGGGAGCGAACGCAGTGAGCGGAAGCGACGTAAGGCGACGGTCCCGGCGTATAATTTCTGCTCCCGAAATAAACAAAATGCCCGCCTTGAAAGTCTTGATGGTGGAGGACTCCGCGGCAGACGCGGAGCGGACGCTCGAAGAGCTGAGGCGGGGCGGGTACGGGGTTGCCGTCGTGCGGGTCTCGACGGCCGAAGAGATGGAAGCCGCCATCGCGCGGGAGCGGTTCGAGCTCGTGATCTCGGGCTTCGAGCTTCCGGCATTCGGGGCTCTCGCCGCTCTCTCGATCCTCAGAGAGCTCGACGTGGACGTTCCATTTCTCATCGTCTCGAGAAAAATCGGAGAGGAGACGGCGGTCCGGGCGATGAAGGCGGGAGCACACAACTGCATCTCTCACGATGCGATCGCCCGGCTCTGCCCCACCGTCGACCGGGAACTTCGAGAGGCGCAGATTCGACGGGAACGGCGGCTCGCGAGAAAAGCGCTGCGCGAGAGCGAAAATCGATTCCGGAGTCTCGCCGAGACCGCGTCGGACGCGATCTTGACGGTGAGCGACGACGGGCGGATCCTGTACGTCAATCGCGCGGCCGAACCAATCTTCGGGCATCCGATCTCAGCTCTCATCGGAGAACCGCTCTCGATGCTGCTCCCGAGTCACCCCTGCGGGGGACCCGCGGGCCCCGCGACCTGGAAGACGACCGCGCCCGGCGAAGCGCTCGCGCTCTCCGGAAGACACGCGGACGGACGGGAGGTCCCGCTCGAGATCTCGTTCGGCGAATCTCGTCGGGAGGGTCGGCGTCTCCTGACGGTGATCGCGCGCGACGTCAGCGAACGCCGCGAAGCCGAGACGCTGGTCCGCGATTCGGAGGCGCGACACCGCCAGCTCTTCGAGCGCAACCTGGCTGGCGTCTATCGGACGACTCTCGACGGCCAGGTGCTCGACTGCAACATCTCTTTTGCCCGGATCTTCGGCTACGAATCGGCGGAAGAAGTGCTGGCTATCTCGGCGCTCAGCTTTTACCTCAGGCCGGAAGACCGGACGGAGTCCCTCCGTTCCCTCGGCGAGAAGCGAACGATCACGAACCGGGAGCGGAAGATGCGCCGCCGGGACGGCAGCGCCGTCTGGGTGCTCGAGAGCGAGAGCCTCGTCGACGGTCCGAAGCCCGGAACGCTGATCATCGAGGGGACGCTCGTCGAGATCACGGAGCGCAAGCGCGCCGAAGAAGACCGCGAGGCGTCGCTTTCGCTGGTCCGCGCGACCCTCGAGGCCACGGCGGACGGGCTGCTCGTCGTGGACGAAGAGGAGCGGATCCTGACGCTCAACCAGAAGTTTCTGGACATGTGGCGCCTCCCCGATTCCTCCCTCGAGGGAAGCGATCATCGTCTCGCTCTGGCGGCCGTGGCGGGCGAGCTGAAGGACCCCGCGAAGTTTTTCGCTCTGATCGACCGCCTGGCGGTGACGCCCGAGGCCGAGAGCCAGGACGTGGTCGAGTTCCGCGACGGCCGCGTGTTCGAGCGCCTTTCGCGGCCACAGCGGGTCGGCGGCACGCCGGTGGGACGAGTGTGGAGCTTCCGCGACGTCAGCGACCGCAAGAGAGCCGAAGACGCCCTGCGAGCCTCGGAGAGGCGATACCGCACGCTGTTCGAGCGGAACCTGGCAGGCGTGTACCGGACCACGCTCGAGGGCCGAATCCTGGACTGCAACGATTCTTTCGCGCGCATGTTCGGCTACGGCAGCCGCGAGGAGGTGCTCGGGCAGCCCGCGTGGGATTTCTACCGGAGTTCCGAAGACCGGGAGGCGGCGATCGGACGCCTCCGGGAGCGACACTCGCTTTCGAATTACGAATCGTGCCTGCGCCGCAAGGACGGGACGCTCGTCTGGGTCCTCGAGAACGGGAGCGTCATCGAAGGGCTCGACGGCAAGCCCGAAATGATCGAGGGCACGGTGATCGACATCACCGAGCGCAAGCGCGCCGAAGAGCAGGTCAAGCACCTCGCGTTCCACGACGCGCTGACCGGCCTTCCCAACCGCCTGCTCTTCCAGGATCGTCTCCGGATGGCCGTGCTGAATGCGCAGCGCTCGGACGACCGCCTCGCGACGCTGTTCCTCGATCTGGACCGTTTCAAGGTGATCAACGACTCGCTCGGACACTCGATCGGAGACGAGCTTCTCCGCGGCGTCGCAGAACGTCTCGGGAGGTGCGTGCGCGAAGGAGACACGGTGGCGCGGCTCGGCGGGGATGAGTTCACGGTTCTCGTTCCGGGAATGGCCGACGACGAGCACGCGGCGACGATCGCGAGAAAGATCCTCGGGGTGCTGCGGATGCCCTTCGTCATCGACGGGAGGGAACTGTTCCTGACGACGTCTATCGGCGTGGCGATTTATCCCTCCGATGGCGAGACGGCGGAAACGCTCGTGCGGAATGCGGATACGGCGATGTACCGGGCCAAGGAACAGGGCCGCGACAACTTTCAGCTCTACACGCCGTCGATGAACTCCCGCGCACTCGAGCGTCTCTCACTCGAAAGCCGCCTGCGCCAGGCGATTCAGAACGAAGAGCTGGTTCTGCAGTACCAGCCGCTCGTCGACCTCGCGACGAACCGGATCCGGGGCGCGGAAGCCCTCATCCGCTGGGAGCATCCCGACATGGGGCTGCTCGCCCCGGGCGAGTTCATTCCGCTCGCGGAAATCTCCGGACTGATCGTTCCGATCGGGGAATGGGTGCTCAGGACGGCCTGCGCGCAGATGCGCGACTGGCAGCGGCTGGGGCATCCCCGGCTCGCCGTCGCGGTCAACCTTTCCGCGCGGCAATTTCAGCAGGCGGACCTGGTCTCGCAGGTGCGGTCCGCCCTCGAGGCCGCCGACCTCGCGCCCGAGTTTCTGGACCTCGAAATCACCGAGTCCAACGCGATGCAGAACGCCGAGGTTTCGATCAGCACCCTCTGGGACCTGAAGAACCTCGGAGTCCAGATCTCGATGGACGACTTCGGAACGGGCTACTCGTCCCTGAACTACCTGAAGCGATTCCCGATCGATCGCCTGAAAATCGACCAGTCGTTCGTGCGCGACGTGACAACCAACCCGGACGATGCGGCCATCGCGTCCGCGATCATCGCCATGGCGCACAGCCTGGAGCTGACTGTCGTCGCCGAGGGCGTCGAGACAGAGCCCCAGCTCGCGTTCCTCAGGGACCAGCGGTGCGATGAGATGCAGGGCTATCTCGTGAGCCGCCCGGTCGCCCCCGCCCGGTTTCTCGAGCTGCTCGAGGAGAACCGGCAGACCTCTGCGGGAAAAAGGAAGAGAGGAGCGCGCACACCGCGCGGATCCGGGCGGCAGGCCGCCGTCCGATGCGGCCGTCCCGCCCGCCTCAAAGTCAGCCCGAAAAACTCGTTGAAACCGCCGGGGTTCTGAGGCGCACCCGGGCGGCAGGCCGCCGTCCGATGCGGCCGTCCCGCCCGCCTCAAAGTCAGCCCGAAAAACTCGTAGAAACCCCGGGTCTGAGGCGCACCCGGGCGGCAGCCGGCCGTTGACTCTCAACGCTCAGCGGGGGGAGACGTTCTCCCTCGACATTTCGAGTCCGGGCCGGTCCGGACCGTAGTAGCCCGGGATCGTGCGCCGCCTCCGGAAGCCCAGCCGCTCGTAGAAAGCCAGGGCGGACGTGTTGCGCAGATCGACTTCCAGAAACGTTTCGCGGGCGCCGGCATCCGACAGACGCGCGATCGTTTCTTCCAGAAGAGCTTTTCCGACGCCACCCCTTCGATGATCCGCCCGGACGTCGAGCGTGATGATCCGGCCGACGCGCGCGGGCGCCCTGTAACCGAGGCAGAAGCCGATCATCCCCGTCTCAAACTCCGCGATCACGGCCTCTCGCGTCGCAAGGGAGATCAGCCGCCGCATTTCGCGGGGCGGATAGGCAATTCCGGGATCGAAGCACTCCTTGTCGAGCGCGACGATGGCCTCGAAATCGGCGGAGGCGTACTCGCGCAGAACGAACTCAGGCGTCACGCGTTCGAATTCTGACTCAATTCCCGGCGGAGCCGTCTCAGGGGCGCGGCCGGGTCTTCCTACCGGTTCCGCATCGACCGGTCCGCCTCGCGTTTCAGCTCGCGGTCGCGGATCGCGTCGCGTTTGTCGTGCAGCTTCTTGCCTTTGACGAGCGCGATCTCGGCTTTCGCACGGGAGCCCTTGAAGTACAGGGACAGCGGGACGCACGTGACCCCGGACGTGGCAACGGCGGACGCCCATTTCGTGAGCTCGCGCTTGTGAAGCAGCAGTTTGCGGTCGCGCTCCGGGGCGTGGTTCGTCCAGGATGCGGACCCGTAGGGCGAGATGTGCGCTCCGACGAGGTACGCCTCGCCGTCGCGGAAATGAACGTAGGAATCCTTCAGCTGCGCCCGCCCTTCCCGCAGAGACTTCACCTCGGAGCCGAGGAGCGCGATCCCCGCCTCCATTCGGTCCTCGACGAAATACTCGTGAAAGGCCTTGCGATTCGACGCAATGGGCGAGGTCTTTTTTTCCTTCTCCTTCGCGGATTCCGGGCGCCCCCGGCCTCCGCCCCTCATCGGAGAGTGTCCGGCGGGTCGTTGCGGTACGCGCGTCCCGCCGGACTCCGGAGGAGTTCGCAGAAGCGCCGGGCGAGCTCGGGGTCGAACTGCGTCCCTCCCTTCGCGGTCAGTATGTCGAGCGCGGCCTCCTCGCTGATCGGGGAGCGATACGAGTGGGCGGCGGTCATGGCGTCGTACGCTTCGGCGATCGCGAGGACCCGCGAGCCAAACGGGATCCGGTCTCCGGAGAGGCCGTCCGGATAGCCCGCGCCGTCATACCGCTCGTGGTGATGGCGGACGAGGGGGGCGACGGGATAGGGAAATTCGATCTTCTCCAGGATGTCGGCTCCGATCACCGCGTGCCGCCGCACGAGCGAGACTTCCTGGAGGTCCAGCGGACGCCTCCCCGCCAGCCGCTCGTACGGAACGTCGACCTCGCGCAGGCCGATGTCGTGCAGGAGACCGGCGACCGTGAGCTGCTCGACCCCTTCCGCGGGAAGCCGGAGCGCCCCGCCGAACTTGCGACAGAGGGCCCCGACCGCGTACGAGTGCGCCTTCAGCTGCGGGTAGGCGCGAACTCCGGGCTCGAGGAGCGCCTTCACAAGACTGCGGTACGACTGGCGGTAGCGCTCGCCGGACGCGGACTGGAGGACGGCCGCCCGGATTCCGCGGTGGACCTCTTTCAGGGCCTCCTCCGCCCCTTCGTCGGGGGGGTGGGAGAAAAGGAGGCTGACGAGGACCGTGCGCACCCCCGAGGAGATCACCGACGTCTGGATCCCGGCGAAACTCTGGATCTCTCCCGTTCCGCGCCCGACGGGAAACTCGGTCGAAAATCGTTTCTGTTGAGCGGGGCGCAGGTCCGGCGCCGCCGAGGCGACGACCGGGCCCAGATTTTCGACCAGTGCAATCCGCGCGTCTTCCGAAAGAGCGCGCCGCGCGCCGATCTGGATGTGCACGGAATCGCGCGTCCAGATGGAGAACGCGACCGCGTCGATGTCGGGCGCGAGAAGAAGCGAGCTCCAGAATCCGCGGAAGACGAGCTCCTCCCGCGAGACCGAACGGCTCGAGGGCGACGGGGGGCGGGGCCGGGACGAGGCGGCGATGGCGGGCGGCACCGGGAGCTCCGCCGGCCCGTCTTCCCACTCCGGTCCCGCGGAGAAGAGGGCCGGCGGAGCCGGGAACTCCTGCCGGGAGCGGCCCCCCTCCCCGGGCCGATACAACGCGTCCGCATCTTCCTGCGCCATCGGTTCGGGCGCGGCGATGGAGCGTCCGTCGAACGATTCGAGGACGGCCGCCACGCGGGAGGCGAGCTCTTCCGCCGCTCTCAGATCTTCCGCGGCAAAGAACGCGCCCTCGAGCTTGTCCTGCAGCTCCACGATGGCGACCATCCGGGAGCCGACGTAGGCCGGCGCCGCCAGCATCCTCGCGTACTGCTCGCGCTCCATGGACCCGGCAAGGCGGCCGGCCTCCCGCGGGGAGTTGGCGTACGCCGGTCGGCGATGCCTCTGCACCCATTCGACCAGGGGATGCGAGGCCTCGAGAAAATCTTCGGGCCCGAAACGGGACACGTACCCGAAGGAGCCGGCGAGCCGGAAGTCTCCCGCCGGGCCCATCGCATAACACCGCGCGCGCGCGACGCGCAGGGAGGCGCGGGACTCCGCGAGAACGGCCGCGACGACCTCTTCCAGGCGCTGAGGGGGCATTTCTCCGAGTGTACCGGATCGAAATCCGGCTCCCGAATGGTGGCGCGCGCGCCACAACTCTGTGGCGCTGCAACCACAGCATGCCGCGGGGGGCGTCGCGGCCGCAGCCGCCAAGTATCGAAGGGGCTGTCGCTTACGAATATTTCCGGCGCAGGGGCAAACCTGGCACCGATGCTGCGATGTCGGACGACGGAACGAACTGCTTGCGATCCCAGACCACACTCAAAACGACCGTCTCGATCGAAGGCGTCGGGCTCCATTCCGGCCACCCCGTTCGAGCCCTTTTCCGCCCCGCGGCGCCGGGCCACGGCCTGGTCTTCGTGCGGACGGACCATCCCGACTCCCCGATTCCCGCGCGCCTCTCGTCGGCAAGCCTGTTCGACTACGCGACGACGCTTTCCCACGGCGGTGTGTCGATCGGAACGGTCGAGCACGTCCTCTCCGCCGCCGCCGGCGAAGGCCTCGATAACTGCCGCATCGAGGTAGATGGTCCCGAGATCCCGATCCTCGACGGTTCCGCCCTGCCGTTTGTCCGCCTCTTTCACGCGGCGGGGTTCGAGCGCCAGGGCGACCGCGTCCAGCCGATCCGCCTCGATCGGGAAGTCGAGGTCTCGCGCGGCGACCGCAGTGTCCGATACGTTCCGGACGGCTCCGGCCTCACGATCAGCTACGAGATCGACTTTCCGCATCCGGCCGTGGGCCGGCAGGAGCTCACCGTCGCCATCCGGCCCGAGGAGTACTCCGCGAGGATCGCGCCGGCCCGCACCTTCGGCTTCGCCCGGGAAGTCGAGGCGCTTCGGGCCCGGGGGCTCGCGCGCGGCGGCAACCTGCACAATGCGGTCGTGCTCGACGAGAGCGGCATTGCGTCCGGTCCTCTGCGCTTCCGGGACGAGTTCGTCCGCCACAAAATCCTCGACCTCGTCGGCGACCTCGCCCTTCTGGGCGCGCCGCTCGCCGGACGCATCTTCGCGCGGAAAGCGGGCCACGCCCTGCACATTGAATTCGCGCGCGCCTTAGAGTTCGCCCGGACGGCGCCCGCTCTCGAATCCGAAGCCGAGATGCGCAAGGAGCGAACGGTCAACGAATAGTGCGGGCGCTGGGCGCTGGGCGCTGGGCGCTGGGCGGAAAACGTTTCGGAATCCGAGCCCTTCCCGTCCCCGGATCCTCCCGCTCCCGGGGCTTCCACGGGCCGTCTCCTCCTCCCGGCCGGACGACAGTCCTGATGGCTCGTTACAATCTGAGCCGTGCTCCCGCCTTTTCGCGTCTTCGTCGGGTTGATCGCCGCCGCGCTGGCCGCGGCACCCGGCATCGCCCAGGAGGCCGTCAAGCCACGGATGGGGTCGGTCCACGCCGAGGCGCGGGGTCCCGACGTCTTCCTGCGGTTCAGCCTCGAGGGGGCGCTGAATCCCGAGCTCGCGAGCAAGATCGAAACGGGGCTCGAAACGGCGATCCGTTACGACGTCCGCCTTTACCGGCACAATGCGAACTGGCTCTGGGACGACCGGATTGACGCGCGTCGGTACCGCGTCGCCGTCACGTTCGACCCGGTAACGCGCGAATACGTGGCCGCCGAAACGCTCGACGGAAAGCCCCTGGCCCGCTCGTCCACCCGCGACTTTGCCGAAGTTCTCCGGCGGCTCGTCTCGCGCGACAACCTGCTCGTCTTCCGGGTCGGCCAACCCGAGCCGCACCGCAACCTCTATGTGGAGGTCCGCGCGGTGTTCGACTCCGGGTATCTTTTCACGATCATCCCCGTCGATGCGCGGACGCCGTGGAGGCCGTCGAACCGCTTCGACGTTCGCATTTCGCCATGAGCCTTCTCTCGGAGCTGCAGCGCCGCCGCAAGGACAACAAGCTCATCGTGGGGCTCGTCCTGGCGGTGCTCGTGGTGTGGACTTCGGTCTCGTTGCTTCAGCAGCGCGCGGACGATCCGGCCGCGGTGACGCGCGGACTCCTCCTCTTCGTCCTGTCGTACATCAACATCACGCTGATCGCCGCGGTCCTCTTCGTGCTCGGCCGCACGATCTTGAAGACCTGGCTCGAGCGCCGCCGGCGGACCCTGGGCTCCCAGTTCAAGACGAAGCTCCTCGTCACGTATCTGGGCCTGACGGCAATCCCGATCGGGCTCCTCTTCGTGACGGCGACCGGGCTTCTGCAGCGTTCGATCGACCGGTGGTTTTCGACTCCCGTGCGCGAGGTCGTCGGCAACGCCCGGGCGGTCGAAGACATGGCGGAGCGCCGGCTCACGGATCAGACCCTCGGGGACGCGCGCATCGCGGCGCAGGCGTTCGGGGCGGGCTCCCCCGGCCCGGCGGTCCTCGAGACCTTCCGGCGCGAACACCTGCTGGACTCGGTCGAGGCGTATCGCGGAACGGAGCGCATCTCCGTGGTCCAGGGGGCCGCGGGGGAGATCCCCCCGCTCGCCGCCGAGGCGCTCCGCCGGGCGGCCGCCGCGGGCGAGGATACGAGGATCGAGGTCCTTCGAGACGGCTCTCACCGGTATCGCGCCGCGCGTTCGTCGGGGGCGCTCACGTGGGTCGCGGGCGCGCTGGTCCCGCCCGCGGAAGCCCGTGCGATGGAATCGATCGCCGCCGCGTGGTCGGAGTACAAGAAACTGGAAGTGCAGAAGCCCGCGATCAAGGCGGCCAACATCTCCACTTTTCTGCTCATCACGCTCGCGATCCTCTTCGCGTCCGCGTGGATCGGCCTGACCCTCGCGCGGCGCATCACGCTTCCCATCGCGGCGCTGGCCGAGTCTACGCGGCGGCTGGAATCGGGGGAGCTCTCGGCGCGCGTCGGGGTCCGTGCGGAGGACGAGCTGGGGGTCCTGGTCGAGTCCTTCAACCGCATGGCGGCCGGCCTCGAGGATGCCCGCAACGCGCTCCTCCGGTCGAACGAGGAGCTCTCGGGTTCCAACCGCCGCGTCGACCTCGAGCGGAGGCTTCTCGCGACGGTGCTCGAGTCCGTCACGACCGGGGTCATGGCCTTCGACTCGGAGGGTCGCGTCACCGTCTGCAATCCGGCGGCGCGGTCCCTTCTCGGACTCGGCGATGACGTCTCGATGGACGAGCTGCGCGCGCGCCCCGAGCTCGCGGGCCTCGTCGCGGTGCTTGCAGCCGCCCACGCGGGGGATCTGCCCGCGTCGCCGCGGGAGCTCGCCCTCCCGGGGGCCGAGGGCGAACGGCGCCTCGAGATCGCGCTGCGACCGCTCGCCGCGCCTTCCGCCGGGGAACGGCCGGGGTGGGTCCTCGCGATCGAGGACACGACCCACGTCGCCCGCGAACAGAAGCTCGCCGCCTGGAGCGAAGTCGCGAGAAGGGTCGCGCACGAGATCAAGAATCCCTTAACGCCGATCCGGCTGTCCGCCGAGCGGATCGCCAAGAGGTGGAAGGCGGGAGAGCCCGACATCGCCGACACGATCGACCGGGGGACGCGCGTCATCGTCGAGGAAGTGAATTTTTTGAAGTCTCTCGTCGACGAGTTCTCCCGGTTTGCCCGCCTCCCGGAGATGCGGCCGGAGCCGACGAACCTCCCCGCTCTGGCGCTCTCGGCCGTGAGGCTGTTCGAAGGAGCGCGCGAGGGGATAAGGATCCGCGTCGAGAGCCGCCTCTCCCGCGAGGTCGTCAGCGTCGACCCCGAGCAGATCCGGCGCGCGCTGATCAATCTCATCGACAACGCGCTCGAGGCCTGCGGAGCTTCGGGCGAGATCGTCGTGACGCTCGCCGAGGGCCAGCGCCGCCTGCAGCTCGAGGTCACCGACACCGGGAGAGGCGGGGCTGCGCGCGACCGCGAAAA
>JBBSGZ010000123.1:0-11204 GCA_038253555.1 Thermoanaerobaculia bacterium
CGGTCGCCCTCCACCTCCGTGCCATGAACATGCTCTACGAGGCGATCAAGGAAAAGGGCTCGATGGTCATCGTGCCTTCCTCCGCAGTCGAGACGATGGGCCTCGGAGGCCTCATGGGGACCGCTGCGATCGGGGGGGCGAAAGGACCGGCGTAACCTCCGGCGTCCACGTCGCGAGCGGAAGGATCCCTGCGGCGGTTTTACACCCTCTCCCCTGGCGGGAGAGGGTTGGGGTGAGGGAGATTTCACGGCAAGGATTCGTCGCCGATCTTCAGGATTCGCTCGGTGGCTGCCAAGGAGACCGGTCTCTTGATGTTCGTCAAACTACGTCTCTTCTGCAACATTGCGCCGACACCTTAACTAAAATTGGCCCACATTTGAGCTAACGTGCACCGATTACCGTGCAATCAGACAATTTCTGCTGACACCGACGGCCCCTCCCTGCTAACCTCCAATCTTCTTGATCAACGCTGCGGATACCGCCTGGATCCTCGTAGCGACGGCGCTGGTCCTGCTGATGACCCCCGCCCTCGCGTTTTTCTACGGCGGCCTCGTCCGCAGCAAGAACGCCCTCAATACGATGATGATGAGCTTCGCGGCGCTCGGTTTCGTCGGTCTCTCGTGGGCGCTGCTCGGTTACTCGCTCGCGTTCGACGGCGAGGCCGCCTTTTCCGGCGGACTCGGCCGGGTGCTCCTCCGCGGCGTCGATCTGGCGCCTCACGGAACCATCCCGCACGTTCTCTTCTTTTCCTACCAGGGCACGTTCGCGATCATCACCTCGGCCCTGATCTCGGGCGCGATCGTCGAGCGGATGCGCTTTGCCCCGTACCTCATCTTCATCACGGCGTGGAGTCTCCTCGTTTATGCGCCTCTGGCGCACTGGGTCTGGGGCGGCGGGTGGCTCGCGCGGCTCGGCGCGCTCGACTTCGCGGGCGGCACGGTCGTCCACGTGAATGCGGCGGCGGCGGCGGTCGTCGCCGCCTGGGTTCTCGGGCCTCGCAAGGACTACGCGCGGCAGGCCATCCTGCCTCACAATGTCCCGTTCACGCTCCTCGGCGCGGGACTGCTGTGGTTCGGCTGGTTCGGCTTCAACGCCGGAAGCGCGCTCGCGGCCAATCCCTCCGCCGCGCTCGCGTTCACAAACACGCTGTTCGCGCCGATCGCCACGCTGACGGTGTGGACGCTGCTCGACCTGCGCCGCAGCGGAAAGGCGACGGCCATCGGCGCCGCCACCGCGATCGTCGTGGGGCTCGTGGCGATCACGCCCGCCGCCGGCTACGTGGGTCCGCTGGCGGCGATCTGCCTGAGGGCAGCGGCGGCCATCCCGAGCTATTACGCCCTTCTCTGGCGCGCGCGCACGCGCCTGGACGATTCCCTGGACGTCCTGGCGGCCCACGGGGTCGGCGGGACCGTCGGTGCGCTCCTGACCGGCATGCTCGCCCGGAAGACGTGGAACGGCACGGCGGACGGGCTTTTCTTCGGAAACCCGCGGCAACTCTTAGTCCAGGCCGTGGCGGTTGCCGTCACGGTCGCGTTTTCCGCGGCCATGACGTGGGCGATCCTGAAAGCGGTGTCTCTCTGGATGCCTCTCTCGGCGACCGATCGCGAACAGGGCCTCGGGCAGGACGTGGCGCAGCACGGCGAAGAGGCCTATGGCCACGGCGAGGGCGCGATCCTCGTGCTGCATGAGACGGCAGCGGCTCCCGCAGCGTCGCCCGCGATGGTCCTGCGAGGCGCCTCCTGAAGCTCGTCGTTGCCGTCATTCGTCCGGAGAGGTTGAATGACGTCCTGGAGTCCCTTTTCCGCGTGGAGGTCCGCGGGCTGACGATCCAGCGCGTGCAGGGTCACGGCGGAGAGCTCGAACGCGTCGAGACCTACCGCGGGACCACCGTCAAGATGGAGCTGTCCGAGAAGGTCCGCCTCGAGATCGGGGTGTCGGACCATTTCGTGGAGCCCACGATCGACGCGATCCTGCGCGCCGCCCGGACGGGAGAGGTCGGCGACGGGAAGATCTTCGTGCTGCCCGTCGAGAAGGTGTACCGGATCCGCACGGGTGAAGAGGACCAGGCGGCGGTCACCCCGGAGCCGGAGCCCATCGCTCGATAGGAGAGGCAGGGCCTCCGAAATGCGGCGACCCGGAATCAGGGCGGCCCCGTTCGCCGTCACCTTCTCTCCTCGTCCTTCGCCCTTCATTCTTCCCTTCGCCCTTCGCCCTTCTTTCCCGGGACGTTAGACTCTCCGCCCGTGCCGCGACACAGATCGGGGAGCCCTCTCCGCCTCTTTCCCTGCGCTCTGCTCGCAGCTCTCCTCCTCTTTTCCGGATCGTGCGCCAGCGTCGCCCCCGCAGGGCCTTCGACTCTCGACGAGAAGATCGGGCAGCTTTTCGTCTATGCGTCCACCGCGCGCTTCATGAACGAGGCGTCACCGGAGTACCTCGCGCTCGTCCATCAGGTCCGGGACAACCACGTGGGCGGCGTGATGTGGTTTCTCTACTCGGACGTGCTGGAAGCCGCGTTCTTGAACGCCCGGCTGCAGTCTCTCGCGCGCACGCCCCTGCTCCTCGCCGCCGATCTCGAGGCGGGTCTCGGGATGCGCTTCCACGACACGACGTACTGGCCGTGGCCGATGGCGCTCGGGGCCACCGGAGATCCCACTCTGGCGGAGCGTGAGGGACGAATCATCGCCCGCGAGGCGCGCGAGATCGGTCTCAACCAGATCTATGCTCCGGTCGCCGACGTGAACGTGAACCCAGACAATCCGGTGATCAACGTCCGGAGCTTCGGAGAGGCCCCGGAAGAGGTTGGCCGCTTCGTCGCCTCATTCGTGCGGGGTCTGCAGTCGGAGGGCGTTCTCGCCACCGCGAAGCATTTTCCGGGGCACGGAGACACTCGTACGGACTCGCACCGGTCGCTTCCGATCCTGGCAGCCTCTCCCGCACGGCTGGACGCGGTGGAGCTCGTGCCGTTCCGGGCCGCGATCGCCGCGGGCGTCGCCTCGGTCATGACCGCGCATCTCTCCGTGCCGAGCCTCGATCCCACCCTGGCGGCGGTGCGCGCGGAGGGCCCCTCAGTCAATCCGTACACGACGGATCCCGCCGAAGCCACGCGCAACGCGACGATGCCCGCGAGCCTTTCGGAATCCATCACGACGGGACTCCTGCGACGAAAGCTCGGGTTCGAGGGTCTCGTGGTCACGGACGCGGTCGACATGGGCGGCATCACCGACCACTTCGACTCCGGGGAATCAGCGGTTCGCGCGATCCTCGCCGGCGCCGACCAGGTCATGAAGTCTCCCGATCTCGATGCCGCCGTGGCCGGGGTCCGGCGGGCGGTCGAGAGCGGGCGCATTCCCCGCGCGCGGCTGGAGGACGCGGTCGCTCACGTCCTCGCCGCCAAGAGGCGAATCAAGACCGGAAACGCGACGCCGGAATCGATCTTCAAGATGGTGGACCGGCCGGAGCACCGCGCTCTCGCGCAGGAGATCGCAAGGCGCTCTATCACGCTGGTTCGGGAAGACCCCGGGGCTTTTCCCCTGCGCCGCGAGCGGCGCCTCGCTCACATCGTCGTCAGCGACATTCCCCGCCTTGCCGACGAACTGACCGGACAGCTGCGCACGCGCCTCTCCGCTCCTCCCACCGCTTTTCTGATCGACGCCTTGTCGACGGATCGGGACATCGAGGCGGCCCTGGCGGGGGCCGCGGCGGCCGATCAGGTCCTCCTGTCCCTCTTCGTGCGCTTCCAGAGCGGGAAGGGTTCGATCGCCATGCCGCCCGCGGGGGCGGCGGTCGTTTCGAGGCTTCTGGCCGGAACGGCTCGCGTCGTCGTCGCCGTCTTTGGCAGCCCGTATGTCCTGAGGGAGATGCCGAGCGCGCGGACCGCGCTGATCGCCTGGGGAAGCCAGTCCGACGAGCAGACGGCGGCGGCGCGCGCGCTCTTCGGCGAGGCGCCGATCACCGGGAGGCTGCCGGTCTCGATCCCGGGGATCGCGGCGCGCGGGGCGGGAATCCAGAAAGCGGAGGCCGCGCGATGAAACTGGCGCCGATCGATTTTGCGATCCTGATCGGGTACTTCGCCCTCGTGCTCGCGCTCGGCCTCTTCTTTGCGCGCAAGGCGAAGCGCTCGATGCTCGACTACTTCCTGTCGAACCGATCCATGCCCTGGTGGCTGGCGGGAACGGCGATGGTCGCGACGACGTTTTCCGCCGACACCCCGCTCGCCGTCACGGAGATGGTCGCGAAGAACGGCGTGGCCGGCAACTGGCTCTGGTGGTCGATGCTGCCGTCCGGGATGCTCACGGTCTTCTTCTTCGCGCGGCTGTGGCGGCGCGCCGCGGTGATCACCGACGTCGAGCTCACGGAGCTCCGGTACTCGGGGAAACCGGCCGCGTTTCTGCGCGGATTCCGGGCGGGGTACATGGGCCTTCTCGTCAACATGCTGGTCATGGGCTGGGTCAACCTCGGCATGTCCAAGGTGATCGCCGGCACGCTCGGCATCTCCCGATGGCCGGCGCTTTCCGTCTGCCTGCTGCTGACGTTCGCGTATACGGTGGTGTCGGGGTACTGGGGCGTCGCCGCGAACCACGGGGTGCAGTACCTTTTCGAGATGGGCGGCGCGATCGTCCTGGCGGTCGTCTCGGTCGGCGCGGTCGGAGGCATCGAGGCGCTGAAGTCGCGCGTCGGATCGGCGCACCCTTCGGGCTCGCCCCCCGGCACGACCTTCGGCTCGGCCGACGCGATCCTGTCGATCTGGCCGGCCGGCGGCCACCCGTCGTGGGCGCTTCCGGTCATCTCGCTGGCCGGCCTTCTGGCACTGAACTGGTGGGCGTCCTGGTACCCGGGAGCCGAGCCGGGCGGCGGGGGATACGTCGCTCAGAACATGCTCGCCTGCAAGGACGAGTGGAACAGCCGATCGGCGGCGCTCTTCTTCAACATCGCGCACTACGCGCTCCGCAGCTGGCCGTGGGTCGTGACGGCCCTGTGCTCGCTCGCGATCTACGGCGGGTCCGTTCGAAATGCGGCGGGTGCGGAGGACCCCGGCCTGAACTACGTCCACATGATGGTGGACTTTCTCCCTGTCGGGCTCCGCGGCCTGATGCTCGCCTCCTTCGCCGCTGCCTACACGTCCACACAGGCGACGCAGATGAACTGGGGCTCGAGCTACCTGATGAACGATCTCTACCGGCGCTTCATTCGGAAGGAGGCGTCCGAGCGCCACTACGTGCTCGCCTCCCGCATCGCGACTTTCTTTACCCTGATCCTGTCGATCGTCGTCACCATCTTCATGGACCAGATCAGCAAGGTCTGGGAGCTGCTGCTCACCCTCGGCGCCGGCACCGGACTGGTGTACATCCTGCGCTGGTACTGGTGGCGCATCAACGCCTGGTCGGAAGTGTCCGCGATGGGCGCCGCGCTCGTGACCTCAATGGGACTGCGGCTTGCGGGCTCGAGGATCCCGGCGCTCGACCCCGCGCGGCCCGAAGGGTTCGCGTTGAATCTGATCCTGACCACGATCGTGACGACCGCCGTGTGGCTCACCGTGACCTTCGCGACGCGCCCCGAACCGCGCGAGACGCTCGAGGCGTTCTATCGGAAGGTGCGTCCCTCGGGAAACGGGTGGGCGCCGATCGCCCGCGCGACGGGAATCGAGCCGCCACCGGGCGAGATCGGACGGAGCTTCGGCTTCTGGCTTCTCGGCATCACCGCCGTCTACTCGATCATGTTTGCGACGGGCGGCGTGATATTTCACCTGCCCCGGCAGGCCGCGATCTTCGGGGCCCTCCTGGCCCTCTCGGGGACGCTTCTCGTCGTGGGGATCGCTCGGGAAAAGGCGTGATCGCCGCCCTTCTGCTCTCGGCCGCCGCCGTCGCGCGACACCCGGCCGCGCCCGCGGGACTGGCCCGCATCGACGCCGCCGTTTCCGAGGCGATCGCGGCGCACGAAATTCCGGGAGCGGTCGTGCTGGTCGATCGCGGTGGCCGGGTCGCGTATCGAAAGGCCTTCGGGGACCGCGCCGTACAGCCCGTCCGGGAGACGATGACGGCCGACACGGTGTTTGACATCGCCTCTCTCACGAAGTGCGTGGCCACGGCGCCGTCCATCCTGATCCTGGTCGAAGAAGGAAAGATCCGGCTGGGCGATCCGGTGACCCGGTACATCCCGGAGTTTTCGGCGGGCGGAGGCGAGCGGTCGAAAGTGACGGTCGAGCAGCTGCTCACGCATCGCGCGGGTTTTGCTCCCGACGACCCGATCGAGCTCTACTCGGGCACCCCCGAAGAGATTTTCGCCCGGAAGTATCGAGAGCCGCTCCGAGCGCGTCCCGGCTCTGAGTTCGTGTATTCGGACGTCGGCTACGAGGTCCTGGGCGAGATCGTGAGACGCGTCTCCGGGAAGGGTCTCGACGCGTTCGCCGCGGAGCGGATTTTCCGGCCGCTCGGGATGAAGGAAACGGAATTCCGACCCATCCGGGAAGCCGCCGGCGGGACCGGCGTCCCGTCCTCCCGGATTGCCCCGACCGAGCAGAGGGAGGGCCGGTGGATGCGAGGTGAAGTCCACGACCCGCGTGCGTACGCGGTCGGAGGCGTCGCCGGCCACGCGGGCGTCTTCTCGACGGCCGACGACCTCGCGAAATTCTGCCGGATGATCCTCTCCGGCGGCGCCCTCGGCGGGGTACGGGTCCTTTCGCCGCTCGGCGTGGATGCGCTGACGCGCCCTCGGTTTTACGGCGACGGGGATGTCCGCGCCCTCGGCTTCGACCTCGATACGGCGTTTTCAAACAACCGCGGAGATCTCTTTCCGCGCGGCTCCTTCGGGCACACGGGCTTCACGGGCACGGGCCTCTGGATCGATCCCGCCTCGCGCACGTTCGTCGTCTTCCTCTCCAACCGCGTGCATCCGGACGGCAAAGGCAATGTCGTCCGGATTCGCGGAATCGTCGCGAGCATCGCGGCCGCCGCAATGCCGGCCGACTCGCGGCGGGCGTCGCACCGGCTCGCGGCGACGGTCCCCGCGGCCGCCCGTTCGGTGATGACCGGGATCGACGTTCTGGCGGAGGAGGGCTTCCGGGCGATCGCGGGAAAGCGCGTCGGTCTCGTGACCAACGCGACGGGCGTCGCTCGGGACGGGCGTTCGACCGTCGACGTGCTCGTTTCTTCCGCCGCGCGCCGGGCCGGCGTCACGCTCGTCCGGCTCTTCTCGCCGGAGCACGGGCTCCGGACCGATGCGGACGCGCCGGTCGCCGACGGGAAGGACCCTGCGACGGGGCTGCCCGTGGTGTCCCTGTACGGGCACCGGCGCCGCCCGGCGCCCTCGGAGCTCGCGGACCTGGATGCGCTCGTTCTCGACATCCAGGACGTCGGGTCGCGGTTCTACACGTACACGACGACGGGCGGCTATCTCCTCGAAGAAGTGGCAAAGGCGAAGATCCCGCTGATCGTCCTCGACCGTCCCGACCCGATCGGAGGGTCGGTCGTCGAGGGGCCATTGGCCGACCGGGAGAAACTCTCCTTCACCGCGTATCACCGGATTCCGGTGCGATACGGCATGACGCCCGGAGAGCTTCTCGGCCTTTTCAACGCGGAGAACCGGATCGGCGCGAATCTCGAAGTCGTTCGGATGCGCCGCTGGACGCGGGCGCTCTGGTACGACGAGACGGGCCTCGAGTGGATCAACCCTTCGCCGAACATGCGGTCATTGACGGCGGCCGCGCTGTATCCCGGCGTGGGACTCCTTGAGCCGACGAACGTCTCCGTCGGGCGCGGCACCGACACGCCGTTCGAGGTCGTGGGCGCTCCCTGGATCGACGCCGGACGCCTGGCCGCGTACCTGGCCTCGCGGCGCATCCCCGGCGTGCGCTTCACGCCCATTCATTTCACTCCCTCCGCGTCCGTCTATATGGGTAAAAGGTGCGGCGGGATCCGAATCGACCTCGTGGACCGCGATGCGCTGCGGTCGGTGACAGTCGGTATCGAGTTGATTTGCGCTTTGCGCGGGCTCTTCCCCGGAGACTGGGACCGCGCGAAGCTCGGCGCGCTCGTGGCCAGCGCGTCGACGCTCGATCGGATCGAGGCGGGAGACCCGCCGGAACGGATCCTCGCCTCATGGGAGAGCGACCTGGCCGCGTTCACGAAGGTGCGCGCGCGGCACCTTCTCTACTGAACCGCGGACAGATCTCGTTCTTCAGCAAGGAGGGCACGAAATTCCCGCGGCCGAGGGCCAGCGCGTTTCCCGCCGGCATCGCGTTCCCTGGCGCCCCACGCCTCATTCGATGATGGCCTCCGCTTCGATCTCGACGAGCATGTCGGGAGAAATGAGCCGTGATACCTCGATCATCGAAGTCGCCGGGCGGATCTCGCCGAAGACCTGGCCGTGCGCGCGCCCGATCTCTTCCCAGGCGGCGATGTCGGTCACGTACATCCGCGTGCGCACGACGTCGCGGAGTCGTGCGCCGCAGCTCGCCAGTGCGGCCTGAATGTTTCCAAGAACCTGCACCGTCTGTGCGTAAGGATCGCCGATCCCGACGATCGTCCCGTCGGGAGCGGTCGCTGTCGTTCCGGAGACGTGCACCACGTTGCCGACACGCACCGCGCGCGAGTAGCCGACGCGGGGCTCCCAGGGTGTGCCGGAGGAAATGTTTCGGCGGCTCATCGGGGCAATCTCATCTGGCGGAGAGCCGGTCGAAGGGGAGGGGCGCGGCGCCCGGCCTCTCACCTTTCCAGATAGGTGTATCTCGGGAACATGGCCTCGAACTCCTTGTAGATGCGCTGCACCTCGTCCTTTTTCACGGGACGGTTCGTGACGCGGCGCAGCTGCTTGTTGATGGAGTCGAGGATCTCCGTCCGGTCGTAGTTCATGTATTCGAGCACGCGCTCGCAGGATTCCCCGGGGAGGACGTCCTCCACCTTCCCGCGCCCCTCTTCGTCCACGGTGACTAAGACCTCGTGGGCCTCGCCGAAGAGGTTGTGGAGGTCGCCCAGCACGTCCTGGTAGGCGCCCATGAGGCAGAACGCGACGTAATACGGCTCGTCCTTGTGAAATGTGTGGAGCGGAAGTGTGTCCTTGATGTCGCGCAGGTCGATGAACTTGTCGATCTTGCCGTCCGAGTCGCACGTGATGTCGGCGAGGGTCCCGACCTCGACCGGTTTTTCTTTCAACCGGTGGATCGGAAGAATGGGGAAGAGCTGGTCGATGGCCCAGGAGTCCGGCAGAGACTGGAAGACCGAGAAGTTCATGACGTACGTGTCCGCGAGCATCTTCTCCATGTCCTCGAACTCCTCCGGGATTTCCTTGAGCGTCTTCAAGTCGCGGTGGATCCGCTCGCAGATCTGCCAGTAGAGGATTTCCCCCTTGGAGCGATCCTCGAGCGAGAGGTGCCCGAGGTTGAAGAGCGTGAAGAGCTCTTCCTTGTACTGCTGCGCGTCGTGGTAGCTCTCGCGCAGGTTCTTGGCGTTCGTCGTGGCCATGATCCCTGCGAGCTCCTGGATCACGGGAGCGTCGTTGCCCGTGACGCGGACCTTCCGGCCCTGCTCGATCCGGTCGGCGACGTCGAGGACATTCGCGATCAGGACGGAGTGGAACGCGGTGACTGCCCGGCCGGACTCCGTCACGAGCGTGGGCACCGGGACCCGTTCTTCTTCGCAGATCTGCTTGATCGTGTAGACGACGTCGTTCGCGTACTCCTGGGTCGAGTAGTTCATCGACGACTCGAAGGCCGTCTTCGAACCGTCATAGTCGACGCCGAGCCCACCTCCGAGGTTCAAGTACTGGATCGGGACCCCCATCGCCCGCAGCTTCGCGTAGACCCGTCCCGCTTCGCGGATGGCGTTCTTGATCTTGCGGATGTCCGTAATCTGTGAGCCGATGTGAAAGTGAAGCATCACCATCGCGTCGAGCATCCGCCTCGATTTCAGGATTTTTATAGCTTCGAGCATCTCGGGCGTCGTCAATCCGAACTTCGCCGCTTCGCCTCCGGATTTTGCCCACTTGCCCGAACCGCGCGCGTAGAGTTTCGCACGCATACCGAGAAGCGGCCGCACCCCGCGGGCCTTCGCCACGCTCAGGATCCGGTCCAGCTCCGACACCTTTTCCAGGATGAGCACCACTTTCTTCTTCATCCGCACGGCGTTCAACGCCATGCCGATGAAAGGGTCGTCCTTGTATCCGTTGCAGGTGATCAGGCACTCGGGTCCGAGGTCCGCGGCGATGGCGGCGAGGAGCTCGGGCTTGGAGCCCGCCTCGAGTCCGTAGTTGTAGGGACGGCCCGCCTCGATGATCTGCTGGACAACGACCCGTTTCTGGTTGACCTTGATGGGGAAGACGCCGCGGAACACGTTGCGGTATTCGAACTCCTCGATGGCCCTCGCGAATGCGTCGTTCAAGCTTCGCACCGATTCGGACAGGATCTGCGGAAAACGGATCACCATCGGGGTCGTGATTCCCCGCAGGGCGACCTCGTCCACGATCTGCTTCAGGGCGACGGCGCGATGAGGCTCCCGGGTCGGTCGGACCAGCAGCTCTCCCTCGTCAGAGACGTGAAAGAAACCCTTTCCCCAGTTGGGGATCCCGTAGACCGCCGTCGCGTCCTCGAAGCGTTGCTGCGGACGCGTCCGGGATGCGGAGATCTCCGTGAGGCTTCGGCGAACAGGTTTGGCGCTGGCCATGAGGGCGGCATGCTAGCGCAGACGGGGGCCGTGCGCGTGCGCCGGGCCCGCCTCCCCGCTCCTCGGTTTCCCGCGCGCGGGCGCCGTCAACAAGGCCTCGACGCTGCCGCACTGTCCATCAAAAGGGATCAGACGGGGAAATCGCTCAGCGCTTGATGTTGTCGCCCAGATCCTCGAGAGCTTCGCCAACCTTGCGGCGTGCCCTGCCGAGTCCCTCTTCGACAGCGCCGCCCGCGCGCTGATTCGCCCCTTCCGTTTCGAGCTCTTTGTTTCCAGTCAGCGTGCCCGCTGCCTCTTTGACTCTTCCTGCCAGGTTGTCTTTCTTGCCATCCAGTTCATCTCGGTTCATGGGTGCTCCTTCCGCTTCCCGAAAGTGCAGATTCCGTGCCGAAGGCTCCGCCAGGTCGGGCTCCGAAATACCGCCGTCCCTCAGGAACGACAGTCCCTCCGCGGTTTTGATGTGGAGGTCGCGCTGCGGATTGGGGATCTCGATCTTGCGTTGAGAGAGCTCTTCCCAGATGGCGAAATTGAGCTCGCTCACAAAAGCAGGCC
>JBBSGZ010000124.1:0-11181 GCA_038253555.1 Thermoanaerobaculia bacterium
GGTTTTCAGCTCCTCGAGCAGGCGCGTCTTTCCGATGCCGGGCTCCCCCGCCACGACGGCGAACTGGCTGTCGCCCGAGATCGCCGCGTTCAGGCGGCGCTGGAGCTCCGCGAATTCCTTCTCGCGGCCGATGAACGCGGCCATGGCGGGCCTCTGGATCATCCGGCTCGGGTTCGCGACGATGGACATCCGGAACTCTTCCGTCGCGAGGCTCGCCTTGTGCCGCCGGAGCGCCTCGGAGATCTGGCCCGCCTTCTGCGGCCGCTTCCCGGGGTCCTTTTCCAGGCACCGCATGATGATGTCCTGGAGCTCCTCGCGGATCTCGGCGCCCAGCGCGCGCGGCGGCTGCGGGTTCTCATGGACGATCCGGTAGAGGATCGATTGCAGCTCGCCGGTGAAGGGAGGATCGCCGACGAGGCATTCGTACAGGACCGTGCCGAGCGCGTAGATGTCCGACCGCGCGTCGAAAGCGCGCGAGGAGACCTGCTCCGGTGAGAGGTAGGCCATCGTGCCGATCAGCGTCCCGGTCTTGGTCAGGCGCGACTCCGTGTCCGCGCGAGCCAGGCCGAAGTCCATGACGCGCACACGGACGGTCGACCCCTCCTCGCGCGTGACCATGATGTTCGCCGGCTTGATGTCCCGGTGGACGACGCCCCGGGCGTGGCTGTAGTCGAGGGCGTCGGCGACTTGGATGCCGATGTCGACCACATCGCCCAGACGCAGCGACTGGTCCCGGATCATGCGCGCCAGGGTCGTGCCGGCGACGAGCGGCATGACGAAGAAGAGCGAGCCGTCGTCGCTTCCGAAGTCATAGATCGGCACGATGGCCGGATGGTCCATCTGGGCGACGATCTGGGCTTCCCGCTGGAACCGGCCCTCGCTCTCGGGCGCCAGGTCCTGCGAGGAGATCAGCTTGACCGCGACCTCGCGGTTCAGAAGGGGGTCCCTGGCGCGGTAGACGACACCCATCCCGCCACGGCCGAGCTCGCCGGCGATCTCGTAGCGGTTCGAGAGCTTCGTTTGGGTCAAATTGTCGCTCGCGCGAGCCGCGACTATATGACGGGAGAGGGAACGTCACCGCGGCGCGAGTCCTTCAGGTCGTCATAGCGCTGGGCCTCAAGCCTCGGGCGACGCCTCCGTGTCCCGGAATCAAAACGAGGGATGTCGACACTGAAAGCCCTGAATTCAAGGTACCCCGCTTTCCAAGCCCGCCGGACGGACTCAATGGGCGGAGGACTGACGTCGAAATCGCAAAAGACTCCGGCGTACCAAACAGAATTCCTCGACTGACCCCGCGGCGCGCGAACGCGGGTCACGCCGCGGCGCGACAGGCTGGCCTCAGAACCTCCGGATCGGCACCTCCTCGAGTGTCGCGTCGGCGAGCACGCCGTACTGGGCGGCGCCGAAGTAGAAGTCCTGCTCCTGCGGGACGATCAAACGGTAGCTGCTGCGCACGCGGGCGGTGAGCGGCGAGTCCCACGGCTGATGATGGGCAAAATCGAGCAGGAGCGCGTTGACCCACGGCCGGACTCCCCAGAAGCCGTAACCGACCTGAAAGAAGTCTTCGTCGTCCGGCATATCCCAGAAGGTGGGCTCCGGGGCCTGCACCCACTTGCCGATGTCCACCGGAACTCCGTCCGGTCCCACCGCCCAGTTGAGATAGTGGAACCAGTTCTCCGCGCGAAATCCGCTGGAGAGCGTCGGGCCGAGCGAGCGGCCGATCGACTTCTTCCACCGGATTTTTCCGAACACGCGATCCTGCAGGAACGGGCTGCGGATTCCGACGCTCTCCGACGCCCAGCCCTTCAGTTTCTCGACCGTGAGGTGACCCTTCAGGAGGTCGCCGAGGCTCGCGAGCGCGTGCTGCCGGGCGTCGAAGTCGTTCGGCTGGTCGTAGGATCCGATGGATTCGTTGGTCATGGGACTCCTTCCGCTGATCTGTGTACCGCAGCCGGCTCGCAGACACAAATCCCCCGGAAGATCGCTTAACCGCCCGTCCCTCGCGATCACCGCCCCCGCCGACGATGATCGCGAGGAGAGAACCGCGCTACATGTGATGCGGGTTCAGTCCGGCGGGCTTCTTGGACGAGCCTTTCTTCGAGAGCGTCGTGCCGTTGGTGTTGGCCGTCGTGATGTTGCCGGTGAACGTCGGCTGGATTCGCGCGTGAGTCACCGCTTCGAAACCGGACGCCAGCTTGATCAGCTTCGGCTCGCTGAACGCGGTCCCGAAAAAGCTGATACCCACGGGCATGCCGAGAACGTTCCCCGAGGGGACCTGCACGATGGGATAGCCGGGCCCGCCCGCGAGACCGGAGCTCGCGAAAAGGAAGTGGTCGGAGAGGATCAGATCGGTGGTCCACGCCGGGCTGTCGGTCGGCGCCACGATCGCGTCGAGATTGAACTGGGCGAGCGCCGCGTCGAGGCTCACGCCCGCGTTGTGATCGGCCAGCAGGGCCTGGTTGTAGGTGAGTCCGCCGAAGGCGGCCTGCGGCGCATCCGGGCTGCTGGTGTCGATCGACTCGGCCAGCTCGAAGATCTCCTGGAAGAAGTACGGCATTTCCGTGGCCGCGTTCGCATTGTTGAACGCGATCGCGTCCGCGAGTGTCTTGCCCGCCATCGGCACTCCCACCCGGGTGGCGAAGTACTTTTGCAGGTCGATCTTGAAGTCGTAGACGAGCACCAGGAACTCGCCGCTGGCGGGATCAAAGCTGAAATTGGCCGCGTCGAGATCCACTACGGTCGCACCCGCCGCCTCGATGGCGGCCACCGCCGCGTCGAACGCCGCTCCCACCTGCGGCGGCGCATTGTCGATTCCCTGCCGCGTCGTCCCGATTCGCGCGCCATTCAACCCGTTGGGATTCAGGAACGCCGTGTAGTCCGCCGGGATCGCCGGGCGGGTCTTGCCTGTCCCCTGCCACCCGAGCGGCACGCCGCTGGTCGCCGGATCCTTCGGGTCGGGCGTGCGGCTCGCGAGGACGGAGAGGGTCGCCGCCGCATCCGCCACCGTGCGCCCGTGCGGTCCGGGCGTGTCCTGCGTGTGCGAGATGGGAACCACGCCGGCGCGGCTGGTGAGGCCGACCGTCGGCTTGATGCCCACCACGCTGTTGACGTTCGCGGGACAGACGATGCTTCCGTCCGTCTCCGTTCCGATCGACACCGCCGTGAAGTTGGCAGACACCGCGGCCGCCGACCCGGAGCTCGAACCGCAGGCGTTCCGGTCGAGCGAGTACGGGTTGTGAGTCAGTCCGCCCCGCCCCGACCATCCGCTGGTGGAGAAGAAGGAACGGAAGTTCGCCCACTCGGAGAGATTCGTTTTGCCCAGGATGACCGCGCCGCCCGCGCGCAGCTTCGCGGCGATCGTCGAGTCGGCAACCGCGGGCGTGCCGGCGAGCGCGAAGGACCCCGCGGTCGTCTGCATCCTGTCGCCGGTGTCGATGTTGTCTTTGAGCAGCACCGGGATCCCGTGCAGCGGACCGAGAACCTTGCCCTGGGAGCGCAGCTCGTCGGCGTTCTTCGCCATCGCCATCGCGTCGGGGTTCAACTCGATGACCGAGTTCACGCCCTCCTTCTGGTCCAGGATTTTGATGCGGGTGATGTAGTAGTTGGTGAGACTCACGGAATTGAGTTTTTTTGCCGCCATCTCCGATTGGAGCTGGGCGACCGTCTTCTCGTTGTGGTGAGTCGGTTGAGCAAGCGCGGAGAGAGCGCCCAGCAGCACAAATGCTGAAGCCAGCACGGTCCGTTTCATGGGGACCTCCTTGGTTTTGGGCAGGCGTAGCATGTCGCCAGGACGTTGTCAATCGGGACCCACCATTGCCCGCCTTGAAAGGTCTCCAACAGGAGCTTCCGTTCATCCCTGAATCGCGCCAATCCGGGGCCCTCGTTCGGGAGCGGGGCCTGATAGCCTCCCCCGAAAGGATTCTCAAAAAAGAAGGAGGACTCGATGAGGACCAGACGTGCCCTGGCGGTCGCGGCGTCGTTCCTGGTGGCGGTGGCGGCCCTGGCGCAGGCGCCCGCCGAGGCGAAGGCGAAGTCGGAGGCGAAAGCGACGGCGTCAAAGAGCTCGGCCAGCCGGCTCGTGACGATGCCCGCGGCGGACATGAAATGGGCGGATCTCGATCCCAAGGGCGCTCCCGGAGTGAAGATCGCAGATGTGTGGGGCAATCACGCGAAGGGCGCATTCGGCGCGTTCATCAAGTTTCCCGCCGGATTCACGGCTCCCCTGCACACGCATACCAACGACTACAAGATGGTGATCGTGTCGGGCACCTTCGTCCAGGGACCGGAAGGAAAGCCCGAGTTTCGGTTGGGACCGGGCTCCTACCTGATGCAGCCCGGCGGCAGCTACAAGCACACGACGTCCTGCGACAAGGCTTCGGAATGCGTGATCTTTTCTCAGAGCACCGGCAAGTTCGACTTCCGGGTGACGGACGCGGGAAAGGCGGCGCCGGAAAAGAAGTAGGCCTTCAAAGGGTCTCTGACCGGCTGACTCGTGGAGATGGCTGCCCCGTCGCTCACCCTCGGGCCGGCGGTCAGAGATCGATCAGGATGATGTACGGGGTCTGATTCCAATCCTCGAGAGTGAAGACGCGGCTCCCGCGTCCCCCCGAGGGATCGTAGACACGGGCCGAATGGAGCTCCGGACCCGCGCTTCGAGCGATGGGCCGCCGCACGCTCAGGTGGGTCAGCATCGTCGCGTGTCCCGTTCCGTCCGCGTTCAGCGTGCCGACGAGCGCGGGCTTGCCTGCCCCGACGTGGTCGAAGGTCGCCGCCAGCGCGCCCATGTTCGTGAAGATCGTGAAGGTCCGGTCGAGGAGTTGCGCCTTCGGGCGGAATCGGCCGCCAAGGTTGTTGACGTATTCGCGGTTGACCGTCTTGACGATGTCGGCGGGCGAGGCGGGCGCGTTCCGAATGTCTCCCCACGTCGCCTTGACGATGTTCTGCTGCGTCACGCGATTGCCCAGGCAGGAGAAGGACATTTCCAGGCACGCGGCCCAGCACCAGTTGGTTTCTTCCTGTGCGTTGGGCGCGACCGAGGCGAGGAAGGTGCACGCGGCCGCTTCGCAGATCTCCATCCCGGGACCGTCGGGCCGGCACGACGGCCCCCGTCCCGCGGCGGGTTCCGCGACGGCTCTCATGCCCGGCAGCAGCCGCGCGCCGCCCAGGAGAACGAGACTCGAAAGGAATTCGCGCCGTCTCATGCCGGACCTCCTGTCGGAATCGCGTTCGAGTCGCTCGCCCGGGCGACCGCTCGCGGCGCGCCGTCCATCGTGTGCTTGGAATCGTGGGAGCGCCTTCGGTCCTTGATCTGGATCCACATCCTAGAAGCAGGCTTGAAGATCAGAACAGAAACGTGACCTGGCGGAACATTCTGGGGGTCTCACGGGGGCTGGACTAAGATGCGCCCCAACAATCCCGGAACTGGCACGAATCACAACAGGAGGCGAAATGAACCGGAAGACCATTCTGGCGGCTCTCGCGGGGCTTTGCGTGGGTGTGGCGGTGTGTCTGGCGGCGGAAGCCAACATGGGAACCTGGAAGCTGAATGAGGCCAAGTCGAAGTTGCCCGGGGCGGCGAAGAACGACAGCGTCGTGTACGAGGCCGCGGGTGACAGCATCAAGGTGACGGTTGATGGAGTCCTCGCCGACGGGAAGCCTGCTCATAACGAGTGGACGGGCAAGTTCGACGGCAAGGACTACGCGGTCACGGGCGATCCGAACTCCGACATGCGGGCGTACAAGAAAGTCAACGATCACACGATGGAGTTGACAGTCAAGAAAGGCGGCAAAGCGACGGTGACCGGTCGGATCGTCGTCGCCGCCGACGGGAAGTCCCGCACCGTGACGACGACCTCGACAGATGCTGCCGGCAAGAAGACGACTTCGATGGCGGTCTACGACAAGCAGTAACACCGCATCGCGCAAAGGAACCGATTCAGCCTTCCTTCGCGGCGCGCGTCGCCTCCCGGTCGCGGGAGGTTCGCGCGCCGATCATTTCTTTCTACTTCGCCGCGGCCGCCTTCGTCTCCGCCGGCGCGAGCCTCGCCCGATACGCCGCCGATTGCGCCGGTTTCGCCCACTGCTCGTAGAGCTCGCCGAGGTCCTTGATCGTTTTCTGCGTCCGCGCGTGAGGCTCGCCGAAGGCTTTCATCCGGACTGCCAGGGCGCGGAGCAGGACCGTCTCCGCTTCGGCGTATTTCTTCTGCTTCGTCAAGAGCTCTCCCATTCCGGTGAGCACGTGCGAGACGTCGGGATGGTCGGGGCCGAGCTTCCGGGTCAGCCGCTCCAAGGCTTCCGGGTAGGTGCGGCCGGCGGCCTCCAGGTTTCCGCTGGCCTTGTAGACGGCGGCCATGTTCGCGAGCGTCCGCGCCACCGGCTCCGAGTCGTCGCCGAGCGCCTTTCGGCGCATCGCGAGGACCACCTCCAGATTTCGAGCCGTCTCGTCCATTTTCTTTTCGCGGAAATACACGTTGCCGAGGTTCTCGCGCGTCGTCGCGATCGCGGGGTGGTCCGCGCCGAGCACCGCGGTATCGATCTCGATCGCCTCCAGAAAGGCGCGCTCCGCTCCCGGAAAGTCGTCGAGGTTCGTCAGGGCCACGCCGTAATCGTCGAGGGCTTCCGAAATCTCGACGTGGCGATCCGGATGGATAGCTCGCGCCAGCGCGAGACGCTCGCGCATCAGGGCCTCGTTCAGTTTGTAGTCGTCCTGGTCGAGCGCGACCCCGCCCAGGACGCGCAACGAGTCGATCTCGACTCTCCGGACCTCGAGCCCTGCCGTTTTTGCCTTCGCCGCTCGGACGGCCGGGGCGCGGGAGATCCGAAGGGCGTCCTCCGCCAGGGAGCGCGCTTCGGGAAACTTTCCCTTCATCCGGAGAACGTCGGCGAGGAGATTCAATGCGGAAGCGACCTCGAGGCTTTTCGCGTCATGGAGGCCGCGGGTGATCCCGAGCGCCTCGCGGGCCGCCTTCTCGCCCTCGTCCACTTTTCCCTGCGGCAGGCTCGACTTCCCGATGGCCGTCCAGGACTCCGCCGCCTCGGCACTGCGGCCGCCGGCGGCGGCGACTCGCAGGTCGAGAGACTTGCGAAGCGCCTTCTCCGACTCCGCATACTCCGCGAGGTTCGCGAAGGTGACGCCGATCGTCTGAAGCACGGCGGCCTCGACCAGGGGTTGATGGAGAAACGCGGCGTGCGCCTTGGCCTGCGCCTGGCGCAGGGCATCGAGCAGGGTCACGTTTCGGGATCCCTTCGACCACGGGTCGGCCGCGCCCAGCGCGTCCTTCAGGAAACCGTTGATCGCGCTCGCCTTCGCCGCTTCGCTCTCGGCCCGGTCGCGCTCCTTCCGGACCCTCTCGGCCTGAACCGCCATCGTGACGGCGAGCGCGACGAGGAGGACGACGATTCCGGCGGCGGCAGCGACGGGAAGCTTGTGGCGCGCCACGAGCTTTCGCAGCTGATACATCGTGCTCGGCGGGTGCGCGAGGATCGGCTGGCTCGCGAGATACCTCTCCACGTCCTCGGCGAAAGCGGCGGCGCTCTGGTAGCGGCGGTCGGGCTCTTTTTCGAGTGCCTTCGCGACGATCGTCCGGAGGTCCGCATCGATCGCGTCGCCTCCCTCGGCGGTCTTCAATGCCCGCGGCGGCGCCTCGCAGATCGTGAGGAGCGCCTGGACCATCGAAAGGGTCTCGGTGTCGTAGGGGCGGACTCCCGACACGAGCTCGTACAGGATGACGCCCAGCGAATAGACGTCGGTGCGGACGTCGATGTCCCGGCTGTCGCCGCGGGACTGCTCGGGGCTCATGTAGGGCAGCGTGCCCCGGATCGTCCCGATCTCGCTGACCACGGTCGCCACGGCGACGTCCGCGTCCGTGATCCGCGCGAGGCCGAAGTCCAGGATCTTCACGTCGCCCGAACCGGTGACGACGATGTTCGAGGGTTTGAGGTCCCGGTGGATGACGCCGCGCTGGTGCGCGTAGTTGACGGCGCGGCAGATCGTGTCAAAGACGCGCAGCCGCTCGCGGAGCTGCTCGCGGGAGGGGTGGGCGCCCCCGAGCCGGTCGCGGACATATGCCCCGAGCGACTGTCCTGAAACGAGCTCCATCGTGAAGAAGTGCTGGCCGTCTTCCGTCCGCCCGACCTCGTAGATGGCCGCGATGTTCGGGTGGACGAGCCTCGCGAGCGTCTCGGCCTCGCGCCGGAACATGCGGAGGTACTGGTCGTCGACGAAGTGTCCGCCGCGGACGACCTTCAACGCGACGCGGCGGCTCGGGCTCTTCTGCTCTGCTTCGTAGACGATTCCCATCCCGCCCTCGCCGAGGATGTCGAGGATACGGAAGCCGCCGACCTCGCGGGGCAGGTGTTCAGAGGCGGAGGTCGCGGACATGCCGCCACCACCCACCGTCGGCGCCTCGGCGTCCGGATCGCTCCGGGGTCTGTCGGTCATGTCGTGGGAGGAATTCTATCTTCGCGGGTTGGGGGGAGCCGCAGGAGCGAGGCCTTCTTTCTCCCTCTCCCCGGCGCGCGGGGGCGCCGTGCGCAGGTCGGTTCTTGGCGTCACGAGCGAATGTGAGTGACGCCCCTCACCCCGACCCTCTCCCCCGGCGCGCGGGGAGAGGGGGGCGGGCGGGTTGAGTTGGCTCCGCTCGATCAGGACAGAAATTCACCCAGCCGGTCGAGGTGCTCGCTCCACGTCTTCTTCATCGCGTCCGCGGCGGACTTGCTCGGGAGCTTCTGGTGCCCCAGCGCCACGACGCTCCAGGCGCTTCCTTTGGACAGGAATTCCACGACGACGACCGTGTTGTCCTCCCACGCGATACGCATCCTCTTCTGCGGTGTGACGGAACGGACGGCGACCTTCACCGGCAGCCATTTCCGCCGCTGGCGCGCGTTGGCGAATGCGTCGAAGAGAGTGGCGACGGGGACGTTGAAGGTCCGGCTCTTTCCGGCTTCGTACGCGCCGCTCCGGCGCTGGCCCTTCTCGCGGAGCCGCGGATGCGCTCGTACCCGACGGTCACCATCTGGGTCCACCAGCTCGGCGTGTCGAGGGACGAGACGTGCCGCGCGATTTCTCCATGGGGTTTCTGGGCGGATTTCTCGCGATCGAGCAGATCCACCCACTGCGTCCATGTTCGGCCGGTCGCCTTCGTGACCGAGGCGTCGCTCAGTCCGGCAACGGCGGCGTAGTCGGGGGCGGGTTTCCTGACCAGGTGAAGCCGCGCGGCTGCGTAAGCCTCGCCGGTCTTCTTCATGCGGGTGCGGATCAGGCGCTTGAGATCTTTCTGTTTCGGCATGACGTCTCCTTCGTTCCTTTCGCGACGATGCTCCCCAGCCGCGCCGTCCGCGAAACGAAGTCGTCAAAGCCGATCCGGGAGTATGCCCCCCCTTTGCCTCGGCGAGGGCCTTCGCTGGGGGAAGGCCATCGAGGTTGGGCGCGGATCAGCGCCGTTATGAAGCGTATCGCGGGACCTGATCGAAGGCAATCTCCAGGTTGAAGAGAGAGGGCCAGACCCCTCACCCCTGCCCTCTCCCCGGGCCCGGGGAGAGGGCAGTTGGTCCTTCCCGCTCAGCGCATCCCGGTCGCCAGGTAGAGCTCGTCGAGCCTGCGGCGGTAGGAATACACGTAGGACGTTTCGTCGGGGGCTATCTGGATGGGGCCGACCTGCTCGACGCCGGACGGGTCGGGAGGCCGGATCTCCTTCCAGAGCGTGCGGCGGCCCGTCTTCACGTCGACTTTCTCGACGCGCAGCGGAGGGGCGGACGGTCGATAGACGAAGATCGAATGCCGTCGGGCGTCCATCGCATCGTGATGTCGACGGGCTCGAGCCCGGGGACGGCGTGAGGCTCGCCCGGCTCGACCGGGTAGATGTCGATCTTCTGGTCCGTCCCCGTCCGGCAGAAAGGGTCAGGGAGTTCGCGGAGTGCTAACTTCAGCGGGGCGCCAGATCGATCAGGACCACGTCCGAGTTCTCGCGGAAGCGGTCGAACAGGATCTGCTTGCCGTCGGGTGAGACGTCGAAGCTCCTTATGTCGAAGCGTAAGTTCGTGAGCTGCCGCAGGCGCCCGGTCGCGAGATCGAGTAACCAGAAGTCCTGGTGCCGGATATAACCCTGCATCAGCGCCAGCGACTTGCCGCCTGGTAGGAACCGATAGCGATTGCCTCCCGCCCGGACCGTGACCTCCGGAAGACGGAACGGCTGCTTGTCTGGAGTGACCCCCTTCAGCTGGTGCGTCGGTCCTCCATGATTCTCGGAATATGCGATGAACCGCCCATCGGGCGACCAGACCGGGTTGTAGTTGACTCCGCCCACCAGCCGCACGGGAGCTCCGCCGTCCACCGCAATCTTGAATAGCGGCTGCTCTTTCCCCTCGGAAGCGGCGACGGCGATCCACTTTCCGTCCGGAGACCAGCACGGGGCATCGCGGACATCGAGCGACTCGGCGATGCGACGAGCGCCCGTGCCATCCGCCGCCATCATATGGAGGCGAGCCTGTTTCCCGTCCCGCACCACGAAGCAGATCTGGGTGCCGTCGGGCGAGATCGCGGGCGCCGCCGCCACGGAACCTTCGCTGCCTTTCCACAGCTCGGTGTCCGAGCCGTCCTTGAACTTCCAAAGCCCGGCGACGCCCCCCTTGGACGACAGAAAGAGAAAGTAGCCAGGCCCGAATCGCGGAGCCGCCGCACGCACGGCCGGAAGAGAAAAGCGGCTCACTCCGGAGTCGTCCACGACGTGCTCCGAGACCGGCGCCGTCCAGAGATGCGATGTCGGATTCGCGACGGTCACGACGAGACGCCGGCCGTCAGCGCTCGCCGCGACCGAGGCGTATTCCTCGAGACCGAAGCTCAAGGCGTGTGGAATCCGCCGGTCGACGTCCATGGCGTAGAGCCCCGATCCCGAGCCGTCCGGGCGCGGAGCCGTGTAGACCAGCGTGCGCAGGTCGAGAAATGCGGGGTATGTCACGTGCGAGTGGTAATTGGTCAGGCGCTCGGCCGTGCCGCCGGTCGAAGGAATGCGCCAGATGTCCATGTCGTAGGGGCTTGGTATTCCGCGGACGAAATAGGCGAAGCGTCCGTCGGGGGACCATGCCGGATAGTGGTTGTGAATCCCCGGCTTCTCGGTGAAGATCTGCCGCGAATTGGCACCGTTGCGGTCGGCGACGAAGAGGGGGTCGCCGGGAGCGAGCGGA
>JBBSGZ010000125.1:0-11011 GCA_038253555.1 Thermoanaerobaculia bacterium
CGGGCCCGCCCCCACACCCCCGCCCTCGCCCCGGGGGCGGGTAGAGGGTAAAGACTCAGCAAATCCCCCATGTGGGGGCTAAGCTCGCCGGGGGCGGTGTCGCCCGACCGACGGGTGGTTGGTGCCTCCCGCGGCGAGCTTAGCCACCACTGCGGGTATTTGAGGAGTCTTCACCCTCTCCCCGCGCCCGGGGAGAGGGCTGGGGTGAGGGGTCGGGCCCTTGAACTTCGGACTGGCCGGCCTTGGATCAGCGTTTGCGCGATTAGATCGGGGCGAGCGACGGGCTCCTCGAGGGAGGAAGTCACCGTCTGCCGTCGAGGGGATCCGCCCGCCGCTGCCCCGGAATCAGCGCTTCTGCAAGGAGAGCTGCGCGAGGCTCGTGCGGCACGCCTCCTCGAGAGAGGAGAGGTGGGAAACGATGCTCGTCAGGCCGCGATTGGTGGCGAGCGCCGTCTGGTCGTGCAGCATCGAGATGATGCCCTGAAGTCCCTCCGCAAAGACCCGGCGCTGTTCGTCCGTCGAGAGCCGCACCGTCGCCAGGGCGTTCAATCCGTTGATGTTCTCCGCGAGCAGCGCGGCGTAGGAGGTCAACCCGTCCGGCGTGGACACCGAGGTGGACGATTGAGGAAGGGCTCGGATCATCGACTCGGTCCTCTGGGCGGCCCACACCGTCTGCCCGAGACGGGCCTGGAAGTCCGCGGGGAGCGACGCGGAGGCAGACCGGGTGACGAGAAGGATGGCGACCATCGCGGCAAGGGTCGAGACTCTCACGGGACAACGCATACGATGATCCTCCCGGCTTCGAGAACGGGAACGTCCCGCCCTCTGGCAAATTTCCAGACAGGCAAACCCTCCTCTTCCTCCGGCGGCAAATCCGCTCCCGGGACGGCAGAGGGCGTGAGCCCGAAAACGCTAGAATAAGGGCCGTCGCACGGAGGTTTTGATCCAGGTTCGATGAGCGCCAAACCGATTCCCTTTCCGCCGCCCCGCCCCGAGGAATACCCCCCGACGAGCGGCGAGCATCACTGGTCCACCGCCTCCCGGGACCTCCGCGGACGGTTGACCCGGGCGATTCCCCACGAACTCTTAAAGGAGCTCCACCGGAAGAGCCCCGCGCGTCACCTCGCCGTCGCGCTCCGACAGTTTGCCATCCTCCTCGTCTCGATGGCAATCTGCTGGCGCTTTCGAGAGCCCTGGATCTGGATTCCCGCGGCCCTCGCGGCGGGCTGGACCGTCTTCAATTTCACCGTCCTCCTCCACGAGGTCGTTCACCGCGCCGTATTCAACGGAGCGCGTCCAGTCCCCGAGCGTCTCCTCGGGCTCCTCTACGCGATCCCGTCCGGGATTTCCGCGCTGCAGTTCACCCGCTGGCATCTCACGCACCACGCGGAGCTTGGGGACCCGCAGGCGGACCCGAAGCGGCATTACCTCTCGCCGAAGTTGAACCGCCGCTGGGTCAAGGCGCTCTATTTCACGCCCGCGCTTTTTCCGATTTACTTCCGGGCGGCCGCCCTCGAGACCGCCAGCTACCCTTCGACGCTGCGCCGGCGGATCGCGGCCGAGCGGCTCGCGACGATCCTCCTGCACGCCGGAATCATCGCGCTGCTCTTCGCGACTGGCGGAGGCGGCGTTCTAGCCCGCGTTTATCTCGTCCCGTACTTCGTCGTCTTTCCGATCGCGTTTGCTTTGAACCGTCTCGGTCAGCACTACGCGATCGACCCGGAAGATCCCGCGAAGTGGGGAACGCTCCTGAAGCCCTCCCGGTGGTGGGATTTCTGGTATCTCTCCTCGCAACATCACCTGGAGCACCATTTCTTCACGGGCGTCCCCTTCTACAACCTCCGCCGGCTGCATTTCGCACTGCGCCCGTTCTTCGACTCGGTCGGATGGACGCCGGTCGGTTACAGCCGCCTTCTGCACGGGTGGTTCGTCGAGAACCAGGCGCCGCACAGCGACTGGCACCTCGCGGGATAGCCAGGGCCCCCGGCATCCGGAAATCCGCCTCGCGCTCCCCGGCCGTAGCGAGAGAGGAGACTCGGATGCGTGTGCGCCGGAAACGACCCTGGGAAATACCGGATCGGCTCGCGACGCCGGAAAGCACCGCCGTCGATCGTCGTCAGTTTCTCCAGTCGATCGCGCTTTCCGGCGCCGCCGTGGTCGTAGGGCGGCCGCGTGCCAGAGAGCGATCGCGAGCGGCCCCGCAGACGGCCTTCCCCGCGACATCGCCCGCTTCTACCCGGCGCGGCGCAACGCCCGGTATTCGATCGACCGGCCGCTCTCGACTCCCGAAATCGTCGAGAGCTACAACAACTATTACGAGTTCGGGGACACGAAGGATTCGCCCGCGCACGCCGCGCAGAAGCTCACGACGCGCCCCTGGATCCTCGAGATCGCCGGCCTGGTTCAGAAGCCGTTCTCGATCGACCGCGACGACCTCGTCCGCAGAATGAAAATCGAGGAGCGCGTGTACCGCCACCGCTGCGTCGAGGCCTGGTCGATCGCGGTGCCGTGGACCGGATTTCCTCTGAAGGCCCTGATCGACCTCGCCCGCCCGCTCTCCTCCGCCCGATACCTGCGCACGGTCAGCTTCAAGCGACCTTCTGAGGCGCCGGACCAGGTGAAGCCCTGGTACCCGTTCCCCTACTTCGAAGGATTCCGGCTGGAAGAGGCCGTTCACGAGCTCGCTTTCGTCGCGATCGGGAGCTACGGCCGCGAGCTCCCGAAGCAGAACGGACTTCCGATCGCGATCAAGATGCCCTGGAAATACGGGTACAAAAGCCCCAAAGCGGTCGTGCGGTTCGAGTTCACGGAGCAGGAGCCGCCCACGTTCTGGCACTCGCTTTCACCGTTCGAGTACGGGTTCCTCTCGAACGTCCAGCCCCGCGTGCCGCATCCCCGCTGGTCCCAGGCGACGGAAAAATTCTTCGGACCGGGAGGGATCGAGCGGCGGGAGACGCTGCCCTACAACGGGTATGCGGAGCTCGTCGCCGGGATGTACGCGGGAGAAGGCGGCGGGCGGTAGACGGGGAGCGCACCACCCGGGAGCCGCGGGAGATCGGAGATCGGGCTACTTGGTGGCCCTCTTCACCAGCTCTTCGAGTGCCGCGGTGTCGCCCCGCTCGCGGGCCGTCTCTCCCGATTTGTTGTAGACGACCCGGCCGTCCCGGTCCAGGAACGCCAGCGTCGGGATGTACCCGGAGTAGAAACGCGAGACGAGCGCCTTCTGATCCGGCGAGGGCCGATTCAAATCGACGACCACGAAGCGCACCGACTCCTTCCTCGCCTCGTAGAGCCGCACGAACCTCTCCGCTTCCCGGTTTGTATTCCAGCAATGGGACGTCCCGAAGAAGATGGCGGTCGGGCGGTCTGACGCGATGCGACCGTCGGAGAGGTTTTCGCCGCGTATTGGAAAAATGGCGGAGGAGTCATCCGTAAATGAGAGCGCGGGCGCGAGGACGAGCTTCGTGGCTCCTCCGGGGGCCGGCCGCTGCCGCCTCGACGTCTTTCGGACCCGCCGGCCCCGCGACGGCGCCTGAGCATCCCGAAAGAAAAAGGATCACGGCGACGCACCGGGAGAAACGAACGAGCGGAAAAGTCTTCATAGACAGAGATAGATGCCGGCCGGGCCTCAGGGTTTCGCCTTCTCGAATTTTCATCCTCCCTTCCCGGTTCTTCGGACTTTCCATACCATGAGCCGATGGACGAGACCGACGACATCAATCGTCTGATCCGGCAGTTGAATACCGGAGCTCGGGGCCCCGCCAGGGCCGAGGAGGCGGACGACGGGCCTTCGGGCTCCCTTCCGCCGGAGCTCGGGCAGCCCCCGCCGGAGACGGCGCTCCGGCTGACCGGTTGGCTCGAGGATTTAGTCGAGCGCCGAGGCAGCGATCTTCTCCTCGTCGCCGGCGCGCCGCCGTGCGTTCGCGTGGACGGGAAGCTCGTGCGGCTCGGCGAGGCGCCGCTTTCGGGCGATGAGATCGAAGAGGCCGTTCTGCCGGCGATGTCGCGCGGAGCCCGCGGAAAATACTCGGCCGAAGGCAACGCCGACAGCTCGTTCAAGGACCGGAGGATCGGACGCTTCCGAATCAATCTGCATCGAGAGAGAGGGAGGCCGGCGGCGGCGGTTCGGTCCCTTCCGGCCGAAGCCCCCCGGCTCGCCTCCCTCGGCCTGCCGCCCGCCGTCGAAGCGCTGACGCGGCTGCCTCGCGGTCTCGTGCTGATCGGCGGCGCAACGGGGTCGGGCAAGAGCACAACGCTCGCTTCGATGGTGGAGGAGATCAACCGGCGGGACGCCCGTCACATTCTGACGATCGAAGATCCCGTCGAATACGAGATCCCCCATCGGGCGAGCCTGGTCGAGCAGATCGAGATCGGCCCCGACGCTCCCGATTTTCCGACCGCTCTCCGCGCGGCGCTCCGCCAGGCCCCGGACGTCCTCGTCGTCGGCGAGATGCGGGATCCGGAAACGATGCGCATCGCTCTGGCGGCCGCGGAAACGGGCCACCTCGTCCTTTCCACGCTCCACACCACGGACGCGGCGTCTGCCGTCTCGCGGATCGCGGACTCTTTTCCGAGCGAGCGGCAGGGAACGATCCGCCAGGAACTTTCGATGGCGCTCGCCGCGATTCTGACGCAGACGCTGCTGCCCAGGCGGGGCGGGGGACTCGCCGCCGCCGCCGAATTGCTCGTCGTGGGCTACGGCGCCCGCCAGCACATCCGCAAGAACGCGCTCCAGCACCTGAACCAGGAAATCGCGCTCACGCGAAAGCAGGGCTCGGTGAGTCTGGAGGATTCTCTGGGCGCCTTAGTCCGCGAAGGCATCGTGGACGCGGAAGAAGCGCGCGCCCGAGCCGCGCACCCGGAAAATCTTCCGGGAAGTTGACGGCACCAAGCGACGCAAGCCTTTCCGAGGCCTCTCCCCGAGCGCAAGGCGCTCGAGTGCGCCATCCTCCAGACGCGCGAGTGCGCAACGCCCACCTGCGGGCCCCCTCACCCCAACCCTCTCCCCGAGCGCGGGGCGAGGGGGCAAAGCTGCGCCCAAACCACGATGGTGGCTAAGCTCGCAGCGGGAGGAGTCTCCTGACCGAAGGGAAGGAGGAGCCTCCCGCTGCGGGAGCCGAAGCGAACGAAGGGAGCAGGCGAGCGGTCGAGGCCGCATCCGGCCGAGCCGCTCGCCGGTGCCTTTGCCGCCACGCGGCGAAGGCAGCTCCCGCAGTGAGCGAAGGCGACGGTTGGCGACGTTAGATTTCCCGTCGGAAGAAGACCCGCGCCAGCACACCGCAGACCAGAGTGAAGGTCAGGAGGAAGATCCACGGCGGATAGCAGGAGGAGACGGGCGAGCCCCTGAGGATGAGGTCGCGCAGCGCCCGCAGGCCGTACGTCAGAGGATCGACCGAGGAGAGCCGGCGCAACCAGCCGGGGTAGCTCTCGACCGGGTAGAGCGCGCCGGAGGGGAAAAACAGCGCCGCGTTGATGATGCCGAACATGCCGCGAAGCACGCTCGCGTGACGAGCGCGTGCGAAGAGGAGCGACCAGACGGAGGCAATCGCGAGCGCCGTCAGAAACACGGTAAAGAACGACGCCGCGATCGCCGCGGCGCCCGAAAGGGAAACGGGAGCAAAAAGGAGAAGGACCACGAGCACGGCCGCGCCGGCGATCGACGCGACGAGCGCGCCCGCGATGATGTGGCCCGCGACGAGAGTTCCCGTCGATACGGGAGTGACCAGGTACCCCTCGTGGTACCCGAACATTCGGTCTTCGAGGACCTGCAGTCCTCCCGAGACCATCGAGCCCATGAAGATCGCGAGACACACCACCGCCGGTGAGAGGTACGTCAGGTAATCGAGATACGGATAGGCCTCGAGCCGGGCGGCCGGCGCTGCGGAAACCCCTCCCCGCGAGGCGGAGACTTCCTGCCACACGTCTCGCAGCGCGGTCTCGAGCACGTCGTACGACGCGCGATCCGTGTTGTCTCCGATGAACGACGGGGTGGGCCCCTGGCGCGCGAGTCCCAGCGGAAGGATCCAGACCGCCTTGTATCGCGCGCGACGCAGATCATCGAGGGCGTCGGACCGATTTTCGAGGACTCGAAGGCGGACCAGCTGCCGTCCGCTCTCGAGCGCCGCGATTCGCCGCAGGCAGTCGGCGGACAGGGAGTTGCGCGCCTCGTCGACGACCGCCAGAGGCAGGTCCCGCAGCGGGCGGTTCAGGGAGTTCCCGAGCAGCAGCAGGTAGATGAGAGGAAAGATCATCGTCGAGATCAGGAGCACCGGCTGGCGCCACAGAGTCACGTACGCCCGCTGGCAGATCGCGACGATGCCGAGCAGGGCCAGAACGGGACCGCGCGCGGGCTTCGTCACTCGCGGAGTCCCCGACCGGTGTACGAAAAGAATACGTCCTCGAGAGTGACGGGAGCGATCGTCAGGTGCACGATGCGATAACCGCGCTCCTCGAGAAGCTGCGCCGCCCGGCGTCCGACGCCTTCGCCCGGCCTCGACTGGAATTCCGCGTGACCTGCGAGCGGCGATCGCCAGTTGATGGCCCCGAGCGCGATGACCACTTCCATGTCGGCGTCGGAGACGGGCCGGTCCGTCTCGATGGCCACGTGCTCGCCGGTGTCCAGCATGCGCTTCAACCGTTCCGGCGCGCCCTCCTGGAGGAGTCGGCCCGCATCGAGAATTCCGACGCGGTCGCAGAGGAAATCCGCCTCGTCCATCGCGTGCGTCGTGAGCACGATCGCGAGCTCGGGGTCCGAATGTTTCATTTCGGCGAGGAGTTCCCAGATGGCGCGGCGGCTCTGCGGGTCGAGGCCGGTCGTGGGCTCGTCGAGAAACAGAACGCGGGGAGAGTGAAGAACTCCGCGCGCGATCTCCAGGCGCCTCCGCATGCCGCCTGAGAGCTGCCGGGTCACCTGCGCGCGCCGGTCCCAGAGGCCGACCTGCGTCAGACGTCGTTCAATGCGGCGAGACAGCTCTCGCCCCCAGAGGCCATACATCTTTCCTTGAACGGAAAGGTTCTCCCGCAGGGTCAGGTTCTCGTCCGTGGTGATGGCCTGAGAGACGGTGCCGATGGCCGCTCGCACCGAGCGCTTCTCGCGCACCAGGTCGTGCCCCCGGACCCGCGCCGTGCCCGACGTCGGCGGAAGAAGCGTCGTCAACATGCGGATGAGCGTCGTTTTCCCGGCGCCGTTCGGTCCGAGGAGCCCGTAGGTCTCTCCCGGTTCCACGGCGAAGGAGATGGCGTCGTCCGCGAGGAAGTCGCCGAAACGCTTTGTGAGTGCGCTCGCCTCGATCGAAGCGGAGGAGGTCATTTCGGGGCGATAAAGATGTGACGCCCTCCGACGGGAGCGAGAGAAATCGGGCGATCTTTCAGGCGAGCGGTACGGCCGCTCCGGGACGGGAGTCCGGTCACGAACCCGCTTCGACCACGAACGTCTGCCCCGACACGATCGCGGCGCCCTCCGGCTTCAACCGCACCGAAAAGGTGCGCAGATCGCGGCTCTGCAACCCCCAGTTTCTGCGGGTAGCGAATTCCGAACGCGGCTTGACGGACAACACGCGCGCCGCAAACGACTCGCCCGTGCGCGCCTGTGGCCATACCCGGACCGTCCCGCCGACCGGGAAAACGGAAAGGCGCTCCTCCGGCACTTCCACGCGCAGGTACGGGGCTTCGATCTGCAGCGTGACGATCGGGTCTCCCGCGGGAACGAATTCTCCGAGCCGATGATGGCGCGTCAACACCGTTCCCGAGGCGGGCGAATGGAGAGTCCCCTCGCGCTCGAAGCGCTGAACTTTGTCGATGCGGGATCGCAGCGCCTTCGTTTGCGCGTCGAGCTCTCCCTTGTCGGCTTCCCGCGCCCGAACCGCGGCGGCGAGCTCTTCGCGCCGGTGCTGCAGAGACTCCAGATCGGCGGCCGCCGCGATACCTTCTTTCGCAAGCCTGCCGAGCCGCTTTTCCTCGCTGACCGTCTGCGCCCACTGGGCCGCGATCCGCGCCACGTCCTGTCTCCGCGCATTCTCGCGGGCGCGCACCTGCTCGCCCTGCCGCTCGAGGTCCGCGATGTCTTCGGACAGGCCCGGCTCCTCCAGGCGCGCCACGACGGCCTTCGCCTGGACGAGCTCCCCCTCGTCGGGTACCCCCGAAATGAGCCGGCCGCTGCGCGAAAAGGAGAGGTCCAGGCGCTGTTCTTCCGCCAGCGCGAGGAGACGGACCTTGCGGCCGTCGTCGTTTTCCTGCCGGACCAGGGCGCCGTATCCCCACGCACCCGCGACGCCGAGCGCGAGCGCGAGCGCCACCCACAACCCTTTTTTCATGGTTCTTTCGCCGGAAAAGAATGATCTTAACCCCTTCAAGCCGAAAGGGTGCGTCCCGAAAAGAGGACAGCCGGCTTCTGGGTATCGCTTTTGCTGTAGCGGAAGCGAGCCGCCTCGAGAACGCTCCCGGACACCCGAAAGGATCCTGTTTGCCCCTGGTCGGACCGCGTCGAATTCTGCTGGTGGAAGACGATCTGAATCACCGCTGGGTGATGCGGAGGATTCTGGACAACGCGTTCGGTGACGAGATCGCGATCGAGGAAGTCGAGACCGGAGAACGGGCGCTCGAGCGCGCGACCCGCAAACCGGAGATCGATCTGATTCTCCTCGACCTCGGCCTGCCGGACATGGGCGGGATCGAAGTGCTGAAGAGCATCCGGGCTCACCCCTTGACGCGCGGCGTTCCCGTCGTCGTCCTGACGAGCTCTCAGGAGCGGGAAGACATCCAGACCGCGTATCAGTTCGGAGCCAACTCGTTCGTCTCGAAGTCCGAGACCCCGGAACTCATGTTCCAGCGCCTGAGAATGCTTCCAGTTTACTGGCTCGAGCTCAATCAACTCCCGAGGGATCTGCAGACCTAGTTCTCGCGTTCCCCTGCGGAACGTCATCCCGCTTCCCGCCTTTCCTTCACGCGCGCGGCTTCTCATAGAATCGCGTCATGCCGCCCGAGCGTTTTCCGCGCGTCGCCGTCATCATGGGGAGCAAATCGGACTGGGACACGATGCGGCATGCGTCCGAGACGCTCGAGCGTCTCGGCATCGCGCACGAGTCTCAGGTAGTTTCCGCTCATCGGACGCCCGCCTGGATGTCGGAGTTCGCCGGCGCCGCGGAGGGCCGGAAGATCGAAGTCATCATCGCGGGCGCGGGCGGAGCGGCTCACCTTCCAGGCATGGTCGCCGCGCAGACCCTCCTGCCCGTTCTCGGAGTGCCCGTCCAGAGTCCGGCCCTTCAGGGGCTCGACTCTCTTCTCTCGATCGTCCAGATGCCGGCTGGCGTTCCCGTCGCGACCTTTGCGATCGGCAAAGCGGGCGCGATCAATGCGGCCTTGTTTGCGGCCGCAATCCTCGCCCGCTCCGATCCCGTCGTGGTTGGAGCCCTCGCGGCGTTTCGCGAAGAGCAGACGAGCGCGGTGCGAGCGGAATCTCTCCCCTGATGCGCCCGGTTCTTCCGGGCGCGACCATCGGAGTGCTCGGAAGCGGCCAGCTCGGCCGCATGTTTGCGATTACCGCGCGCCGCCTCGGTTACCGGGTCCACACGTTTTCGCCGGAATACGACACTCCCACCGGCCAGGTCGCCGACGTGGAAGTCACCGCCTCCTACGGCGACCTGGACCGCGTGCGCGAGTTCGCCCGGCGCGTTGACGTCGTGACCTTCGAGTTCGAGAACGTCCCATTCGAGACCGCGGCGGCGGCCGCCGAGCTCGCTCCCGTACGCCCCGGCGGCGAGGTCCTCGCCGTCTGTCAGAACCGCGTGCGCGAAAAGGCATTCCTGACGACGCGCGGATTCCCCGTCGCCGAGTATCGTGTCGCGCGGTCCGAAGAGGAGCTCTCGGCGGCGTGGCGCGAGCTCGGCGGACCGACGGTCGCCAAGCGCGCCGGTTTCAGCTACGACGGCAAGGGCCAGGCGCGGATCTCGGTAGCCGAAGAGGTGGCATCCGCGTGGCGGTCGATCGGAGCTGAGGAGGCGGTCCTCGAGCGATTCGTGCCGTTCGACCATGAGGTCTCCGTCATCATCGCTCGCGCGCTCGACGGCCGAACGGCGGACTTCGGAATCCTCCGAAACACCCACGCGCGGCACATCCTCGACTACACCGTGTGCGAGGAAAGACATCCCCTGCGCGCCAGGGCCTCCGAGATCGCGCGCGAGATCGCCGAGGGGCTCGGACTCGTCGGCGTGTTGTGCGTCGAATTCTTCGTCGGCGGCGCCGGAGATCTCCTCGTGAACGAGCTCGCGCCTCGCCCTCACAACTCCGGGCATCTGACGGTCGATGCGTTCGTCACCAGCCAGTTCGAGCAGCAGCTGCGGGCCGTCTGCGGCCTTCCCCTCGGATCCACCCGGCCCCTCCGACCCGCCGCGATGGCAAACCTGCTCGGCGATCTGTGGGCGAACGGAGAGCCGGACTGGCAGGCCGCCTGCGCGATCCCCGAGGCAAAACTGCATCTCTACGGAAAGTCGGAGCCGCGCGCGGGCCGGAAAATGGGTCACATCACCGCGCTCGCCGACTCCCCGGCCGAGGCGCTCCAGCGCGCCCTCGAGGCCCGAGGAAAGTTGACCGAAGCGGGATCCGGGAATCGCGAAGTCACCTGACCGGAGACGAAACGTCCCTCCCCCTGAGCCTTTCGCTGTTCAGCGGCGACAGAAGGAACACGTGTTCGGAGACAGGGTGGACACCTTCAGGGTGAACACCGGAGAAGGACTGATTCCAACCCTCTCGCCAGGCGCGGCCGAGCGAGAACTTCCCCGTAGCAGCGAAGGCGCAGAGCTTACCTGCGGGCCCGCTCACCCAACCCTCTCCCCGAGCGCGCGGCGAGGGGGCAGAGCTGCGCCCCAGTCATGAGGGTGGCTAAGCTCGCAGCGGGAGGAGTCTCCTGACCGAAGGGAAGGAGGAGCCTCCCGCTGCGGGAGCCGAAGCGAACGAAGGGAGCAGGCGAGCGGTCGAGCCAACAGGCGAGCCGCTCGCCGGTGCCTTCGCCGCGCAC
>JBBSGZ010000126.1:0-10984 GCA_038253555.1 Thermoanaerobaculia bacterium
ACCGCCGCCCCTACCCTTCCTCAGCCCGCCGACGCCGCGCTCTACCCCGCTGGCTTCACTACTACAATTTCCATCGCCGTCACTCTTCCCTCGGTGATCAACCACCAGCCTCAAGGGTGAACAATCTCCTTAGCAGCGACATCTAGAAGCACGATGATCCCGGCGACGAAATTCTTGACGATGTCCTGAAGCCCGAATCCGAGGCCGACGCCGAGGGCCGCTCCGAAGGCGGCGAGGCTGCTGGCGTTGATGCCGAGCGCATTGACGGCCAGCATGCTGCCGGCGAACCAGATCAGGTACCCGAGGACGCGTCCGACGGAGTAGCGGGCCCCGACCTCGAGATTCGTGCGGGCGAGAAGCCGTTCGGCGATGAGCTTGCGGGCGATGCGGGCGGCCACCCAGGTGATCGCCAGGATGGCGATGAAAACCAGGACGCTCGAAACGGTGACGCTGTTTTCGCCGATTTTGAAGAGCCGGAAGCTCAGAAAATCGCCCATGGGAGCCTTGGGGGTGCAGGTTCGGTGCCCGCGGGGGGAGGTCGGCTGTTTTCCCCGGTTCACGGCCGGCTCAGCGACCCGCTTGCCCGCGGCCTCTCAGCGGTCCAGGCCGCGCCATCGGGCGCGCGAGCCCCGGACCGGATGCGGGCGTCTTCGCGCCCGCGGGATCACGACTTTCCGAGCAGTTCGAGGGCAGCGACGGTCAAAGACGACGCTCCCATCCGAATGGTCGCTACGCGATCGGGCGCGAACTGCGACGAATGCAGCGAGGGCAGGGGAGTGCCGTTCTTCTGGGACTCGGCGTAGCGTCCCGGTTCGACCGCGCCGATCTCGAACTGGAGCGCCGGGACGCCGGCGCGGCCATATTCGGAGAAATCCTCGCCGCCCATGACGGGGGTGCCCTGAACTACGTTGCTTGCCCCGAAGGCGCGTCCGAGCGCCGCCGCGATGCGCGAGGTCAGCGCGGGGTCGTTGAACGTGGCGGGCGTCGTTTCCGCGACCGTCACTGACGGCTCCTTCGGCGCCCCGGCCGCCGCGGCTTCCGCCTTCGCGATCCGGGCGATTCCCTTCAACAGCCGCTGTCGAACGTCCTCCTTGAAGGAACGGACCGTAATCTGCAGCTTCACCTCGTCGGGAATGATGTTGTGCTTCAAGCCTCCGTGGATCGAACCGACGGTCACGACGGCCGGATCGAAGGGACTGTTTTCGCGCGCGACGAGAGTCTGGAGCGCGACGACGGTCCGCGCGGCGATGACGACCGGATCCACCGTGGTCTGCGGGTACGCGCCGTGTCCGCCCCGGCCGAAGACCGTGACGTCCACCGAATCCACGTTCGCGAAGGCGAAGCCAGGCGTGTACGCGATCTTCCCGGAGGGGAGCGTTGCCTTGTCATGAAGGGAAATCGCGAAGTCCGGCTTCGGAAACCTCGTAAAGAGCCCGTCTTTCAACATGTGGAGAGCGCCCGCGCCCTTCTCCTCCCCGGGCTGCCCGATCAGGAACAGCGTCCCGCGCCAGCGGTCCTTCGCTCGCGCGAGAAGCGTCGCGGCCCCGATCAGGGACGTCATGTGGATGTCGTGGCCGCAGGCGTGCATCACGGGAACGGTATTTCCCGCGTCGTCCTTCGCGGTCGCCTTGCTCGCGTAGGGAAGGCCTGTCCTCTCCTCGACGGGCAGCCCGTCCATGTCTTCCCGGATGAAGACCGTGGGTCCCGCGCCGTTTTTCAGGATGGCGACCACGCCAGTGCCGCCGACGCCCGTCGTGACTTCGTAGCCGAGCTTGCGGAGACGGTCGGCGATTTTGGCCGAGGTCTTCTCTTCGTGCATCGAGAGCTCGGGGTTGCGGTGCAGGTCGATGTACAGGGCCTCGAGATCGGGGATGAGCGCGTCGAGCGGCCGGAGCGCCGGATTCCCGGCGGGCGCGGCTTCCGGCGCGGTGGGCGCCGGGGCGGCGGAGAGCATGAGCGAAACGAGCATCGCGGCGGCGAAGAAGAGGAGGCGCATTTTTCTCCTGATCAAAAGTGTGACCGCTACCAGAGCAGAGCCCGGACCCGCTGTCAAGAACGCCTGTGCGATGCTAGTTCCCGATGTCGAGCGGCTCCGACGGAAAGCCTCGCCGCGTCGGGACCCTGGAGAGCTTCCGCGCGGCGGTCACTTCGAGGCGGCTCGCGGCCGTGGCGATCCAGTCGTTCGCGTCCGGACTTCCACTCGGCCTCGTCTGGATTGCCCTGCCCGCCTGGTTGACGTACCGCGGCGTCGACATCAAGACCGTCGGACTCTTTTCGCTGTCGCAGGCGCCGTGGACGTTCAAGTTCCTCTGGGCGCCTCTGATGGACCGCTACAGCCCCGGGGTCCTCGGCCGCAAGCGGTCCTGGATGATCGTGTCCCAGCTGTTCCTCCTCGGCGGGATCGCGTACCTGGCGACCCAGTCGGTGTCGCCGCGGGTCGGGCTGGTCGCCGCGATCGCGCTCTTCATCGCGTTCTGGTCGGCGTCTCAGGACATCGCGATCGACGGTTACGCGGTCGAAGTCCTCCAGCCGGCGGAGATGGGGACCGCGGTCGGAGCGCGCGTGGCGCTCTACCGCGCGGCCGTGCTGCTGGCTGGCGCGGTCGCGATCACGGTGGGACAACGGTTCGGATGGACGTTCGTCTTCGTGGCCCTGGCGCTTCTCTACGTCCCGCTCGCGGGCGCCGTCGTCTGGTCGCCGGAGCCTCCGGGGGTCTCGAAGCCTCCGCGCACGCTGCGCGACGCCGTCTTCGAGCCCCTGATCGGAATCTTCCGCAAGTCGCGCGCGCTCGAGATCATCGCGTTTCTTCTGCTCTACAAGTTCGGCGAAAACCTGGCGACGGCGCTGACCCGCCCATTTCTCATTCAGAAGTGCTTTTCTCCCGGGGACGTCGGGCTCGCCACCGCGACGATCGGTCTGATCGCGATCATCGGCGGCACCTTCTTCGGCGCCTGGACCACCGACCGCATCGGCCTCGGACGCTCCCTCTGGATCTTCGGCCTCATCCAGGCGGTCGGGTTTCTCGGCTACGTCGTCGTCGACCGGATGACGCCCGGCGTTCCGTGCGCGGCCGGCGCCATCGGAGCGGTCTCCCAATCGATCGAGAGCCGTCTCGTCATGTACGGGAGCGTCGGCATCGAAAACCTCTGCCAGGGGATGGCGAACGGGGCCTTCGGCGTCCTGCTGCTGCGCCTGACCTCGAAACAGTTCTCCGCGACGCAGTACGCACTTTTCTCGAGCGTCTTCGCGCTCGGCCGTACGCTGGCCGGGCCTCCCGCGGGGTTTCTCGTCGATGCGATCGGGTGGACCCCGTTTTACCTCGTCAGCGTCGCGGCGTCGATCCCCGGTCTCGTTCTTCTCTCCCGTTTTGCTCCCGTCGGCTCGCGGGAACCCGACCTCGACGTCGAGGACCTCGAGCCGGGGGCTCCCGTCACACGAGGACGGCTCGCCGCGGTGAGCGTCGCCGCGGGCGTCACGGGATGGCTGGCGGCGTCGGCCCTGTCCTCGCTGCTGGCGGCCTTGAAACAGATGCGGGCGCATCCTGAACCGGGCTTTCCCTTTGCTGCCGAAGTGGCGCGGCTTTTTTCGCCCCGGGTCACCTCCGACTGGCTTCGCCTGATCGGCCCGGCGGCCACCGGTCTGATCGTCGCGTTCGCCGCGGCCGCTTTGATCGCGGCGCGCCGGGGTGTCGAGGGGCGACGGAAGGGCTGAGTGCGCCGCAGAAAGGCGCGGGTTACAGTCTTCACATGCTTCAGGGAGTCCGCGGAGCGACGACCGTCGAGAGAAACGATGCGGAGCAGATTGCCGATCGCACACGGGAGCTTCTCCGGTTGCTCGTCGACGCCAACGGGATCCGGAGCGACGAGGTCGCGAGCGCGATCTTCACGGTGACGTCGGACCTCGATGCGGCGTTCCCCACGGTGGCCGCGAGGGCGATCCCCGGCTGGCAGGAAGTGGCGCTGATCTGCTCGCGGGAGATCCCGGTCCCCGGTTCGCTCGGACTCTGTATCCGGGTTCTCATCCACTGGAACACGGAGCGCCGCCAGGCGGCCGTGCGGCACGTCTTCCTGCGTGGCGCGCGCGGCCTGCGCCCCGAGTGGTCCGTGCGGGTGCGGGGCGACGAGGAGAGCGCCCCGGAGCGGCTCGAGATTCCGTGACCGGCGTCGCGGTCGTCGGGCTCGGCTTGATCGGCGGCTCGATCGCTCTCGGGTCGAACGCGACGGGGTGGGACGACGACGCCACCTCCCTGGAGCTGGCGCGGAAACGCGGGATCCGGACCGGCGCGTCGCTCGAAGACGCCGTGTCCCGCGCCGCGCTCGTGTTCGCGGCCGTTCCCACGCCGGAGACGCCGACTGTCCTGCGCTCGGTCGCCGAAATCGCTCCCGCCGCCGTGCTGACCGACGCGGCGTCCCTGAAAGCGCTCGTGCTCCGGGCGGCTCTCGCTCTTCCGGCGGGAGTGCGATTCGTCGGGGGACATCCGATGGCGGGTGCCGCCACACCCGGAATCGCCGGCGCGAGCGCGGACCTTTTCGCCGGCCGCCCGTGGCTGATCGTGCCGGGCGCCCGGAGCGACCCGGCGGCGATCGCTGTCGTGCAGGAGCAAGTCCTCCGCCTGCGCGCGATCCCCGTCATCCTGGATGCGGACCGGCACGATGCCGCGATGACGTGGATCAGCCATCTCCCGATGGCGGTTTCCGCCGCCCTGGCGCGAGTCGTCGTCCGCGAGCTCGGAACGGATGCGGGAATCCTGGCCGGCCCGGGCCTGACGGACACGACCCGCCTCGCGGGCTCCCGGCCCGAGCTGGCGATGGAGCTGTGGCTGTCGGATCCCTCGCGCCTCGCCCGCGCGCTCCATTCCATTTCGCGCGAGATCGCCGGCTTCGCGGCTCAGCTGGAAAAGGGCGACGTGGCGGCCCTCGAAGAATTTTTGAGCGAAGCGGCCCGAGCACGCAAGACGATCCGCCCTGCATGACTCTTCGCCGACGGGAAGGGCGCGTTGCGGGGATCCGGGGCCGACACATGACACCAGCCCCTTCCCCGGGCGCGGGGAGAGGGAGCTGGCTCCGCTGCCGCCTGAAGTCATGAAGACGCGGGAGCGGTCGCGACGGAAGTGCTACGTTCCACCGGGATGAAGTATGTCCTCGGAATCGACGCCGGTGGCACCAAGACCCGCGCTCTCCTGGCGGATACGACCGGGCGCGTGCTCGCGTCCGCGACCGGCGGCGGAGCGAATCTGCGCACCCACGGCGAGCTCGAGGTCGAGAAGGTCCTGCACGCGCTGGCGGAGGAAGCGGAGGGGCGGGCGGGGGTCCGCGCGGACGCGCTCGCGGTCGGAATCGCGGGAGCGGACCGCCCCGATGACCATGCGGTCCTCCGAACGGTTCTCCGCCGCATCGGGTTTAAAGACCGGGTGGTGGTCACGAACGACGCACGCATCGCCTTCGTGGCCGGGTCTCCCCTTCGAGTCGGCGTCGCTCTCGTCTGCGGGACCGGCTCGATCGCGTGGGGCTGCAACGGCGGCGGCGAGATCGCGCGGGCGGGCGGATGGGGATGGCATCTGGGAGACGAAGGATCCGGCTTCTGGATCGGCGAGCGCGCGCTTCGCGCGGCGATGCGAGCCGGGGACGGGCGGGGTCCGCGGACCGTCCTCGTGGACTCGGCGCTCGCGCACTTCCGGCTGAGCCGGCTCGAAGAGATCGTTCGATGCGTTTACGACGCCGAGTACCCTCGGCATGAGGTTTCGCTTTTCGCCGTGGCCGTCGCGCGGGGCGCGCTCGCCGGAGACGAGGTCGCGTCGGAGATCCTCCGTGAGGCGGCGGCGGAACTGGCGCTCGCCGCCTCGAGCGTGGTCGCGCGCCTCGGCCTCGCGGGGTCCACCTACGACGTCGTTCTTTCGGGGGGGACTTTCGGGGCGCTTCCGCGTCTTCAGGAGGAAGTCGCCCGTGCGGTGTCCTTCCCCGGGGCCTCCGTGTTTCCTCTGGCGGAGGAGCCCGCCCTGGGAGCCGTCCGTCTCGCCATCGAGGCGCTGTCGGACTCGACTCCCATCGGAGATCCCTCCTCATGATCCGACTGATCGTCAACGCCGATGACTACGGCCGGACCGCGGGGATCAACGAGGGAACGATCGAGGCGCATCTGCGCGGGATCGTCACGTCGACGACGGTGATGATCCTGGAGAGCGCCGCGGAAGAAGGGATCCGGCTGGCTCTCCGCCGCGCCCCTCGACTCTCGCTCGGCCTCCACTGCGTCTTCACCGGGGGGGGAGCGCCCGCGTCGGACCCGGCGCACCTCAGAACCCTCGCCCCGCGAGGCCGGTTCGCGAGAAATGCCGAGGCGCTTCCCGACGCGATTGATCCCGACGAAATACGCCGGGAGCTCTCGGCGCAGATGGCCCGCTTCGAAACGGTGGCGGGGCGCCCGCCGTCGCATCTCGACTCGCACCACCATTCGGCCCTGCATCCTTCCATCCAGCCCGTCTTCGGCGCGCTCGCGGCCGAGAAGCGGCTGCCGGTCCGCGCCTCGAGCCCCGCGGCGGCCGCGGCCCTCGGGGCGGCGGGGCTCCGGGTGCCCGACCGGTTTCTCGACGGCTTCTACGCGGAAGGCGCGACGGTCGGGAACCTGCTCGGTCTGATCTCGGGCCTCGAGGAGGGAACCGCCGAGCTCATGTGCCACCCCGGCTTTCCCGACGCCGAGCTTCTCGCGGGCAGCACGTACGCCCTGGAACGCGCCCGCGAAGTCGAAGCGCTCTGCGATCCTTCCGTTCGGGACCGTCTCGCCGAAGGTCGCGTGGAGCTTGCGACCTTCCAGGCGCTGTGAGGCAACGAGCCCCGGAGGTTCGAGTCTTCGAGGCAGCGGGGAGAGCCGCCGAGGAAGCGGCGGAGCGCATCGCCCGGTGGTTGCGGCGGCGTCCTTCAGGCGTCCTCGTCCTCGCGTCCGGAAAGACGATGGTGCCCGTCTACCGCGGGCTCGTCCGCCGGGGAAGGGAAGGCCGCGCGCCCTTCTCGAGGGCGACGACATTCAACCTCGACGAGCTCGCCGTTCCCGCCGCGGATCCCCGGAGCTTCCGCGCTTTCATGGATCGGCATCTTTTTTCGAGGGTGGATCTCGACGAAGAGCGCATTCAATTTCTGAGAGGCGACGCTCGAGATGCGGCGGCGGAGTGCACGCGATACGAAGAAGAATTCGCCCGCGTCGGGCCGGCTGACCTGGCGCTGGTCGGAATCGGCCCCAATGGACACGTGGCCTATCTGGAACCGGGGGAGACGCTGGCCCCGGTCACGTCTTCGGTGCGTCTTTCGGCGGCGACGCGGCGAACTCTCGAAACGGACGGCGTCGTACCGCCGCCGCGTCGGGCGCTCACCATGGGGATAGAAACGATTCTCTCGGCGAAGGCGATCCTGCTCGTCGCGACGGGGGGGAGCAAGGCCGAGGCGGTCGCGAATGCCCTTCGAGGACCCGTGACGGCGCGGTGCCCCGCCTCCTACCTTTCTCTCCATCCGCGACTGACCGTCCTGCTTGACCGCGCCGCGGCGCGAGAGCTGTAGGGAGAACCGCGCATTCCAGCTCTTCTCCGGACAGCGGTCGAGAAATCACCGCCACGGCGAGTCCGCTCTGCCTGCGGTCCCCCTCACCCCAACCCTCTCCCCGAGCGCGGGGCGAGGGGGCAGAGCTGCGCTCCAACCACGATGATGGCTAAGCGGGAGCGTGAGCGAACGCAGTGAGCGGAAGCGCCGGTGCCTTCGCCGCGCACGGCGAAGGCAGCTCCCGCAGTGAGCGAAGGCGACGGTTTATCCCGCCAGCGCGTCAGACCCGGCGGCTTCCGTAGAGCGGGCCTCGACAGCTTCCGTCAAGAGGCGACGGATGCCGGACCACGTCCGCTCCCAGGAGATGCGGGACAGGAACGCGTCGGCCCGGGCGATCCGGTCCGACGGGTCTTCCGCGAGCGCCGCCTCCACCGCCGCAACGAACTCGGGAACCGTGTCGGCGATCCGGGCGAGGCCCTGCTGGCCATAGGGGCGGACGACGTCGCGGATCGAGGTCGAGACGACGGGCTTGCCCGCCGCGAGATATTCCGGCGTTTTGGTTGGACTGATGAACTTCGTGGACTCGTTCCGGGCGAAGGGGAGCAGCGCGACATCCCAACCCGCGACGTACGAGGGCAGGTCCTTGTATGGCTTTCCGCCCAGTCGATGGACGTTTGGAAGCGTCGGAAAGCTCGCCGGGTCGATCTTGCACATCGGTCCCAGAAACACCAGGTGCCAGTCGGGACGCGCTTCCGCCACTCCCCGGACGAGGTCGAGGTCCATCCGCTCGTCGATCACGCCGAAGAAGCCGAGGCGCGGCCCCGGGATGGAGGCCTGGTCCGCAGGGTCCTCCACATTCTGCCGGGCGCCTGCGAAGTGCTTCACGTCGACGCTGCTCGGAAACGCGTGGACGTTTGGATGCATGTTCTGTTTGGCTTCGTAAAGACTCTGCCCCCCCGTTAAGACGAGGTCCGCGCGCACCAGGAGCTCGGCTTCCCGGTCGTGGAGGGCCTTCGGCGCTCCGGCGAAGGCGGAAAGCTCGTCCATGCAGTCGTAGATGATCGACAGCGGCTCGAGGTGCCGGGAAAATCCCAGCGCCATGGGCGTGTAATACCAGAGCACGTAGCGGCGGATCGCGTAGCGACGGAGAAGCTCGTCTAAGAGCTCCTTTTGAAGTCCCGTCACTTCCTCGCCCTCGAGGCCCGCCGGAAGACGCGGGACGACAACGTGGACCCCGTTCTCCCGAAGAGTGACCGAGAGCGCGGGGGAGATTCCTTCCGCGAACTCGGGCTCTTCCACGTAAAAGACGCGCGAATCGCGGGCAAAGCGCGTCAGGAGGTGCTGGGGGCGCTGAAAGACGAAGTCCCAGCGTAAATGGGTGAGACACACGACATCCGGCGCCGGAATCGGAGCCGCGATGGGATTCTTGCGGGTCTTCACGCGGGCTTCGGGCCCGAGAGAGGTCACGGAAGCAGGCACGTGATTTCGACGAGGCTCGGGGATGGCTCGATTTTCCATGGGACCGGGTAGTTCAAGATCCATGCCGGCCTAGATTGTTCAAAGGGGGAGACTTACGCCCGTGTCCCGGACATTGTCCTGGTCAGTTTTCAGGACGCGAGAACACCACCAGCCGCGCGTCGGGAGCCCCCGCGCCGGCAGCCTCCTCCACGATCCGGAGGCCGAGCGCCCGCCCCGCCTGCCGCCGGGCGAGCGCGATCACACTGCCTCCGAATCCCCCGCCTGTCAGCCTCGCCCCGTACACGTCGCCGTCCGCACGCGCAGCACTCACGATGGCGTCGACGGCGGGAACGGAGACCTCGAAATCGTCGCGCTGCGAGTCGTGCGATGCGTTGAAGAGCTGGCCCAGTCGGGGCAGGTCGCCATTCCGCAGCGCCGCAGCGGCCTCGAGCACCCGCTCGTTTTCCGTCACGACATGGCGGGCGCGCCGGCGGAGGGGCTCCGGGAGCCGCTCGATCGCCGCACGCCGTTCGAAGGGGAAGTCCCGAAGCTGCGCCACGCCGAGCTCCCTGGCCGCCCGCTCGCACTCAGCGCGCCTCTCTCGATAGCCGCCCGCCGCGTGATCGTGCCGGACCCCCGAATCGATGACGAGGATCTCGGCCGTGGCAGGAATCGCGATCCGCTCGGCCTCGAGGGTGCGGGTGTCGAGGAAGAGGGCGACGCCGACGTCCGCCAGGCTCGACGCCATCTGGTCCATTACGCCGACGGGGGCGCCGACCAGGTCATTCTCCGCCCGCTGACCGGCGAGGGCGATCTCGACGTCATCGAGCGCCAGTGCCGCGATTTTGCGAAGCGCGCGGAGCACGGACACTTCGAGAGCGGCGCTCGACGAGAGACCGCTTCCGACCGGGACGGTCGATTGGAGCCAGAGGTCGAATCCCGGCACCGCCAGCCCCCGACGCGCCAGCTCCGCGGTGACCCCCTGCACGTAGTCGATCCAGGTGCCACGCCGGGCTTCCTCTCCGAGGACGTACTCCGAAATCCGGCCGCCGTCCGCCTCTCCGCTCGCCGCCCGCACGCGGGAATCGGCGCGGCGCCCGATTTCCGCGCGCGTCTTCTGAGGGATTGCGGTCGGGAGGACGAACCCTCCGTTGTAGTCGGTGTGCTCGCCGATCAGGTTGACGCGTCCCGGTGCCTCGGCCGCGACGTCCGGCTCCCGGCCGAAGACCTCTCTGAATCTCCCGCCGGCGGGAGATTCAGGTTCCGTCGTCGTCGCTGCCAAGCGTGACCTCGACGCGCCGCAGCTCGGCGGCCTTTTCCTCCGGGAGCGTGTCGGCGGTGAACACGCCGGCTCCCATCTCGCTGCCGGCGAGGAATTTCAGCCGGTCCTTCATTCGATAGGGGGGATAAAACTCGATGTGAAGGTGCGCCTCGGGATGCGGCCAGCCGTCCGTCGGCGCCTGGTGGAACGCCATGATGTAGGGGAACGGTTTCCCCCAGAGCCCGTCGTACTGAAGGAGGACCGTCTTCAGAGCGCGGGCGAAGTCGCCGCGCTCGGCCGGGGAAAGGTCCGCGACGCTCGGCGCGGGTCGCAGAGGGGCGACCCAGACCTCGTAGGCGTAGCGGGCGAAGACCGGGACCCAGGCGACGGCGTGGGGACCCGAATAGAGGATGCGCCGTCCGTCCGCGAGCTCGGCTGCGATCGTCTCGTCGAGAAGGCCGCGCCCCGTCGCCCGGAAGTGCTCGCCCTGGAGCTCGAGCTCCCGCGCGGGGACCGGGGGCACGAACGGATACGCGTAGATCTGCCCGTGGGGATGGGAGAGGGTAACGCCCACCTCGACGCCGCGGTTCTCGAAGGGAAACACATACTGAACGTCCTCCCGCGCGCCGAGGACCCGGTACCGGTCGGCCCACACCTCGAGAAGCAGCTCGATGTGCGCCAGCGGCAGCGCGCCCAGGCTCGACTTCGGGTCCTGCGTGAACACGACCACCTCGCAGGCGCC
>JBBSGZ010000127.1:0-10946 GCA_038253555.1 Thermoanaerobaculia bacterium
CGCTCGGTCGCCCCCTCGTCTCCGCCTTCTTCTGATTCCGGCTTGTCCTTTCGGACGGTCTCGACGCGGCCCCCGGAGGCTCGGCGGGCGCGGTCGGAGAGAGACTCCTTTCGGGGTCCCTTCTCCTTCGGCTCGAAACGATAGTCGACGAACTCGAGGATCGCCGCCTCCGCCGCGTCGCCCTTGCGGGAGCCGAGACGGAGGATGCGGGTGTAGCCGCCCGGCCGGTCCACGAATCGGGGAGCGATGTTTTCAAAGACCTTCTTCACGGTCGTCCGATCGGGGATCCACTGCGCCACTTTGCGCCGGGCGGAGACGCCGTCGTTCTTCGCGGCCGTGATCAGCTTTTCCGCCAGGGGCCGCAACTCCTTCGCCTTCGTCAGCGTCGTCTGAATTCGCTCGTGCGTCATCAGTGAATCGAGCTGATTCGAAAACATCGCCATGCGGTGAGACGTCGTCCGCCGGAGCTTCCGCCCGGCCCGGTTGTGCATCATGGTTTATTCGCTCTTCGCTTCGATCGGCTCGATTTCCATTCCCAGCGACAGCCCCATGGGTCGCAGGATGTCGCGAATCTCGTTCAAGGACTTGCGGCCGAAGTTCTTCGTTTCGAGCATGTCCTTCTCGGTCTTCTGCACGAGGTCCCGGATCGTTCGGATGCCCGCGTTCTTCAGGCAGTTCGCGCTGCGGACGGAGAGCTCGAGCTCGTCGACGGAGCGGTTCAAGTACTCCGCCAGATTTTCCGGAAGCTCGCCGTCGCCGCCTCCGTCGAACGCCGTCTCATGCTCGACGTTGATGAAGATGGTGAGATGGTCCCGCAACAAGGTCGCAGCGAGCCCGACCGCGTCGGCCGGGGTGACCGTGCCATTGGTCCAGACCTCCAGCACGAGCCGGTCGTAGTCCGTCGCCTGGCCGATTCGCGCGGCCTCGACGTGGTAATTGACCCGCCGGACGGGAGAGTGGACGGAGTCGATGGGGATGTACCCGATTCCCATGTCCTCGTCGAAGTTCTTGTCCGCCGAAACGTAACCGCGGCCCATCGAGACCCGAAGTTCCATCTGCAGCTTCCCGTTCTCGGAAAGCGTGGCGATGGGAGCCGAGGGGTCGAGGATCTCGATCGAGGGATCTCCCGTCAGGTGCGCGGCCGTGATCTTCCCCTTCTTCTCGGTGTCGAGCGTCAGGATCTTCTCCTCCATCGTGTGCATTTTGATGGGGATCTGTTTGAGGTTCAGGATGATGTCCGTCACGTCTTCGACGACGCCCGGCAGCGAGGAAAACTCGTGGAGCACTCCTTCGATCTTGACCGCGGTGATCGCCGCGCCTTCGATCGACGTCAGCAGCACCCGCCGTAACGCGTTTCCGACTGTTGTCCCGAATCCCCGCTCGAAAGGCTGCGCGTAGAACCGTCCGTACGTCTCGGTCAGCGTCTCGCCATCCACTTCGAGCCGCTTCGGCTTTTGAAATCCCTTCCAGAGAGTCATGTGTCTTTCCTCCGTCCGCGGCTACTTGGAATACAGCTCGACGATCAGCTGCTCGGCAATCGGCAGCTTGATGTCTTCGCGTTTCGGCAGTTCAACCACCCGTCCCGAAAAGCTCTCCGGGGACAGATCCAGCCAGCTCGGAACGCCCCGGGCGCGGGCCGTTTCGACCGACGCCTTGATCTGCTCGTTCACCCGGCTCTTTTCCTTGATCGACACGACCTGCCCCTTCGACACCGTGTACGAAGGGATCGTGACCTTCTTTCCGTTGATGGCGACGTGCCCGTGGCGAACCAGCTGGCGCGCCTGCGGCCGCGAGGCCGCGAACCCGAGCGAATACACCACGTTGTCCAGACGCCGCTCGAGCTCTGCTAAGAGATTGGCGCCCGTGATTCCCTTGCGCCGCTCGGCTCGGGCGAACGTCAGCCGGAACTGGCTCTCGAGAAGCCCGTAGATCCGTTTGACCTTCTGCTTCTCCCGGAGCTGGATCCCGTAGCCGAGCAGCTTCGAGCGCCGGCGTCCGTGCTGTCCGGGCGGATAGTTCCGCCTTTCGATCGAGCACTTGTCCTTGAAACAGCGATCCCCCTTGAGGAACAGCTTCATACCTTCTCGCCGGCAGAGCCGGCAAACCGCCTCGGTGTGACGAGCCAAATCAGAACCTCCCGGAACCCTAAATTGGATTTACGTCCTTCCTCCCGGCCAGGGTTCCAACGCCGGTTTACAGACGGTGAGCTGGAAGCTTCGAGCCGCCAGTTCTGAGCAACGATCCTGTTAGACGCGCCGTCTCTTCCTGGGCCTGCACCCGTTGTGCGGGATCGGCGTCGTGTCCTTGATCGACTTGATGTCGAGGCCGTTGGCTTGAAGAGCGCGGATCGCCGACTCGCGGCCCGCGCCCGGGCCGGTCACCCGCACGTCGACGGAGCGCACGCCATGCTCCTTGGCGCCTTCGGCGCAATTGGCCGCGGCGAGCTGCGCGGCGAACGGCGTGCCCTTGCGCGAGCCCTTGAATCCGATCCGGCCGGCGGAGGACCACGCCAGAATCCCGCCCTCCTGGTCCGCGATGGCGATGACCGTGTTGTTGAAAGAAGCCTGGACCGTCGCCACGGCGTGCGGGATCGACTTCTTTTCCTTTTTGCCGCCGGCGCGGGTCCGTTTGCCCTTGCCTTTGGGCGCCGTCTTTTCGGGAGCGGCGGAGACGGGAGTCTGTTCAGCCATTTGTTCCTCGAGTTCTCAGTGTGCAGTTTTCAGTTCGGGGTCGAGATCGACCAGCGATGACCGAGAACGACGTTACTTCTTCGTGGCCTTCTTCTTGCCGGCGACCGTGCCCTTGCGGGGCCCCTTCCTGGTGCGGGCGTTCGTGTGAGTGCGCTGGCCGCGCACGGGGAGGTTGCGGCGATGCCGCATCCCGCGATAGCAGCCGATGTCCATCAGCCGCTTGATGTCCATGGACGTGTCGCGCCGGAGATCGCCCTCGACCTTCACGTCGTCGGTGATCACCTTGCGGATCCGAACGACTTCCTCCTCGGAGAGGTCCTTGACGCGGGTATCCGCTCGTACGTCCGCTTTCTCGAGGATGAAGTTCGCCTTCGGACGTCCGATTCCGAAGATGTAAGTCAACCCGATTTCGACGCGCTTGTTCAAGGGCAGATCGACGCCAGCAATTCGTGCCATTTGAAATCCTTTACCCTTGTCTCTGCTTGTGCTTGGGAATCGAGCAGATGACGCGAACGACGCCCTTGCGATGGACGATCTTGCACTTCACGCAGATTTTCTTGACCGACGCTCTGACCTTCATGGCTTCCTCGCGTTCTCTCGGTGTGGCTTCTGGTTATTTGTATCGGTAGATGATGCGGCCGCGGGTCAAGTCGTAGGGCGACAGCTCGACTAAGACCTTGTCTCCCGGAAGGATGCGGATGAAGTTCTTCCGCATCTTGCCGGAGATGTGCGCCAGCACCTGGTGCTTGTTCTCCAGCTCCACCCGAAACATTGCGTTCGGCAGCGGCTCGACGACCGTCGCCATGACTTCGATCGCCTCTTCTTTGGACATCAGGAGGCCACCGCGGTGCGCTGGGCCCGGCGCGAGAGCCGCCCCAGGCCGAGGACGACGGCTCCGTCCGCCTCGATCGCGACGGTGTTCTCGAAATGGGCCGACGCGCTGCCGTCGCGCGTCCGGACCGTCCAGCCGTCCTTGTCAGTGCTCACTTCGGCCCGTCCGAGGTTAAACATCGGTTCGATGGCGATCACCATTCCCGCGCGCAGGAGGCTCCCCCGCCCGCCGGGACCATAATTCGGGATCTGCGGCTCTTCGTGGAGCGCGGTCCCGACGCCGTGCCCGACGAAGTCGCGCACCACCCCGTAACCGTGCGGGATTGCGACCGCCTCGACCGCCGCGCCGATGTCAGACACCCGATTGCCCGGCCGGGCGGCCGCGATGCCCGCTTCGAGACCCCTGCGGGTCACCTCGAGCAGCTCCGCCTTTTCGGGGTCGATCGTGCCGACCGGCATCGTGCGGGACGCGTCGCCGAAATAACCCCCGACGATCGCGCCGCAGTCGACCCCGACGATGTCCCCTTCCTTGAGCGCGCGCCGGCCCGGAATCCCGTGGACGACCTCGTCATTGACGGAAGTGCAGAGGGTCTTCGGATAGCCGCGGTACCCGAGAAAGGCCGGCCTGGCGCCGCGCCGCCGGATCTCAGCCTCGGCGAGACGGTCGAGCTCTTCCGTCGTCACTCCGGGAGTCACCGCCTTTTCGATCAGCTCCAGGGTCTCCAGAACCACGAGCGAAGCCTCTTCGAGCAAGGCCAGCTCCTTCTCGCTGCGAATGGTGATCACGCGCGGCTTCCCGCCCGGCCCGCGGCCGGTCCGGCGACGCCGAGCGCCTGGTCGATGCGCTCTGCGATCTCCGAAACATCACCCATGCCGTCCACGTCCACGAGAAGCCGCCGGGCCCGGTAGAAATCCGCCAGAGGCTCCGTTTTCTGGTGGTACACGCGCAGGCGCTCCAGGATGGTTTCGGGACGGTCGTCCGACCGGCCTTCATCTTTGGAACGTCCGTGCAGACGATCGACGATGACCGTCTCGGGAACCGAGAGATTCAGAACCGTCGAAAGACCCGGGCCATTCCCGGTCTGAATCCTGGCCAGGGCTTCGGCCTGCTCGACGGTCCTCGGAAAACCGTCCAGAATGAAGCCCCCGGCCGCGTCCGGAGCCGCGATCCGGTCCCGGATCAAGGCGATCATCAGGTCGTCGGGAACGAGCTCCCCCGCCTCCATGATCGCTTTCGCCTTGAGACCGATCGGCGTGCCGGCGCGGACGGCGGCGCGGAGGATCTCGCCCGTCGAAATGGCGGGCACCCCGAGGCGCTCCGAAAGCAGCTTCGCCTGCGTGCCCTTCCCGCTGCCGGGAGGGCCGAGAAAGATGATCCGCATCAGACCCGCCGCCCCCGGATCCGGCTCTTCTTCAAAAAGCCGGTGTAGTGATGCTCGACGAGCTTCGACTCGACCTGCTGGACCGTGTCCATCGCGACACCGACGACGATCAGGAGGGACGTTCCACCGAAATAGAAGTTGAAGCCGAACCCCTGCGTGAAGAATCGGGGGAGGAGGGTGTCGAGTCCCGGACCGATGAACGGAATTGTCTGGACCTTGAACCCGCTGGCCAGAAACTCCGGCAGGAGCGCGACAAAGGTCAGGTACACCGCGCCGACCAAGGTCAGCCGGGAGAGCACCAGGTCGATGTAATCGGCGGTCTTGCGGCCCGGACGGATGCCGGGGATGAATCCCCCGTACTTGCGCATGTTGTCGGCGGTGTCTGTTGGATTGAAAACGATGGACGTGTAGAAGTAGCAGAAGAAGAGGATCCCGACCGCGTAGAGGATGACGTACAGCGGCTGCCCCTGGGACAGGGAGCCGGCCACCCGCTTCATCCAGTCCGCCCCGATGAAGTTCGAGAAGTAGTAAGGGATCTGGATGATGGATATCGCGAAAATGATCGGAATGACCCCGCCGGTGTTGACCCGGAGCGGCAGATAGGTGTTCTGGCCGCCGTAGACCTTCCGGCCGACGACACGCTTGGCATATTGAACGGGAATGCGCCTCTGCGCCCGCTCGACGAAGACGATGAGCGCCACGATTCCGCACATGAAGACCAGGACGAAAAGGATCGTCAGGAACGAGATGTTGCCCGTCCGGATCTGATCAAACAGGGTGAAGATCGCGCGCGGCAGGCCCACGACGATGCCCGCGAAGATGATGAGGGAGATCCCGTTGCCGATCCCGCGCTCGGTGATCTGCTCGCCGAGCCACATAATGAATATGGTGCCGGTCGTCAGGGTCAGCACCGTCATGAGGCGGAAAGCCCAGCCGGCGTGGGGCACCAGGTGCGCTCCGCCGGGGGCGGTTTGCTTCTCGAGCCAGAGCGCGATGCCGGTGGCCTGAACGAACGACAGCAGCACCGTTCCGTACCGCGTGTACTGAGTGATCTTTTTGCGCCCCATCTCGCCCTCTTTCGAGAGCTTCTCCAGGTACGGCCAAACGACGGTCAGGAGCTGGAGAATGATCGAGGCTGAGATGTACGGCATGATCCCGAGCGCGAAGACCGAAAGCCGGCGCAGGGCGCCGCCGGAGAAGATGTCGAGGAACCCGAAGAGTGATCCCGCCGACGCCTTGAAGAACTCGTTGATCGCCGTCGGATCTACTCCCGGCGTCGGGATGTGCGCCCCGAGCCGGTAGATCGCCAGCATGAGGAACGTGAACAGGACCCGCTTGCGCAGGTCCGGCACGCTGAAGATGTTTGCGAAACTCTGGAGTGCGCTCAATGCTCGATCACCTCGCAGCGGCCGCCCGCGGCCTCGATCTTGGCCTGGGCGCTCGCCGAGAATTTATGCGCGGAGATCGTCAGGGCCTTGCCGATGTCGCCGTCCCCCAGAATCTTGATGCGCCGGTTCCTGCGGGCCAGGCGCAGCCCCGCCAGGGTTTCGGGATTGACGGCCTGACCCGCCTCGAAGCGGTCCAGGTCGGAGAGATTGACGATGTCGTATTCCACGCGGAAGATGTTGGTGAAGCCGCGCTTCGGCACCCGCCGGTGGAGGGGCATCTGGCCGCCTTCGAATCCGCGCTGGTGCCGGTACCCGCTTCGGGACTTCTGGCCTTTGTTGCCGCGCCCGGCCGTTTTCCCGTGCCCGCTCCCGGGCCCGCGGCCGAGCCGCTTCTTGTAGTGAGTCGCGCCCGGCGAAGGGCGAAGGTCGTGAATGCCGAGCGCCGCCGGGCGTGTGTCGGCCGCGGCCGACGCTGCCGCCCGTTCACGCCGGGGCGGGCGAGCTGCCGCGGGGGCGGAAGCTCCCGACGCCTTCTTAATCTTCTTCGCGGGCGACGCCGCCTTCGCGATCTTTTCACCGGTCGCTTTCGCCTTCGGCCGCACAGGAGTGCTGCGCGCCGCGGGCTTCTTCGATCCCTTTTTCTCGACCATGTCTCAGCCCTTTACGATTTCAACGAGGTGCCTGACCTTCAGGACCATGCCCCGGATGGCGGCATCGTCCGGCCGTTCGACCTGCTGGCCCATGCGGCGCAGACCGAGGCTTCGCAGGGTCGCCTTCTGATCCCTGGGAGTGCAGATCCCGCTGCGGACCAGCCGGAGCGTGAGTCTCTTTTCATTCTTCCGCTCGGTCTTTTCGGTCTTGCGCTCCGCGTTCATGACGCTTCCGCCTCCAGCTTTTCGCCGGCGGCCCCGCGACGCTTCTTCATCTCATCGGCGTTGCGCAGCCGGGTGAGCCCGTCCATCGTCGCCTTGATGACGTTGTGCGGGTTCGTGGTCCGCAGGGATTTCGTCAGGATGTCCGCGATGCCGACGGACTCGAGCACCGCGCGGACAGGTCCGCCCGCGATGACTCCCGTCCCCTTCGCCGCGGGCTTCAAGAGGACGCGGCCGGCTCCGAACCGCCCGATGATGGCGTGCGGAATCGTCGATCCCCGCAGGCTGATCGCCTGCATGTTTTTCTTGGCCATCTCGATGCCCTTTTTGATGGCCATCGGGACTTCCTTCGCCTTGCCGGAGCCGTAGCCCACCCGGCCCTGGCCGTCGCCGACGACGACGAGCGCGGAGAACGAGAAGTTCTTGCCGCCCTTGACGACCTTGGTGACGCGGTTGATGTGGACCACGCGGTCGATCAATTCGCGCCCCTGGGCGTCGCGCTCCTTTTCCCGCTCGCGCGGCGGGCGCGGGCCGCCTCCCCGGTTGCTGCTCATCGGATTTCCTCCATGGCTAGAACTCCAGACCGCCCTTGCGGGCGGCATCGGCGAGTGCGCGGACCTTGCCGTGGTAGATGTACCCGCCCCGATCGAAGACCACCTTCAGAATGCCCTTCTCTTTGGCGCGGGCGGCGACGAGCTCGCCCACCCGTTCCGCGGTCGCGACGTTCGCGCCCGCCTTGGGAGCCTTCCGCAGGTCCGCTTCGACCGAGGACGCATGGGCAACCGTGTGCCCACTGGCGTCATCGATGACTTGAGCGTAGATGTGACGCCCGCTCTTGAAGACCGCCAGCCGCGGGCGCGCGCCCGAGCCCTTGACCTTCTCGCGGATGCGCACGCGCACCCGGCGTCGAGATTCGATTCTCTGTTCGGCTTTCATGACTTACTTTCCGCCCGCCTTTCCGACCTTGCGCCGGATGACCTCGTTCGCGTATTTGATTCCCTTCGCCTTGTAAGGGTCGGGAACCCGCAGCTTCCGGATCTCGGCGGCCGTCTGGCCGACTTTCTGACGATCGGCTCCGCTGATCGTGAGCTTCCCGGCCTTGGCGTCCAGGTTCACCGTGATTCCGTCCGGGATCGGGAAATTCACCGGGTGCGAGTAGCCGAGGGAAAAAACGATGGCCTTCGGTTTCACTTCCGCCTTGTAGCCGACGCCGACGATCTCCAGTTCCTTGCTGAAACCCTTGGTGACCCCCTCGACATTGTTGGCGACGAGCGCGCGAAGAAGCCCGTGGAACGCCCTCTGTTGCGGTTCATCGCTCGAGCGGGAGAAGCGGATCTCTCCGTTCTCAATCGCGACCGTCACCCCCGCGGGCACGCGCGTCGACAGATCCCCCTTCGGACCCTTGACTCGCACGGAGTCGCCCTCCGCTTTCACATCGACCCCTTTCGGGATCAGGACCGGCATTTTTCCTACGCGTGACATCGGGTCTCTCTCATTTCCAGATTTGCCGTTACCAGATATTGCAAAGGATCTCGCCGCCGAGGCGCGACTCGCGCGCCGCCTTTCCGGTGACGATTCCCTTCGACGTGGACACAATCGAAATCCCGAGACCCCCGAGCACCTCGGGGATTTCCTTGGCGGCGGAATAGACGCGGCGGCCGGGGCGCGACACGCGCTCCAATCCGGTCACGATGGGTTCGCCTTCGGGGTCGTACTTCAGACCGACGCGGAGCCAGGGACGGCCCTTTTCGTCGACACGGCGGTAGGACGCAATGTAGCCTTCCTCGGCTAAGACCCGCAGGAGATCTTCCCGGAGCCGTGACGCGGGCATCTCGACGCGCTCGTGGCCCGCCGTCATGCCGTTGCGGAGCCGGTTCAACAGATCGCTGATCGGGTCGCCGGTGGTGGTTGAAGCCTTGCGCGCCTTCACCATGACGCCTTCCTCACTCCCGGCAGGTACCCGAGGTTCGCGTTCTGCCGGAAACAGATCCGACAGAGCTGGAACTTGCGGAGCACGCTCCTCGCGCGGCCGCAGACCCTGCAGCGCCGCACCGTCCGCGTCATGAACTTCGGCTTTCTCGCCGCCTTGACCCGCATCGCCCTTCTCGCCATTGGTCGCCTTTCTAAAACTCAGATACCTGGGGGCCGGGGGTTCGGGGGACCGCAAGGTCCCCTGCCGGCTTCAGGGACCGCAAGGTCCCTTGCTGCTTCATGCTCACTTGCCAAACGGCATACCCAGCTCTTTTAAGAGCTGGCGAGCCTGGTCATCCCGGCCGGCCGTGGTCACGATCGTCACGTTCAATCCCTTCGACTTGTCCGTCTTCGCGTAGTCAATTTCCGGGAAGATGAAATGGTCTTTGATGCCCAGCGTGTAGTTCCCGCGCCCGTCGAACGCCTTGGTGGGAACCCCGCGAAAGTCGCGCACGCGCGGCAGCGCGATGTTGATCAACCGATCCAGGAAATCGTACATACGGTCGCCGCGAAGCGTCACGCGAGCCCCGATCGGCATCCCCTCGCGCAGCTTGTAGGTCGCGATCGATTTCTTCGCCTTCGTCAGCACGGCCCGCTGACCGGCAATCGAGGAGAGCTCGTCCACGGCGCCGTCCAGCATCTTGGGGTTCGCGACGGCTTCGCCGAGCCCCATGTTCAGGACGACCTTCTCGAGGCGCGGAATCGCCATTACGTTGTCGATCCCGAGCTCTTTGCCGAGGCTCGGAGCGACTTCCTTCATGTACCGCTCTTTCAGTCTGGTAGCCATCGAGTTCTCAGTTCTCAGTTCTCAGTTTCGGTTACGCCAGCGCGGCGCCGCTCTTCCTGGCAAAACGTTCCGGCGTCCCATCGGCGTCCCGGCGGCGGCCGATCCGGGTCGGCACGTTGCGGTCCGGGTCGAGCAGCATCACGTTGGAAATGTGGAGCGGCGCTTCCTTTTCGGAGATTCCCCCCGCGATGTTCTTCGAGGGGTTCGGCCGCGTGTGGCGCTTGATCATGTTGACGCGCTCGACAATCACGCGATCCGCTGCCGGCAGGACCCGCAGGACGCGGCCCTGCCGCCCTCGGTCCTTGCCCGCGATCACGACGACGACGTCGTTCTTTCTGAGCTTGGTCTTTTTCTTCATCACAGCACTTCCGGCGCGAGAGAAATGATCTTCATGAACTTCTTCTCCCGCAGCTCGCGGGCGACCGGCCCGAAAACGCGGGTCCCCACGGGCTCGCCCTCGTTGGAGATCAACACCGCCGCGTTGTCGTCGAAGCGGATGTAGGAACCGTCCCGCCGGCGGTGGTTGCGGCGCGTGCGGACGATCACGGCGCGGACGACGCGCTTGCCGTGTTTTTCGACGAAGGGCGAGTCGGGAGCGGCCTCCTTGACGGACGCCGTGATGACGTCGCCCAGACCCGCGTACCGCCCCGCCGAGCCGCCGCGCATCCGGATGCACGCGATGCGGCGCGCCCCCGAGTTGTCGGCCACCTCTAGGATGGTGCCCATCTGGATCATTGGTGCCCCCGGGCGTGCGGCGTAAGGCGTAAGGCGTGAGGCGGACGTAAGCCGTCCTTCGGACGCGCCCCCCCTCTCACCCCTGACCCCTGACGAATCCCGTTCCTCATCACGCTTCCGCCTTCGTCAGGATCTCGAGCAGCCGCCACCGCTTTTTCTTGGAAAGCGGCCGCGTTTCCTCGATCCGGACGCGGTCGCCCATCCTGGCGGTACCCGCTTCGTCGTGAGCGAGGAACCGGCTCGTCCGGCGGATCGTCCGCTGGTAGCGCGCCTCCTGAACGCGGCGCTCC
>JBBSGZ010000128.1:0-10893 GCA_038253555.1 Thermoanaerobaculia bacterium
AACCAGGCCAAAGGGACGTTCGACGGCCCGCGCCAGGCGTACCAGATCGCCGCCAATGACCAGCTGCTCTCGAGCGAGCAGTACCGGCCGCTGGTCGTCTCCTACAAGGATGGTGCGCCCATCCACCTCTCGGACATCGCAAACGTGATCGACGACACGGAGAACGTCAAGCAGGCGGCCTGGATGAACGACGTGCCCGCCGTCATCCTGAACATCCAGCGTCAGCCGGGGTCGAACATCATCTCCGTCGTCGACCGAATCAAGGCCCTTCTCCCTCAGCTTCGAGCCTCGCTCCCCTCGGCGATCGAGGTCTCGATCCTGACCGACCGCACGAGCACGATCCGCGCGTCGGTCCACGAGGTCGAGTTCGAGCTCATGTTGACGATCGCGCTGGTCGTCCTCGTGATTTTCCTCTTCCTGCGGACCCTCGCCGCCACGGTGATCCCGAGCGTCGCGGTGCCTCTCTCCTTAGTCGGCACGTTCGGCGTCATGTACCTGCTCGGCTACAGCCTGAACAACCTGACGCTGATGGCCCTGACGATTTCAACGGGGTTCGTGGTGGACGACGCCATCGTCATGATCGAAAACATCTCTCGGTACATCGAAGAGGGGATGCCTCCGCTCGAGGCCGCGCTGAAGGGATCCGAGCAGATCGGGTTCACGATCCTCTCTTTGACGGTCTCGCTCATCGCCGTGCTGATTCCGCTGCTGTTCATGGGGGACGTCATCGGCCGGCTTTTCCGGGAATTCGCCGTGACGCTCTCCGTCACGATTCTCGTCTCGGCGTTCGTCTCCTTGACGCTCACACCGATGATGTGCGCCAGGCTCCTGCACCATAAAAAGCCGGAGGAGCAGAGCGCGTTCTACAAGCGTTCGGAACGCATCTTCGAGCAGATCATCGAGTTCTACGGCCGAACCCTGACGCGGGTGCTCGAGCATCAGCGCGCCACTCTGGTCGTCGCCGCAGCCACGCTCGTTGCGACGATCCTCCTCTACGTGGTGATCCCGAAGGGCTTCTTCCCCGTTCAGGACACGGGCGTCATCCTGGGCATCTCCGAAGCTTCGCAGACGATTTCGTTCCCCGCCATGTCCGAACGCCAGCAGGCCGTGGCGCGCGAGCTTCTCAAGGACCCGGCGGTCGAAAGCATTTCCTCCTTCATCGGCATCGACGGAACGAACACGACGATGAACAGCGGCCGCATACAGATCAACTTGAAGCCGCTCGGAGACCGCGGCGCCAGCGCCGGCGAGGTGATCCGCCGGCTCCAGCCCCGGCTGGCGAAGGTGGAAGGCGTCACACTGTTCCTTCAGCCGGTCCAGGACCTTTCGGTCGAGGACCGGGTCAGCCGGACGCAGTACCAGTACAGCCTCGAGGACGCGAACGCGAAGGAGCTCGGCGAATGGACGCCGAAGTTCGTGACGCGCCTGCAGGCGATCCCGGAGCTCCGGGATGTCGCGAGCGACCAGCAGAACGCGGGCCTCGAGGCGCGCCTGCTTCTCGATCGCTCGACCGCGTCGCGGCTCGGGATCACGCCTCAAATGCTCGACGACGCTCTCTACGACGCGTTCGGTCAGCGGCAGATCTCGACCATGTTCACGCAGTTGAACCAGTACCGCGTCGTCCTCGAGTCGTACCCGTCTTTTCAGCGGCGGCCGGAAGATCTCGGCAGCGTGTACCTGCGCGCTTCGGGCGGAGGCGCGGTGCCGCTCGGCGCGTTTACCGAGATCCGGACGGGCAACGCGCCGCTCTCCGTCAACCACCAGGGGCAGTTCCCGGTCGCGACCGTCTCCTTCAACCTGGCCCCGGACGCGTCCCTGGGCGAGGCGGTCCGCGCCATCGACCAGGCGCGGACGGAGCTTCGAATGCCGGCGAGCATCCAGGGGAACTTCCAGGGAACGGCCGCCGCGTTCCGGGCGTCGCTCGCGAATCAGCCGCTGTTGATCCTCGCCGCGATCGTGACCGTCTACATTCTGCTCGGCATCCTGTACGAGAGCTACATCCACCCGCTCACGATCCTCTCGACGCTGCCCTCGGCGGGGGTCGGCGCACTTCTCTCCCTGATGCTCTTCCGGACGGATTTCTCCGTCATCGCACTCATAGGAATCATCCTTCTGATCGGCATCGTCGAGAAGAACGCCATCATGATGATCGACTTCGCCCTCGATGCGGAGCGCAACGAAAAGCGGTCACCGGAGGACGCGATCTTCTCCGCCGCGAAGCTGCGGTTCCGCCCGATCATCATGACCACGATGGCAGCGCTGCTCGGCGGCGTTCCGCTCGCGGTCGGGTCGGGGATCGGTTCGGAGCTGCGCCGTCCGCTGGGTATCACGATCGTGGGCGGCCTCATCTTCAGCCAGCTGCTGACGCTTTACACGACCCCCGTCATCTACCTCGCCTTCGACCGCCTGGCGCGGCGTGTGACCAGGAAGGGGCGGGCCTCGTCGGCCGCCCTCCAGCCGGCCGAGGGCGCATGAGCCTTTCCGCGCCCTTTATCCGCCGGCCGATCGCGACGAGCCTGCTGACGGTCGCGATCGCTCTCGCCGGCGGCATCGCGTACAGATTTCTCCCCGTCTCGCCGCTCCCCCAGGTGGAGTTCCCGACCATCAACGTGAATGCCGGCCTGCCCGGAGCGAGCCCGGAAACCATGGCCTCCTCGGTGGCGACGCCCCTCGAGCGGCAGTTCGGCCGCATCGCGGGCGTCACCGAGATGACCTCCGCGAGCTCCCAGGGCTCGACCAACATCACGCTGCAGTTCGACCTCGACCGGAATATCGACGCGGCGGGCCGGGACGTCCAGGCGGCGATCAACGCCGCGCGCGGCCAGCTCCCCGCAAACCTGCCGAACAATCCGAATTACCGCAAAGTGAATCCCGCGGACGCGCCCGTCCTGCTGCTCTCGCTCACTTCCGAGGTCGTCCGCCGGTCGAAGATGTATGACATCGCGTCCTCGATCCTCCAGCAGAAGCTGTCGCAGGTGCGGGGGGTCGGTCAGGTCGTCGTCGGAGGCGGGGCCCTCCCGGCCGTGCGCGTCGACGTGAACCCGACCGCCCTGAACAACAACGGGCTCTCGCTCGAGGATGTTCGAACCTCCCTCTTATCGGCGAACGCGAACAGGGCGAAGGGCAGCCTGGCGGGAGACGGCCGCACGTGGTCGCTTTCGACCACGGACCAGCTTCTTCAGGCTTCCGAGTACGAGCCGCTCATCATCCGTTATCGAAGCGGCTCCGCCGTGCGCCTCGGCGACGTCGCCCGTGTCACCGACTCGGTCGAGGACATCCGCACGGGAGGGATCTCCAACGGCAAGACCGCCGTCATCATGATCATCTTCCGGCAGCCCGGCGCCAACATCATCAAGACCGTGGATGCGATCCGGGCGATCCTTCCACAGCTCCAGGCCTCGATCCCTCCGGTCGTCCGGTTGGACGTCGTCATCGATGCGACGCGGACGATTCGCGCCTCCGTGAAAGACGTTCAGATCACGCTCCTGATCTCGATCGTTCTCGTCATCCTGGTCGTCTTCCTGTTCCTCCGAGACGTGCGGTCGACTCTCATCCCGAGCGTCGCCGTTCCCATTTCGCTCATCGGGACGTTTGGGGTCATGTACCTGCTCGATTACAGCCTGGACAACCTGTCTCTGATGGCGTTGACGGTCGCCACGGGATTCGTCGTCGACGACGCGATCGTCGTCATCGAGAACATCACGCGGCACCTCGAAAAGGGGATGCCGCCTCTCGAAGCGGCCCTGCTGGGCGCCAGCGAGATCGGGTTCACCGTCGTCTCGATCAGCATCTCGCTCGTTGCGGTGTTCATACCGATCCTGCTGATGGGCGGCATCGTCGGGCGGCTGTTCCGCGAATTCGCCGTCACGCTTTCCGTCGCCATAGCGGTTTCGCTCGTCGTGTCTCTCACCACCACGCCCATGATGTGCGCGAAGCTCCTGAAACCTCACGGTGCGGAAAAGCACGGACGGTTCTACAAGGCGAGCGGCCGGGGGTTTGACTGGATCCTCTGCCGGTACGAACGGTCTCTCGGATGGGTCCTGCGGCACCAGCCACACACTCTCGCCGTCACCCTGGCGACGATGGCAGCGACGGTCTTCCTCTACGCGAAGGTTCCGAAGGGATTTTTCCCGCAGCAGGACACCGGCCGCCTGATCGGTTCGATCCAGGCGGACCAGGACACGTCCTTCCAGGCGATGCAGAAGAAGCTCGCGCAATTCGTCGACACGGTCATGAGGGACCCGGCCGTCGAGACCGCGAACGGGTTTCTTGGCGGCACCTCCAACTCCGGGCGGATGTTCGTCGCGTTGAAGCCGCGGGAGGATCGCGACGTGAACGCGGACCAGATCATCGCTCGCCTGCGGGGCAAGCTCTCGCACGTGCCCGGCGCAAACCTCTTCCTGCAGCCCATACAAGACCTCCGGATCGGAGGGCGGGGAGCCGGGGCTCAATACCAGTACACGCTGCAGGGCGACGATCCGCAGGAGCTGTTCGTGTGGGCGCCCCGCGTGGTGCAAAAGCTGCGAAAACTTCCCGAGCTCGCGGACGTGAACAGCGACCAGCAGAACAAGGGCCTGCAGGCGGCACTGCAAATCGATCGGAGCACGGCCGCGCGCCTGGGGATCACGCCGCAGATGATCGACAACACGCTTTACGATGCCTTCGGTCAGCGGCCCGTGTCGACGATGTACACGCAGTTGAACCAGTACCACGTCGTGATGGAGGTCGATCCCGCCTTCTGGCAGGACCCGGAGGGATTGAAGGCGATCTACATCCGTTCGAAGTCGGGCGACATGGTGCCTCTCGCCGCGGTGACGCAATACGCGGCAAAGACGGCTCCCCTGACGGTCAACCATCAGGGGCAGTTTCCCTCCGTCACGGTCTCTTTCAACCTGCCTCCCGGCGTCGCGCTCGGCACGGCGGTCAATGCGATCGAAAAGGCGGGGACCGAACTCCGCCTTCCGGGCACGATCCGCGGCAGCTTCCAGGGCACCGCGCAGGCTTTTCAGGCTTCTCTCGCAAACGAGCCGATCCTGATCGCGGCCGCGCTCCTCACGGTTTACCTGGTGCTCGGCATCCTGTATGAAAGCCTCATCCACCCGATCACGATCCTCTCGACACTCCCCTCGGCGGGCGTCGGCGCCCTGATCGCCCTCCTGATCTGTCGGACCGAGCTTTCGGTCATCGCGCTCATAGGAATCATTCTCCTGATCGGGATCGTGAAGAAGAACGCGATCCTGATGATCGACTTCGCGATCGAAGCGGAGCGCAGCGAGGAGAAGAGCCCGGAGGACGCGATCTTCCAGGCATGCCTGTTGCGTTTCCGGCCGATCACCATGACGACGATGGCCGCGCTCCTCGGAGGTCTCCCGCTCGCTATCGGCGGCGGAACCGGGTCGGAGCTCCGCCGTCCGCTCGGCATCGCGATCGTCGGCGGCCTCCTCTTCAGCCAGGTGCTGACCCTCTACACGACGCCGGTGGTCTACCTCTACCTCGACCGTCTGCGCCTGCGTTTGCAGCGCGTCCGGCACGGCCGCGGCCGAACCGCGCCGGGGCTGGGCGTGGTGCCCGTGACGCCTCCGGCCGGAGAGAAAGCATGAGGCGGCTTCGCTGCCTCCTCTTCGCGAGCCTCGCGGCCGCCGGCGCGGGCTGCGCCGTCGGGCCGAACTACCACCGGCCGGAAGCCCCCGTCCCGGCGAAGTTCCGGGAAGAGGCGCCCGCCGGGTCCCCGGCGGCCGCACTCGACCGATGGAAGCCGGCGCAGCCCGCGGATGCGGCGGCGCGGGGGAGATGGTGGGAAGTGTTCGGCGACCCCGCCTTGAACGCTCTCGAGGAACAGGTGACGGTCTCGAACCAGAACATTGCACGGGCCGAGGCGCAGTTCCGCGGGGCGCGCGCGGCGGTGCGGGGCGCCCGGTCGGACTACTACCCCACCGTGACCACGTCGCCGTCCGCATCCCGTGGCCAGAACGGCCGGTCTGCGGCAGCGAACGGCGGCACGGCCGCCACCGTGACGACGTACCAGCTTCCCGTCGACCTCAATTACGAACTGGACGTCTTCGGGCGCATCCGGCGCAACGTGGAGGCGAACCTCGCGATCGCACGGGCGACCGAAGCGGACCTCGAGACCGTGCGCCTGACGATGCACGCCGAGCTCGCCGTCGACTACTTCGGGCTCCACGGGGTGGATGCGCAGATCCAGCTGCTGGAGTCCACCGCCGGCGGGTATGAAAAGGCGCTGCGGTTAAACGTCAACCGGCACGACCAGGGCGTCGTTTCCGGAGTGGACGTGGCGCAGGCAGAAACGCAGCTCTTCACGACCCGGGCGCAGTTGATCGACCTGCGGCTTTCGCGCGCGCAGTTCGAGCATGCCATCGCGATTCTGGTCGGCAAGGCTCCCGGAGATTTCGCGATCGCTCCGACCGCGGTGACTTATGCCCCGCCGCCGATTCCCGTTGGCCTTCCTTCCGAGCTTCTCGAACGTCGTCCCGAGATCGCGTCCGCGGAGCGGCGGATGGCCGCCGCAAACGCGCAAATTGGCATCGCGACGGCGGCTTTCTTCCCGCGCCTGCTCCTCGCCGCGGCGGGCGGTTACGAGGCGACGCGCCTCTCGGACTGGTTCTCGCTGCCCGCGCGATTCTGGTCCATCGGGCCTTCGATCCTGTTCACGATCTTCGACGGCGGGAGACGGCGCGCGGTCCGCGAGCAGGCGGTGGCGGGGTACGACGCCGCGGTGGCGTTCTACCGCGAGAACGTGCTCGCCGCATTCGTCCAGGTGGAGGACAACGCGGCCGCGGTGCGGATCCTGGCGGAGGAGGCGGCGCAGCAGACCGAGGCCGTGGCGGCCTCCGAGCGCCTGCTGTCGCTGGCACAGAGCCGGTATTCGGGGGGAATCACGACGTACCTCGAGGTCGTGACGGCGCAGAACGTGGCGCTCGCCAACGAACGCGCCGCGGTGGACCTGCTGACGCGGCGGATGGCCGCCAGCGTCAATCTCGTGAAGGCGCTCGGCGGAGGATGGGACGCCGGGCAGCTGGGACGGTAATTCCTTCGCGAGGGGCGCGCCGCGAAGGGTGAAGGTGAAACGAGGAAGAGAAACGACGCCTGGTTTTGGCGGCCCTCATACGAAACCCGGCAAGAGGCCCCCTCCATAAGCCCGCTTCCCCGTCCCGTGACCCTAACGCGGGGCACCCGATCCGATTTGCCCGTGTCGGACCATCGGCTTGGGAACGTCCGCGGGCGTAAACTCCCGAAACGTCCCGTCCGGTAAAACCAGGCACTTGCGTCCCGGCTCCAGAGCCAACCCGCGGGACGCCGCCGGATTTCTGTCGTGCGTCTTCCAGGGGATGAAGCGCAGCGCTTCCTCCGAGAGAAACTGCAGCTTGTACGCCTCCCAGAACCCGGCATAGCAGACGCGATAGCCCTGCTCTCGGATCTGTGAAATGAGGACCCGCGGGTCCGGCTCGGCCTCGATTGCGGAAACTCGCGCCGCCGCCTGACGCGAGAGACACCAGAGACCGCTGCCGAGCAGCAGGGCGATCGCCGCCGCTCCCGCCGCGCGGCGCCGCCGCGATCGAGTGTCTCCGACGAGGCCCGCCCCGGCGACGGCGTAGGCAACCGGCACCGCCGGGGCGATGTAGCGGGGATCGCCCCCGTTTCGGAGCGCGACCGCATAGAACCCGATGGCCACGATCAGGATCGCTCCCGCAAACGACGCTGCTCCGAAACGCCCGACGGAAAAGGTCACGAGCGCGCGGAGGCGGGAGCGCCGTTCCCACGCGAACAGGAGGACGCCGGCCAGGGACCCGGTCAGAAAGAGAATGCCAGCCGGGGACGCATCCGCGCCCACCCACGACCAGAGATCGCGTCTGGCCATTTCGCCCAGGTGCGGAAGAAGTCCGTCCACGCCGGCGTCGAAAGACTGGCGTCCATAGCTCCGGTCGTACCATCCGAGGCTCGGGCCGGCGGCGACCGGCAGGTATCCGACCGCGAAACCCGCCGCAAATCCTGCGGCGCGCGGCAGGAGGGCCGCAACCGAGGAGGTGATCCGCCGCGTGTGCCGGGCGAGCACGCCGTCGAGAAGGGTTTCCGACAGCGCCGCCGTCGCGAGGAGGAGGATCACCGGGTCCCCGACGGGGTCGCGCGCGTAAACGGCGGGAACCGGAAGCCCCGCCTGCTTCGAGAGGGCGAGGAGGAAAGCGAATGCGAGGAGGACGTGCCAGCCTCTGAGGGCGAGGAGAGCCGCGGTCCCGGGGGCCCTCCAGCCGAGCGGCTCGGGCCGCACCAGCAGGCGATCGAGCGGCCGGAGGAGGGGGCGGAGCTCCGACCAGGCGCGGGAGCGCAAGGCGAGGACCACCGCCAGAGGCAGCAGGAGGAACACGACTTCCTGGTTCATCCACCAGCCGAATCCAGCGGCCATCCCGAAGAGCAGGCAGCCTGAGGGCGTGGCGAAAAGGGACGGGCGCCTTCGCCCGGCGAGAGATCGCGAGGCGAGCCAGAACAGAACCCCCGAGCAGAGCAGGGCGATCTCGTCGCCGTGCGGAGTGACAGAGCTCTCGAAGACGTAGCGGGGGCCAATCGAGAGCAGGAGAAGGCTCGCCGCGGCGGCAGGCCGCCCAAGGGCCGACCGCAGTCCGAGCCAGTAGAAAAAGATGGCCAGAACGACTTCGGCCATCGCTCCGAGACGCAGGCTCAAGGGATCGACGCTCGCCCGGCGGTCGAGTCCGTGCCGCGCGAGCGCTACTCCGGCCCCGGAAAGCGACGTCAGCGGCCCCATGTAGTTCTGCCCCCAGAAGAAGACGTCGACCCTTCCGTGCTCCACGATCCGCCGCGCCGAGAGGCCGAACACGGCGGCGTCACTGTTCCAGCCGCGCGCCACGCCGTGCTCCGTGAGGAGCGGGAGCCGCACTGCCACGAAAAGAGCGGCCGCGAGGACCAGCGCGGCGACCTCCCAGGGGCGAAAGTCGCTGTGCGGGTTTGCGCCCGGGACGGGCCCGCTCATCGGCGTCCGGAAAAGGTGCCCGTCGCCGGAACCTCCCGCGCGGGCGCGAGCCGCTCGTAGACGTGGATGAAAAAGCGCGGGTCTCCCACCCGGGCATCCGGGGGCGCATTTCCAAACGACGCGCCGAGGTGATATCGACTCTCGATCGCGGCCCGGAGGCGCCGCGCGTAGTCGTCTCCGAACGCCGTCTTCCCGAAAACCGCCGTCGGCTGATTGGCGACCGCGAGGAAACGCGGGCCCGCCGTCTCGATGCGCCTCGCGACTTCTTCCTCGCGGATCGCATCGAGGTGACCGGGAAGCACCTGCTCTTCCCGGAGCGGGTTGGGAAGCCCGAGCGTGAAGTTGAACAGGCCCCCTTCCGGAAACCCGGCAAACCCGTCGCCCGGACGTGTCATGGCCTGGAGGTAGCCGGCTGTTCCGGCGACGGCGGCGACGCGGTCGGCTGGAAGCCGCAGGGCCCCCGCGGGGGTCTGCACCAGCGGAAACCGGTCCGGCCGATGAAGCCTGGCCCCACGCGCCACCGCGAGGGCGGCGGCCGAGAGGAAGACGGAAGCGAACAGAGCCCTGGCTCCCTTCGGCCAGGCCGCGCGGAACGCGATGCCGTCGATCGTGAGCACCGCGGCCGCCGCGGCGAGCCCGGGGAAAACGAGGATCGAATAGGGCGTCGTCACCCGGCCGTAGGCCAGGCCGAAGAGGACCCGCGATGCCGCAGCGGCCGCAAAGGCGAAGAGAAAAAATCTCGCGCGCGCGCGGCCGTCCAGAGGCGCCCGAAGAAGCAGCACCGCGGCGAAGACGCAGAGCACGGGAATCGGAGCCAGCAGAGGGGGCAGACGATCCTCGACCGCGGCGCCCGGCGGGACGGCCAGGACAAACGCGGCCGCGGCACAGAGAAGGACGCCCGCGCCGATCGCGACACGGGACACTTTCTCGGCGAAGCGGGAGCCCGCCAGAAACGCCGCCGCCGCAATCCCGAGGTCTAAGAAGAGCGCCGTGGCGACGCGGTTGACCGAACCGCGCGGATCCGCGGCGCCTGACATAACGCGATAGACATTGCGCCACTCGGCGGGCGGCGAGAACAGGGCGAAGGGCCCTTCCGGGGTCAGCGCGGAAAGCGGCAGCCCGGCGCAGGCGATCGCCCAGCCGACAGCCGCGACCGCCGCACCGATCCCGATCGCGAGCGAAACATGCCTCAAGCGGCCTCGTTCCGCGTCCCGGATTCCCCCGACGCAGAGCACCGCCGCCACGGCGACGCCGACTTCAGGTTTGGCGAGCAGGGCCAGCGCGACCCCGGCCGCCGCGGAGAGACGCGCCCGGCGCGAAAGGCTTCCGGATGCGGCGGAAAGCGCGAGGAAGGCGCCCGCGAACGCCCACAACGCGCCGAAAGAGTACGGGAAGAGGAAAGAGCCGCCATTGGGAGCGCCGATGCAGAGGGCGGCAGCCCACACGCATGCGGCAAACGCCGCCAGACCGCTTCCCGCGCGGCGCGTCAGAAGCCAGAGCGAGCCGAACAGCAGAAAGGCCGCGGACGCGCCGACCGCCTCGAGAGCCGCGAATCGCCTGCCGAACGCCGCGATCGCGGCCGCGTTGATCCAGGGTCCGGCGGGCCCGTAGTAATACACGACGTCGCGGTACAGGCGCTCGCCGGCGGCGAGGCGCGCCGGCACGTTCATCTCGCGAGGCGAATCGACGAACGGAAGAATCCACGTCCGCCACGAGAACGCCGCGGAGAGCACGCCAACGAGGATCACTGTGAGGGCCGAAGCCATCGCAAGAAGCGTGGCGCTCTCGCGAAACGCGCCTCCGCGCCGGAGAGAAACTTCGGGGGCGGGCATCTTGCGTCAGGATAAACCGTCGCCAACCGTCGCCTTCGCTCACTGCGGGACCTGCGTTCG
>JBBSGZ010000129.1:0-10858 GCA_038253555.1 Thermoanaerobaculia bacterium
CCTTCGGCCCCGGAACAGGCGACGCCAGCAAACGCAGCGGGATGTCCGAAAGCGGGATCTCATTGGCAATGACGTCCGCCGCTGAAAGGCTCCGCTCCAGAGGCGTCAACGCCCGGAAAGCCTTGCGCTCGTAGTAACCCGGGCGCGCGGATACCCGCCCGCCCGAAGCCCGCACCTTGACCTTCAGCTCGTGAAAACGATCGCCCTGTCCCGATCGCGTCGGCCGGAAAGCGAGCACGTAAACCAGACTCGTCCGCGCGATCAGACGGGAGAGCTGCGCATGGAAGTCGTTGGCGTTTCGAAGGACCTCGCCTCCGGTTCCAGTCGCGATCTCGAACAACGCATTCTCTCCGCGCACGGGCGAAAACCCGACATCCGCTTCGGCCTGCAATCCGCCAATGTCGACCGCGTGAATCACGCAGTCGGAACGGCGAAAAAGGTCGGACATCTCCCGGACCTGCGATTGCAGATTGCTGTTCCCGAATGTTTTTTCGACGTCGACCTTCCAGGACTCTCCCGTCAGGGTCCACTCGCGCTCCTGGTCGGTTCCTTTGGCTCCCGAGAGCAGCCGGTTCTCGAACCCTTCGGAGAGGTAGATGACGTCCTTCCTCCCTTCCACGGTATCGAGCGCCCGGGCGAGTCCCCCGAGCGCTTGCGTCAGGCGCACGACCTGAGACCGGGCGTGCTGGTCGAGTCGCGCGCGCTCCAACGAGGCCAGGGTCTGGAGGGTTTCGAGCAGTCCGGCCGCCTGCGCCTCGGACTGCACGCCGGACCGCTCCGCGCCCGAGGCCGCGCCGCCCATCGTGGTCATCACGTCGTACACGAACTGCAGAGGGTCCGAGGCGAAAGTGGAGGGCTCGGAGATCCCGAGCGTGTCGATAGCGCGCGCCAGCTGCGCCCGGTCGGCAGAGAAAGTCACGAGCAGCCGGACCCCCTTCTCGACGGAGAACGTGGCGACGGCCGCAAAGTCGCGGTCTTCCATCCCGGAAGAAACGAATTCCTTGGCGGCTCGCCGCGCCGCCAGCACCGCCTTGGGTCGGGCGAATGTCAGGTCGAACAGGATCAAGAAATGACGGCGCGCGGCCGGGTTCAAGCTCGCCGGCTCATCAGCAGCGCTTTGTCTGTGCGCCAGATCGATCGCGTCGCAAGCCACGATTTCCTGCCTGCGGCCGTCGTCATAAAGGTCGAAGTCTTTTGCGGTGAGGCCGCGGATCGGTTTGCCTTCCCGGTCGACAACCCGGACCGGAACTTCGACCAGAACGGCCTCGGCGCTTTCGCGGACAGGCGAGGGGGCCGATGTCTGTCCGGCGAGGACCGCCGAAAAGAGGAGAAGGACAGCCGCAGCCGGAGCGGAAAACCGGAACATCATTGCCTTGCGCCGCGGCGCTTCGTGAAAGAACGGCGGCCGGCACAGTCTAATTCACGCCGGAGATGCCGGGGAGGGCCGATTTTCCCGTCTGTCAAGGCGTTTTGACGGATCATCCCGGATTCGTCCCCTTCATCGACTTCAGCAGCCGTCGAGCTTCCTGCCGCTCGTGCGGATAGCGATCCTGAGACGCCAGCGTCAGAAACTGTTCGAGCCCTTTGCGGGCGTCCTCCCGGCGCCCGAGGCGTCCGGCGAGGACTGCGCGGTTGAAAAGGGCCTGGTGCTGTCCGGGATCGAGCGCCACAGCGCGGGTCCAGGAGTCGAATGCCCCATTTTCGTCCCCAAGCGCCACCTGAGCGAGCCCGAGGGCGGCCAGCGCATCCGGGCTCCGAGGTTCCAGGAGGAGAGCTTTTTCGAGCCACTCCCGGGCTCCGCCCGGATCCTCTGCGCGCAGGCTGAGCAGGCCGAGCTGAAACATGGCCGTCGCGTCGCGCGGGTTTTGCGCGACGGCGGACAGAAAGGCGGCCCGGGCCTCCTTCGACTTGCCTCCCTGCGCGAGCGCCGCGCCTCGGAGTTTCAGGCTCTCCGGGTCTTCGAGAGCCTGTGCCGGCGGCAGGAGCGCGAGGGACTCCTGGCCGCGGCCGGTCTCGACTAAGATCCTCGCGAGCCGCCGGGTGATCGGGTCGCCGGCGATCTTTCGAGACACCGCCGCCCTCAGGCAGCGCTCCGCGGCGGCGCGGTCTCCGCCCTTCTCGAACAGATCCGCCAATTGCCCGTAGGCCTGTTCGAGGTCCTCCGCCGTCCCTCCCGGGTCGGGCCGATCGAGAGCGCTCTGGAGCGCCCGTTTCGCCTCTCCGCTGCGGCCCAGGCGGTCGAGAGAGGTGCTCATGATTCGGGACACCGAAAGAATCCGCGGGTCCTGCGTGAGCATCCCCCGGGCAAGCGCCACTGCCTCGGAATCCCGGCGCGCGTAGAACAGCTCGAAAAGTTTCTTGTACTTCTTCAGGACCTGGAGCCGGTCTTTCGGGTCCGGGAGATTCGTTCCCGCGTTTCCGCCATGGACGCTGATGTAGCCGAGCGAACCGAGTCTCTCGAGCTCTTCCGGGGCGTTCTTCTCAGGAGCCGCGACGGGGCGCTTCAACGCTTCGAGCGCGACACGGAGCGAACGGAATGCGGGTGGTTTCCCGGCCGCGAGGTCGTTTCTCTCCCCGGGGTCGGCGAGGAGGTCGTACAGCTCGGGACGCGGCGCTTCGATGTACTGGTAACGGTCGTCTGACAACGACGCGAGATCGCTCCAGCCGAGCTGCAGCCGTGGATAGAGCGTCTCGCTGTAGATCCTGCGCGCGGTGCTCGGACCCCGGGCGTCGGGAACGAGCGATCTTCCGGAGATCTTCTCAGGTGCCGCCGCTCCCGCGACACGCGCGATCGTGGGAAGGACGTCGATGAGCCCGACCGGCGTGCGAATGGTCGTTCCGGATTTCGATGCCGGCAGCTTCACGAGGAGCGGGACCCGGATGGTCTCGCGGTAGAGGAGGACGCCGTGCTCGTCTTCGCCGTGATCGTCCAGCCCCTCGCCGTGGTCGGAGAGAAAGACGATGAGGGCCGGGTCGTAGAGCCCCCGTCGCTTCAGGAACTCCAGAAAACGGAGGACGGCGTCGTCGGCCGCCGCGATCTCACCGTCGTAGAGATTCGAGGCATGCCGGGTCTTGAAGGGCTCCGGCGGAGCGTACGGAGTGTGAGGCTCATAGAGATGGAGGAACGCGAAGATGGGCGGGCCCGCCGCGGGGTCATGGCCGGCAGTCCCTTCGATCCACCCCTCCAGCTTTCCGGCGGTCTGGCCACCCGGCCGCTCGTCCCGGGAGTCCGGTGCGAACTCGTCGTCGTAGAAATCGAAACCGGCGGCGAGCCCTCGATCGCGACGCAGCGCGAAGGAGGAAACAGCGGCGCCTGTTTTGTAGCCGCGCGTCTTCAAGAGAGCCGCTACGGTCGGATGGGTCGCCGCCAGACGAAAACCGATGTTGTCGCGGACCCCGTTCTCGAAGGGCAACAGCCCGGTCAGCAGCGAGGCATGCGACGGCAGCGTCAGGGGAACCTGCGCGTAGGCGTTTTCGAAGAGGATGGAGTCCTTCCTGAGGGAGTCGATGCCGGGCGTTTGAAGGCGTTTGTAACCGTAAGCTGGAAGATGGTCTGCCCTCAGAGTGTCGACGGAGATCAGAACGACGGGCGGGCGGGAGTCCCTGCCCGGCTTCCCGCAGCAGGCCGACAACACGGCGCTCGCGGCCAGCAGGGCCGATACCCCGTGTCTTCCCGGAAACGCGCGGCGTTTCAGGAACCCGTCCCGAGCGCTTTGAGAAGCTGCCTCGCCCTCTGAACGTCCGCCGCGTACTGAGTCAGGGGCGCGGTTGCGACGAAGCGCTCCAGGGCCCCCCGCGCCTCGCGTCGCATTCCGTTCTTGCCCGCGGTCAGGCCCAGATTGAAGAGCGCGTCGTACAGCTTCGGATCGAGGGCGACGGCCTTCGACCACGAGTCGATCGCTTCGCGCTCTCTGCCCAGGCGGGCCAGGGCAACGCCCAGCCCGTTCCAGGCCCGCGGGAGCCGGTCGTCGATCGCAAGAGCGCGTCTGAAAGACTCTTTCGCCGCCGCGGCGTCGTCACCGCGCAGGTGAACGATCCCGAGATTTTCATACGCTTCGACGTTTCCGGGGTCGAGGTCGAGGGTCCGCGCGAAGAGTGACGCCGCGCGACCGGGCTGTCCGGAATCCGAATAGGCGATTCCGAGAGCGTTTAACGTCTCCGGATCGCGGCTCTCGGAAAATGGCAGCAGCACGCGGACCGCCTGGGGAGCGCGTCCCGACTCGCACAGCGCGAGCCCGAAGTGGACCATCAGATCCTCCTGCGCGACGCCGCGGCGGACCGCCTCGTCATAAGTCCTCAGGGCTTCCGCGGAAGCGCCTTGCTGGCGCAGCAGGAAAGCCAGATTCTGGTAAGCCAGAGGCATCGTCGGCCGCTCCGCGACGACCCTGCGCGCGAGCGCGACGGCCTGGACTCCTTCTCCCCGCTGGTAGAGATCCACGCAGTCGTGGAGCTCGCGGTCGATGCCGACCAGGTTCTTCGGGTCGTCCTCGGGGCCGTAGGTCTTCTTCACCGCGGCGTTTCCGGAGAGGTAGCCGAGACTCTTCAACCGCCGCGCGTCTTCCGAGGCGACATTCGAACGAGGGGACGAGCCAATCGAAGACTCGGGAGCCATAGTCCTCGCCAGGCGGCGCAGCTCTTCCCCGTTCTCCGCGGCGAGGTTCCTCTGCTCCCCGGGATCCCTGGTCAGATCGTAGAGCTCCGGCACGGGCAGATCGACATACTTGTAGCGATCGCCAAGCATCCCCCGCAGGGGCGCCCACCCCCGGTTATAAGCGGTCGAGTACGCCTCGAAGTACGAGCCGGCAGGAGTTCCGGCCTCGCGGACTCCCAGCAGGGACGAACCGGTCCAACCGGCGGGCTTTGAAATCCTGGCCGCCGCGAGCACCGTCGGGGCGATGTCCACGTGACGGACAGAGTCGTTCGTCGAGCCGGGTGCCACCGCCCCTTTCATCCAGAGGATCAGCGGAACGTGGAGCGTCGATTCGTACGCAAAGAGCCCGTGGGATTCTTCGCCATGGTCCCCTCGCGCCTCCCCGTGATCCGCCGTCACGATGATCAGGGCGGGCGGCCCCTTGCCCTCGAGAAAAGGTCCGAGCAGAGGCGCGAGCGCGGCATCCACGGCGGCCACTTCGCCCAGATACGGATCGTCGGCAAAACGTTCGCGAAACGGAGACGGGGGCCGATAGGGGGCGTGGCAGTCGTAGAGGTGGACCCAGAGAAACCGCGGCTGGCCGGATTTTCCGTTCCACCACGTCAGAGCGGCCGAGATGACCTCCGGAGCCGGGCGCTCGGGCATCTCGAAATCGAGCGCCGTCTTCCCCTTCGGGTAACGATCGTCGTACGCGTCGAATCCGTGCGCGAGGCCGAATCGCGAATCGAGCGGGAACGCTCCGACGAACGCCCCGGTGGCGTAGCCCTTCGCTTTCAGGAGCGTGGCGAGGGTCGGAGTGGACGGCTCGAGTCGAAATCCCGAGTTGTCCCGAATCCCGTGTTGATAGGGAAGAAGGCCCGTCAGGATGTTTGCGTGCGACGGGAGCGTCACCACGTTGTGCGCGTGGGCATTCAAAAAAACCCGCCCCTGCTTCGCGAGCCGGTCGAGGTTGGGGGTTTCAACGCGGCGGTTGCCCGCAAACCCGACCGCATCGGCGCGGAGTGTGTCGATCGTGACTAAAAGGAGGTCCGGGTTCTCAGGCAGATCGACCCGGGCCTGCCCGCCGGCAGCCGGCTCGGGGCGGCGGCACCCGAACCCGCCTCCGATTAACGAGAGGAGAAGAAAGCCCGGCAGGACCCTGGATCTGCGCACCGGTCTCCGATCATAAAAAAAACGCCGGGAAGATCATTCCCGGCGGTCGAAGAATGGATCGAAGCTCTTAGAAGGAGAGCCGGGCGCCGAATCGATAGATCCGGGGGCTCTGAATCTCCCGGATGGTGTTCGTGCTGGCCAGGCCCAGGCGGTTCTGCCTCTGGAGGACCGTGTTCTGGTTGGTCACGTTGAACAGGTCGAGCGAGAGCGTCAGGTTCGCGCTCTGAGTGATGCTGGCGACTTTCTCCGCCCGGAGATCGAACTCGTACACATTCTTGTACCGCTCGGCGTCCGCGGCCACGACCACGACGTTTCGCGTCAACCTGTCGGTCACGCCGCTCGACCGGCGGTAATAGTTGATCGGGTAGCCCTGCCGCCCGTAAACGTTCGCGGCAATGTTGAAGCCGAGCGGAAGCTGATACATGGCGACTGCGTTGAATTGCCACTTCGAGTTCAGGTAAGTGCTTCCTTTGCCACCTGTCGCGATGAAGTCGTTGTCGCGGCAGGTCTGGGCGTTGACCGACGAGCCGCTCAAAACGTTGGTGGGATCGGCGCACCCGTTCCTTCCGACATGCTGCTTGTTGGCGTTGTAGACGAAGCTGCCGCGGGCCAGCCACCGGTTGGCGAGGCGCTTATTCAACGTCAGTTCCACGCCGTTGTAGGTCGTGTTGAAATCGGGTCGATTGAACGTGAGGAAACCCGGGGGCACCCGGCCGAGCGCCGTGATAACCGGGCGATCGATGTTGTAGACGGGCTGGCTGTACGGGGTACCGTTCGGAAGCGTGCCCGTGAGCGTCGTGTACTGAACGTAGTCGTCTCGATTGAGGACCCGGCCCGTCGTCGAGTCGTAGCGCGCCGAGTAGAGCTGATTCTTGAACTTGCGGTACGTGTAGTTGACGCCCACCGCCAGGCCCGACAGCAGCTCGTGGTCCACTCCGACGATGAACTCGTCAGTCGTCGGGGCCTTCAGGTTCTTGTCCACGTTGCTGTTCGGGGTGCCGACGCTGCCCGGCCTGGCCGGGTTGTAATTTCGAGAGAACTGGAAACCCGCCGGGCTCGTATCGACTTCGCCCGGCTGCACGAGGTTGTCGCCATTCGTATCGTGCCAGGCGTAATACGCGTACGCGGAACCCGCGGAGTTGTTCGGGATCGACACCGTTCCTGTGCCGAGGGCCTCCGCGTAGCGGGCGTAGCTCGCCTTCAGGACAGTCGTGCGGTTCGCTCCCAGCGCGTAATTCAGGCCGACCCGGGGCTCGTAGTTCTTCCACGTGAAATCCCGGCCGCGTCCCGGATAATTCAAAGCGGGCAGAATGGTCGGGAAAGTCGGGTTTCCGGCCGGACTGCTGGGCAGATTCTCGCCGTACTGCCGGTCATAGCGCACGCCGACGTTGACGGTCAAACGGTCCACGGTCATGGTGTCGCCGACGAAGACGCCGAAGTACTTCGCCTGCGCCGAAAACTGGCCGTCGCGGGTGATGACGGCGCACGGCACGTCGCAGTCGAAGAGGTCACCGTAAGTCTTCGCGGCAAGGCCGTTGGCCCCGTCTCCCGGCCAGATCGAGGTGGAATTGACCCCGGCCTTCAGATAGCTGAAGCCGGCCTTCAGCTCATGTCCAAGGGCGCCGGTGTTGAAGAAGAATGAGGTGTCCGCCCGTACCTGCCGCTGCGGACGGGGCGCCGAGTAGAACTCGTACGAATTGTGCCAGACGCCGTCCGCGTCTAAGAAGGTCTGCTTGGCGAGACCTCCTTGGGGAGTCAGGTTGAAAACCCCGTTCTGCCCGCTGTACTGAGCGGACGCGAACAGGCTCGAAGAGAAGACCTGCGAGTCCTGGATCTTCCAGGTGTTCTGAGGGAGGATCTGGTCCCACGTCGTCTCCTGAGGACGAGTGATGCCGGCGCCGCGGCCGAACTTCAGCTTGTCGCTGCGCAGGTACCAGCCTTCGATCGAGTTGGAGGGGACAAACTGCGCATTGACCTTCGCGTTGAAGTCCTCGAGCGTCGTCTTGTCGGAAACACCGCCTGCCGTGATCAGGTTGATCTGATCGCGTCCGTAGGAGCCCCAGAGCCAGAGATGGTCTTTCCAGACCGGTCCGCCGGCCTCAACCCCGTAGTCCTGGACGGTATCGATGTGGTTCCCGGAGGACAGAGGCACCGATTGCGTCTTCGCCTCGGCGGGAAGGTTGTTGGACTGGAAATGCTTGTCGACCGCAAAAATCCGGGCGCTGCCATGGATGTCGTTGGAGCCGCGCTTGGTGATCATGTTCAGGTGGGCGCCCGACCCCTGCACGGACGGGTCGCTGCCGCCCGTGATCACCTGCATCTCCTGGAAGGAGTCGAAGTCGTAATAGCCCGCGGAGGCTCCGAGGGCGGACATGTCGGTCATGTTCACCCCGTCCACCTGGAAGGTCCCGCCGGCCGACCCTTTGCTCGTGAAGGACGACTGCTGGCCGCTCTCGCTGCCGGCCACGTTGACCCGATCGAGCTGAACGCCCGGGATCGTCTGGAGGATCACCCAGGGATCGCGAGCCGTCGGAATGCTCTTCAGCTCCTGTTGATCGACCGTGGCGCCGGTCTGGACGCGGCGCGTGTCCAGAAGGGGGGTCTCTCCCGTGACCGTCACCGTCGCGGCGACCGCTGAAAGCTTCATCGGTATCGTCAGCTCCGTGTCGCGGCCGACGCTGACCGTTACGTTCTCGCGGCTGACCGACGAGAAGGCCGAAAGAGCGAGAGTCAGGGTGTAGTTGCCGGGCGGGAGGTTGACCGAGTGAAACTCTCCTCTGGCGTCCGTGAATATCGTCTGCGGGGCACCCGGTCCCTTGACCACGACCGAGACTCCCGGCAGCGCGCCGCCGGTTTCGTCGACGACCCTTCCGTGGATACCGCCCGTGGATTGACCGAACTGCGCCAGTCCGGGCATCGACAACAGCAGCGACACGACCGCGATCGCCAAGACGATCCCTGAAAATCGCTTCGGCATAAACCCTCCTTTTCGAACCTAAGTCAGTGCAAAAGGAATCGAGAGACCTCAGGAAAGTGAGACGATTTTCCTCAATTGGGAATTTTCATGTAGCAAGCAGGGGGCCACGCCCATTCAGCAGCGCTCAATCGATTTTGACTCCCACAACCCGTTGCATTTGAATGTCTTGTTCTGCCAGCATATATTAAAGCAACTCCCCGCGCGCCCTGCGGCCTACATTTTTTTGAAATTCGATTCAAGGATTTGAATACAGACGGCCGGGTAGACCCGTCCCCCGATCAGCGCACGGGTGCCGCGGCGACGTCCTTCAATTTACCGGCCCAGCGCGCAGCACACTGGCGATTTCCGACGATCCCGCAGAGGCGGCCGGCGGTTTCAAGTGCCTGGCGGTTGCCGGCTCGCCGCGTCATCTCTTCGAGCAGCGCCTCGAACTCGGCCCGCCGGGCGGCGCTCGCGTACAGCAAAGCGAGGCGCGACCAGGCGTCGAGATTTTCCGGGAACGCGTCGATCTCTTCGCGAAACGCCGCCTCGGCTTCCCCCTCGCGGCCCAGCCGGGCGAAGGCGTCGCCGCGCAGCGCCTGCAGGTTGAGCATCGGACCCTGCCGCCACCGGCGCTGAACCTCGAGCGCGAGGTCCAGCTGCCGCAGAGCTTCGTCCGGCTTTCCTCGCGCCTGCTCGATGCGCGCCAGCGTCAGCCGCGGCGCCCGAGACGTTTCGCTTCCCTTCAGCGCCGCCTCGGCCTGCCGCGACGCCTCGGCCAGGTCTTTTCGCGCCAGAGCAATCTCGGCGAGCTCTCCGGCAGCCCCGGCCCCGCCCGCGGCGGCGGCCGCCTGCGCGAGCGACCACGCCTTTTGAAGGTCGCCCGTCTCCCGATGGAGATCCGCCAGGCCGAGCATGATCGGAGCGGTCGCGGGAGAGAGACGGTCGGCTTCTTCGAGGGCGGCGATCGCCTCGCGGGGCCTCCCCGAGCGGCGCAGGACGCGCGCCAGAGTTTCCCACCCATCGAGCAAGAGCGGGTTCTCGGAAACAACGGTCCGGAGGAGCGCGACGGCGGCGTCATCCCGGTGCTGCGCGGCCAGACGCGTGGCGTCTTTCAGCCTGTCGAGCGTCGCGATCCGATCCTTGGGGTCCGGCAGGTCCTTTCGGCCGGTCGCCGGCGCCGCCGCCCCGATGTAGCCGAGCGAGGCGAGCTTGCGCACGGTCTCCGGGTCCGAGGAGCCCGGAGACTGAAGAGGCCGGTCGATCTTCTCGAGCATCAGCCGCATCGAGCGAAACGCCGGAGGGAGTCCCGGAGCCAGATTCGTCTTCTCCGACGGGTCGCTCGTCCAGTCGAACAGCTCGGCCCTCGGGGCGGCGATGTAGTGGTAGCGCGCATCCGTCAGCGATGCGAGATCGCTCCAGCCGAAGTGGTAGCGGGGGTAAAGCGTCTCGCTGTAGATGGAGCGTCCCGGTTCCGAGGCGGCGCGCTCAAACAGGGCGAGCCCCGAGAGCCCTTCCGGCGCCTTCTCCCCGAGGAGCGCGGCCACCGTCGGAAAGACGTCCGCCAGCCCCGCCGGCGCGCTCACACGCCGCCCCGCATCGCGCGAACGCGGCAGTTTCACGAAGAGTGGAATCCTCAGCGTCTCTCGGTAGAGGAGGATGCCGTGCTCATCTTCCCCATGCTCCCCGAGTCCTTCGCCGTGATCGGAGACCAGGATCACGACAGCCTCGTCGTAGATTCCGCGGTTCTTAATGAAGGCGAGGAAGCGCCCCACGATCGCGTCGGCGGCGGCGATCTCCCCGTCGTAGGGCCGTCCGGCGTATCTCGTCCGAAACGGCTCGGGAGGGTCGTACGGCGTATGGGGCTCGTACAGATGCAGGAAGGCGAAGAGAGGCCGTTTGGAGGTCTGCCGCCCGATCCACTGCTCCAGCAAGGCCTCGGTCTCGCCCCCGGCTCGCTGCACGCGCCCCAGCGCCTCCGCGACGTCGCGGCTCTCGATTCCGTCCTCGTAATACTCGAATCCTTCGGCGACGCCGGAGCCGTGATCGAGCACGAACGCGGAAACCGCTCCTCCGGTGGCGTAGCCGCGCGCGCGGAG
>JBBSGZ010000130.1:0-10821 GCA_038253555.1 Thermoanaerobaculia bacterium
AAACGACGCGGCATTGACCAGGTAGATCCACGCGAGCCCTCCCGTCGACACCGCCCCCGCCGGGACGCCGGCGCGGCCGGGCGTCATCGCGTGGCCCGCGATGATCCATCCGGCGAGCGCCGGCCCCGCGATCAGGCCCACTTGAAACACGGAGAGATTGATGGACAGGGCGCCGGGCAGGTCTCGGTCGGGAACCAGACGGGGGATCAGCGCCTGGCGCGCAGGGGCGTCGAACGCCGCTGCGCCCGACGCCGATGCCGTCAGCGCGTACAGGACCCACAGGGACTCCCCTCCCGAGAAGGTCAGGATCGCGAGCAGTCCGGCGGCGGCGGCCATGAAGGACTGCGTGAAGAGCATCAGCTTGCGACGATCGACGCGGTCCGCGAGCACCCCTCCCCAGAGCGAAAACAGGACGATTGGCAGAACCCGTGTCAACCCGACCAGCCCGAGGGCGAGGGGCGACCGCGTCAGCAGGTAGACGTGCCAGTGGATCGCGACCGACTGCATCTGGGATCCGGTCCCCGAGACGAGGTACGCGCCCAGGAGCCGCCGGAAATCGCGGTGGGCAAGCGCGAGGAGCGGGGTTCGCGCGGGACTCACCGGGGGTCCGGTCCGGGCAGAAGGATCATCGGCGAAGGGTTATACCCGTGCCGGACGGATCGCCGCGGCGGCGCCGACCCCCTTCGAGAGAATACGCGGCGATGGTGGGTCCTCGCGCCGGCGCTCCGGACACGCGGGTTCGCGAGGCTCGGGAGACTTCAGAGGCCGCGCGGCTCCGCTGCCCAGGAAGAGAAGCGGGGGCATAGAATCTGCCCATGGCCGCCCGTGCGCCCCGCCTTGTTCCGGTCGTCCTGGCGCTCGGGTTCCTCCTCTGGACGATGTTCGCGCTCGGCCATCCGCGGACCCGCCTGCTTCCTCCACGGGACCCGGTTCCGGTCGCAGAAACAAAAGTGACTTTCAACCGCGACGTCGCCCCGATTCTTCAGGCGCACTGCCAGACGTGCCACCACGAGGGGGGGATCGCCCCGTTTCCGCTGGTGACCTATCGCGACGCGAACGCAAAAAAGACCCTGATCGCCTACAACACCACCAACAGGATCATGCCGCCGTGGCACGTCGACTCCTCGTGCGCCGACTTCGCCGACGATCCGTCCCTGACCCCTGCCGAGATCCAGACGTTGTCCGACTGGGCGTTCACGGGCGCCGAGGAGGGCGACCCGAAGGACCTTCCGCCTCCGGTCTCCTTCTCGAACGGCTGGGCGCTCGGCGCGCCGGACCAGGTGTTGACGATGGCGTCGCCGATGACGCCCGACTTCTCGAAGGGGGACGTCTACCGCTGCTTCGTGATGCCGACGGGTTTGACGGAGGACCGCTACGTCGAAGCGGCCGAGGTCGTGCCCGGAGTCGCGAAGATGGTGCACCACGTGATCCTGTTCATCGACACGACCGGTGTCTCCGAGTCGCTCGACGCCGCCGATCCGGGACCCGGCTACTCCTGCTTTGGAGGCCCCGGGTTTGCGCTCTCCTCGGCCCTCGGCGGCTGGGCTCCGGGAAACGTGCCGACGCGGCTCCCCAAAGGCGTGGGACTGGCGCTTCCGAAGGGCTCCCGCGTCGTGATGCAGGTCCATTACAGCGCGCTTTCCGGCGTCACCGCGCCGGACGTCACCGCCGTCGGCCTCACGTGGTCGAAGGCGCCCGTGCACAAGGTGCTCCGGATCGCGCCCGTGATCAATCAGACCTTCGTGCTGCCGGCCGGCGCGCCCGACACGATGGTGACCGCGGCTCTTCCGTTCATCCCGGTCGATCTGCACCTGTACGCGGTGACTCCGCACATGCACCTGCTCGGTAAGACGATGCACGTGCGCGCCACGGCCGCCAATGGAAGCCAGAGATGTCTCGTCGACGTTCCGGACTGGAGCTTCCACTGGCAGCGCTCCTATTTCTACCGCGACCCGCTTCCGTTGCCGGCCGGCAGCCGGGTCGACCTCGTCGCGCACTACGACAACTCGAGCGCGAATCCGCAGAACGTCTCGAATCCTCCGAAGGACGTGCGCTGGGGCGAGAGCACGACCGACGAGATGTGCATAGCGTTTCTGTGGTTCACGATCGACGGCGAGAACGCGAATCCCGGATCTTCCGCGCGCGGGGCTTTGAAGCAGATCGCGCCCTTCTGGGAAGTCGAGTGGCCCGCCGTGACGCATCCGCTCGATGCGGACGTGCCGGCACACTGGCATCACGGCTCGGGGAAGGCCGCGTCGGCGGGAAGCGTCCCGCCCCGCTGATCCGCCTTACTTTTTCTTCTTCGGTTTCTTCGGCTTCTTCGCGGCGGACTTCTCGAAGCGTGTGCGTCCTTCTTCGATCCGCTCTCGCGCCTCGTCGGTGGAAAGCCGCCCGGTGGGCTCGAACAGCTTGCCTTTCCCCTGGTTGTAGGAAACGAAGAAGTGCTCGATCTCTCGGAGGAGAGTGTCCGGGAGGTCGTCGATCGACGTGAAGTGCTTCTGAGCGGAGGACCGCTCCGCGACCCCAATCAGTCGGTCGTTCTGTTCGGTCTTCCCGTCCTCGGTCTGGTTCACGCCGACCCCGCCCAGGAGGCACGTCTCGACCAAGCACCCGACGAACGCCGGCTCGTCCATCAGGAGAAGAATGTCGAGAGAGTCGCCGTCGTCGCCGAGTGTCGACGGGATGTATCCGAAGTCGAAAGGGAAGTACGCGCCGGCCGGAAGAACCCGGCGAGCTTGAAGAGCCCGCGCTCCTCGTCGAACTTGAACTTGTTGCGGCTGCCTTTCGGGGTGTCCACGATGGCGTGGAGGATCCCCGTTTTGCGATCGAACGGGAGCAGGCCGGCTCCGGATTGAAGAGGACGTCGGGACTTTGCGGTCATGAGCAGCTGCGTCGCAAGAACGGTTCCAAGCGATTCCGCCGCGACTTGCGGCGGCCGCTGCGGCGCGATTCCCCGAAATCCCTCGGCCAGCAGGATGTCGCTGCGGCCCTCGTTTTTCGCGAGAACGATTCTCGCCCAATCGGGGGAGATCTCGAACTCTCCGTCGGCCGGTCGCGGGCGCCCGCGCGCGCGCCGCCGCTATTTCCAGCCGGAGACCACGAAGAGATCCGACGCGAGGACCCGGTTTTGCGAGTACGCGTAGGACTTCCCGTCGCGCGTGATCACGACGTTCTCGATGCGGACGAGGCCCGCCCGGTCGGCGGGGATGAGCTTTTTCCAGAGCTCCTTCGTCCCGGTCGAAATTCGATACCGGAAAATGTCCAGAGGCAGGTCGCCGAACCGGGTGACATAGAGGGTCTCGCTGTCCGCGCTCCACTGGAGGATGTGGTCCTTCGACTCCAAGCCGGGCAGCGCCCGGGGCGCCCCGCCGGCGGTCGGATAGATCGCCCACTTCTCGTCGGAGCCCTTGAAGACGATCCGGTCTCCATCGGGCGAGGCGGCGCCCGCGCCGGTCAGGCCCTCGGGGGTGAACGGGCGAAGCGGAACGCCCGGCTCGAGCACGTAACCGAGCGCGCCGCGCTTGGGTTCGACGGCCCCAATAGCGAGGCGCCGCCCGTCCGGCGGAAGAAAGACTCCTCCGAGGACCTGCCGCGGTCCCGCGTCGATCGCCCTGGGCTCTCCGGCTCCGGTCGGAAGGAGGACGAGGCGGGGCGCCGCCCCGGGCACCAGCGAGAGGACCCATTTCCCGTCGGGCGAGAGGTCGTTTGCCTCGCCATCTCCCAGCCGCACGGCCGGAGAGCCGTCGGTCCTCCGAAGGTAGACGGATCCCCGTTCGCCTCCGCCCTCGCCGTTTTCGTAAGAGAGGAGAACCCGGCCGTCGGGGGACAGAGCCTTCGCGTTGGACTGGTCGAGCCAGGAGAGATTCCGCTCCGGCTCGCCGTTGGACGAAAAGAAAATTTCGCGGGTTCCGACCTCCCGCTCGACCAGAACCTGTCCGTCGCGGGCGATGTCATGGAGAACCTCGATATCGGTCAGCGGCGCCACGATCCGAGCCTTGCCTGCGAGGTCCACCGCCCGAATCGCCAGCCCGGTCCCGGTATTTACCCCGACAAACCAGACCTCTTGCCCCGAGCGATGCCATGAGGCAGAGTCGATGAAGAGCCAGCCCTCGGTCAGGGTTCGGTGGGCTCCTTTCGAATCGACCAGCGTCAGCCGGTCGCCGCTCGGGCTTCCCTCGACGACCAGCACCGACTTGCCGTCCGGCGCCACCCACGGGCCGCGGAGCTCGTTCGCTGAGGAGTAGAGGCGCCGGCCGATCGGGTACTCGAGGATGGTCTGGCCCCCGGCGGGTCGAAGGACGGCGAGCGTGCCGCCGTCGGGCGACCAGTCCGCTCCGTTGACGTCATCGAGGATCTCGCGGGGGGCACCGCCGGTCAGAGGAACCCGAGCGAGCGTCCCGCCTCCGACCGTTCCATAGACATTCGTCTTCTTGAGCAGGATCGCGAGCTCGCCGGTCGAGGAGACGGAGAGCAGGTTCGCGTTTGCGATCCCGAGCGGCCGCGATTCGGGGCTTCCCACGTGCGCGAGGAAGATCTCCGCCGGACGGTCTCCCCACGCAGCGCTGTAGACGACGTTCTGCCCGTCCGGAGAGAACCGGGCGAAGAGGACGTTCCCGCGCCGGAAGGTCAGGCGGCGGTGGATCACGGGGGCGCCGCCCCGTTGCCCGACCTTCTCCGTCCTGCGGCCGGCCAGGAAGGCCAGGGCCGCGAGGACGAGCGCTCCCGCGATCGCGAGAAGGAGATTGCGCGACCGGGCGCGGGTCCGAGGGGCCGCGGCGGACGTTTGAGCCGGAGAGGAAACTCCCGAGACGGATTCGAGGTCGAAGGCGAGGTCGTGGGCGGAGTGGAAGCGCTCTTCGGGATTCTTCTCGAGGCAGTGGCGCACGACGCGCTCGAGACCCGGTGAGACGTTCTGGTTGGTGACGGAGAGGTCCGGCGGGTCTTCCCGCAGGATCGCGCTCATGGTGTCGGCGGCGGAGTCGCCGTGGAAGGCGCGCTTGCCCGAGAGCATCTCGTAGAGGATCGCGCCGAAGGAGAAGATGTCGCTTCTCGCGTCGGCGGGCCGCCCCCGCACCTGTTCGGGCGACATGTAGCCGAGTGTCCCCAGAACGACTCCGGGCTCGGTGCCGGCGGTAGCCGTGGGGAGATTGGTGGCCTGGCCGCCTTCCTCGGTGTGGGTGAGCTTGGCGAGGCCGAAGTCGAGGATCTTGACCCGGCCGTCCTTCGTGACGAAGAGGTTCTCGGGCTTGAGATCGCGGTGGACGATGCCCTTCTCGTGCGCGGCGGCGAGGCCGTGGGCGATCTGGAGGGCGTAGTCCAGGGCCTTGCGCGGCGAGAGCGCGCCGCCGGCCATCCGGGACCGCAGCGTCTCGCCTTCCAGAAGCTCCGTGACGACGTAGGGCGCTCCGGCCTCGTCTGACCCGATGTCGTAAACGGCCGTGATGTTGGGGTGGTTCAGGATCCCGGCCGCGCGCGCCTCCTGCTCGAAGCGGCGCAGTCGATCCGCGTCGGCCGAGAAGGACGCCGGCAGCACCTTGATCGCCACCTCGCGGCCCAGGCGCGCATCCTTCGCGCGGTAGACCTCTCCCATCCCGCCCGAGCCGAGGGGCGCGAGAATCTCGTACGGACCGAGACGGCTGCCGGAAGAGAGCGACATGACGGCTTCTTAAAGTCTACGCCGGCCGCCGGATCGGGCGGTGTGACCATGCCGGCGGCTTCAGCTCGAAAAGTAATGGCCGTTTTTTCCCGACCGATGATCGCGAAGGCGGCCCGGGATGTCTCGATCGGATCAGACTTCCAGCGAAACCCGGTGGAGGGCACCTCGACTTCCGCCTCGAGTTTTGCCTCGGCCTTCCAGCCTTTAAAGGTGAACTGCTTCTCCGCATTCGTGACATCGACAGGCACACCGGTGGCGGGCCAGACGACGCGAAAGCTCATGCGCGCGGGCGTCGTGGGCGCCGCGTGGTCGGGCCGTTTCGGCTGATCGATCACCGGGAGACCGCGGAGCTCGAGCGTTGCCGATCGGCCGTCCTCGGCCACTCTCAATCCGGAGTCCGGGACGGCGGCGACCCATTAGAGGCCGTTCGAAGCGATCGGAGGGTGAAAGTCGTGGATCTTGTTCTCAGGGGCCGCCGGCCCCTCGAAGAGCGTCAGTCATATGTGAGAGAAGATCCCCCGACGGACGCTCCTGCCGGCGAAGTACTCGCCGCGCAGCAGGGAGAAATCGGTGCTCTTCGTCCCGAAGGACACCCGCCGTCCGCTCTGGTCCGTTCCGCTGCCGGAGAAATCGTTGCATCGGGCCGCCTGGCCGTCGAAGTGATAGATGCTCGACGGTTCGGACCCTGGCTCGGGGCTTTGATTGTGACTTCCGTTCTTGTCGAGCCACGGAATTGGAAAGGGATCGGCTCCTCCGTTGGACAGGTCTTCCGCGGCAAGCCGCCTCAAGTCCTGCCCCGCGTCGTCAGCCGCTCGCGCCGTAGAGCAACGCGAGAGCCCCGCGATGCCTGCCGCCGCCAGCGCTCCCGAGCCCAATGCGAAAAGGTCTCTGCGTGTCTTCTTCATTCCCTCCTCCTTGCCTACCTCACCGAATGAGGTGGTTGCAGGTTACCGGGCTCCGTCCACCCTCGCCCGGTTGGACTTGAGGCAGGAGCGAGCACGAGCCGAGCGGAGCGTACCCTGCCATTTTCGATCAGCATGAAGGAGGCGACGGCAACCAGAAAAATGGCGAACGTTTTTTTGAGCGCCGCCGCCGAAGCGTTGCGCGCCCAGGCGCTCCCGAAGATGACTCCGGTGGCTGAGATAACGGTGAAGGTGACGGCGAACCGCCAGTCGATCGACACCTTTCCAAGATAGGCGAGCAAGCCGGAGACCGAGTTCATGGCGATGACGAGAAGAGAGGTGCCGATGGCGCGGTTCATGGGAAGCGCAGTCAGGAGGACGAGTGCCGGGACGATGAGAAACCCGCCTCCGACTCCGACGACGCCGGTGAGAACGCCAACCCCGAATCCCGCAAGCGCGCTCCATACGCCACGCTGCGCGACCGGACGGTCCAGCTCCTCTCGTCCCGACCGAAACATGAAGATCGCCGCGACGAGCATCACGACGGCGAAAATCGTAAGCTGGACCGTACCGGAGAGGAGGCCCGCCCCTCTTCCACCGAGAAAGGCCCCGCCCATGGACGCCGCGCCAAAAAGGAGCGCCGCCCGAACGTCGATGTTCCGATATCGCCAGTGGCGAAATGCCCCCACCGCGCTCGTCCCCCCGACGATCAGAAGGCTCGAAGCGATCGCCTCCTTGGCGGGCAACCGCGCGACGTACACGAGGATGGGGACGGCGAGAATCGAGCCGCCGCCGCCGAGGGTTCCGAGCGAGATCCCGACGAGGGCGGCGAGAACATACGTGAGAACGATCACCGTCCGGCCGTGCGATTTCCGGCCACACCCTCGCCCGGCATCCGGTCGATGGGAGCGGGCGCGACGCCCCGTTTCAAAGCGTCGACCATTCCGTCGACGTCGCAGCTCGCCGGACGGTTGTACGGAAGTTTGGTGAGAAGCCTTCCCATGGCGCAGGTGTCCGTGACCCCGGCGAAAACGAGGCCGCTTCCTACAAAAAGTGGAAGGACCGCGAACCAGGGGCTCGTGACGAGGACGAGAAGAGCGCCGACCGCTCCGATCGCGCCGGCGGCGATGCGGACCTGCCGTTCGACGGAGATGCGTTTCGGGCCGCGTCGGACTGGAAAGCCGCTGGCCACCCAGCCGTTGATCCCGCCGTTTAAAACGTGCAGATTCCGCAGACCGGCGGCTTCGAGGACCTCCTCCGCGCGACGCGCCCGCTGCCCCGACTGGCAAACGAGCACGTGGGTGAGACCTCCGACCGCGCCGATCTCCCGTCCGTGTTCGCCGAGCGTGTCCAGCGGGACGTTGTAAGAACCCGCGACGTGGACCGACTCGTATTCGCCGGGTGTCCGGACGTCGATCAAGCGGACGTTCCCCCCGGCTTCGATTTCGAGCAACGCCGCGAGCTCAAATGGATCGACGCTGCGGGAGAGAGTTTTCTGTTCCATTGTGAGTTGTCCTTCAGGATTCGTATCGAATGATTCGCGTCACGCCTCGGTTTCGTATCCCGCGCTTTTCCAGGCCGCGGTTCCTCCGATCACGTTGTAGAGATCGCGCAGACCCTTGCGTTGCAGCAGGCTCGCCCCGGCGGCGGATCGATATCCTCCCGCGCAAACCACCGCGGTCGGGCGCGTACGATCGAGCTGGTCGGCTGCCCGATCGAGCTCGCCGAGCGGAAGGTTGATCGCGCCGGGGACATGGCCGGAGCCGTACTCGGATGCCGTGCGGACGTCGACGACCTGAACCATGTGCCCCGACGTCGATCGGGCGCGCAACTCGGCGACGTCCATCTGCGGCAGCGACTCGATCTCGAACCCGGCATCGTTCCAGGCCGCAATGCCGCCGTCGAGATACCCGACGACGTTCTCGAGCCCGACTCGCGCGAGCCGCAGAACCGCTTCCCTGGCCTCGGCCGCACCGTCGGCGACCACCAGGATCGGGATGTCCGCCGAAAGCAGGTTGCCGGACCAGGACGCGTATTGCCCCGCGAGACCGATGTTGATCGAGCCCTCGAGATGGCCGGCGCCAAACGCCGCGCCGTCGCGCACGTCCAGCACGACTGACCCCGACTGTATGTTTTGCTCGACGGCCGCCGGGGAGAGAGGTCTCGCCTCGATGGACGCGAGAGGTGGAGCGCCGCGGCGGTTGATCTCCGCGTCCATCGCGAAGTAGGACGGCGCTTCCGGCAGGTCGGTCGTCAACAGACTGACAAATTGTTCCCGGGACATCGGCGCGAGCGCGTAATTGGATCGGCGCTGCTCCCCGATCGTCGACGAGGTGTCCTTCGAGATATTGCGGCCGCACGAAGAGCCCGCACCGTGCGCCGGCCAGACCTCGACCGCGTCGGGAAGCGTGAGCAGCTTCTGATGAAGCGAATCGTAGAGCAGCCCGGCCATCTGATCCGGGGTGTATCCCCTGGACCCGGCCAGATCCGGCCGCCCGACGTCGCCGACGAAAAGCGTGTCACCCGTCAGGACCTTCAGCGGTATCGAGGAAATCCGGGGGTCGACGAGCAGCCAGGAAACGCCCTCCGGCGTGTGGCCCGGCGTCTCGAGGGCGCGAAGGACCAGGTTCCCGAGCGCCAGCTCATCTCCGTCGGTGACGGCGCGATGGGGGAACTCCACGCCGGCGCGGCGGCCGAAGACGATTTCGGCCCCTGTGCGGCCAGCCAGCTCCCGGTGGCCGCTGACGAAGTCGGCGTGGAGATGTGTCTCGATCACATACCGAATCGCGAGCCTCTGCCGCCGCGCTTCCTCGAGGTATTGCTCGACGTCCCGCTGGGGATCGATCACGGCGGCCTCCCCGTCCGAGCCGATCAGGTAGGACGCGTGGGCGAGGCAGCCAAGGTAGAACTGCTTGAAGAACATGGCGATTTCCTTTCCTTCCCGACCCCGTCCCACGAGAGGAGAACCCGAACCGAATCGTATTATTCCAATATAGTAATATACTGAAATTATCATTACCCTCGTCCGGTTGGTATCGTCCTAGGAGTCAGCCATGAAGCTTTCGTCGTCGGCCCTCGATCTGGTGGCATCCCGCTTCAAAGTGCTGGGCGACCCGTTGCGCCTCCGGATCCTTCAGGTTCTCGACGAGCGGGAGTGCACGGTTGGAGAGCTGGCGAAGCTGCTCGAAACGAGCCAGCCCAACATCAGCAAACACGTTCGGATCCTGGATGAAGCGGGATTGCTTGCCCGCCGCCAGGTCGGAACGGCCGTCTACTGCTCGATCGCCGACGCGACGGTCCACGAGCTTTGCGAGGTGGTCTGCGCGAGCCTTCGAAAACGGCTGGCTCTACAGGTCGATTCGCTCGGCGTGGCGCGGCGCCGGGCCGTTCGGTCGACGGGGGCAGCCGGGCGAGGGGAGCGACTGCCCGCGACCCGAACATGAGAGGGCTACCGAGGGTGTCGAATTTCAGGAGGAAAGCATGAAGTCTCTCTCACGAATCGTCGGCGTCGGCGTCGTATTGCTGCCCTTGCTGGCGGGGGCTTCCCTGCGGGCAGCTCCCCCGGGGGACCCGGTCAAGGCCGTCTTTCATTTGAACGAGGACGATCCCAAGGAAATCGCCGCGGGCCTGCGCAACATCGAGAACATCCTGACCGAGACGGCGGGTGCCGCCGAGATCGTGGTCGTCGCGCACGGGGAAGCCGTCAAGGAGTTCCTGCGGGATTCTCCTGCGCCGATGCTGGCCGCCGTCGCAAAGCTTCAGAAGACCGGGCGCGTGACGTTCGACGTGTGCCACAACACGCTCGAGCACATGGGCAAGAAAGACTCCGACGCCTGTCAGGACTGCAGGGTCGTCCCTTCCGGGGCGCTCGAGGTCATCCGGCTTCAGACGAAAGGCTACTCGTACTTCAAGCCGTAACCCATGTCCGACGCTCGAACTTCGACGCGCTGGACTCGAGCAATTTTTGAAAGAAGAGGTAACGCAATGAAATTCGCTCAATTCATGGCCACGTGGCCCGGCCGCGTGATCCGCATCCTGGCGGGCCTCGCGCTGATGGTCTGGGGCTTCCGTCTGGGCACTCCCCTCGGTATCGCGGTGGGAATTTTCGGGCTCCTGCCCTTAGCCGCCGGGCTCTTCAACTTCTGCGCGATCTCCTTCCTGATCGGCGCGCCGTTCTGGGGTCGCGATGCGACGGCCGGGGTGGGGCGCGGAAAGCCGGCGTGACGGATCGTTCGATCCCCTCCGCCAGCCGCCCTTCGCGGG
>JBBSGZ010000131.1:0-10781 GCA_038253555.1 Thermoanaerobaculia bacterium
CGAGCAGTACACGGAGCCGTTCAGCACGGTCCTGACCACGGCGTCGAATCCGTTCGGCGTCAGGTCCTCGGCGGGCACGAGGAAGTTGCCGGCGGCGTTGTTGACGAGGCCGTCGACTTTTCCGAACCGTTCGATCGCCCGCGAGACGAGCGCCTTGACCTTCTCGGGCTCGCGCACGTCGGCGGCGAAGGCCTCGACCTCTCCGCCCTCTCCCGCGCCCGCGCGGATCTCGAGGACGGCCGCCGCAAGGCGGTCGGCGCGGCGGCCGGCAATCGTCACTTTTGCCCCGCGCGCCGCAAACGAGGACGCCATGGCGAGGCCGAGGCCGCTTCCTCCTCCCGTCACGAGGATCGATCGTCCGGCCAGGACGCGCGAGTCGAACATTTGGACCTCCAGCGCGGCGTAGACTGTCACAAAAAGAGGGAGGAACTCATGCTGGATCGCCGTGCCGTCCTGCGATCTCTTCTTGCCGCGCCCGCGACGCTTTTCGCCGGGGGCCGGTTCGCCGAGGGCGGCTCAGGGACCTGCGCCCCGACGTCTTCGGATGTCGCCGGACCCTTCTACCTGCCGGGCGCTCCTCGCCGTCTGCAGGTCGCGGGAAAGGCCGAGCCGGGCGAGCGCATCGCGATTCGAGGCAGGGTGCTGTCGGGCGACTGCCGCACTCCCCTCGCGGGCGCCCTCCTGGACGTCTGGCAGGCGGACGCGAAAGGGGAGTACCACGGGAAGGAGGAGCAGTACCGCCTCCGCGGCCAGATTGTGACCGGGGCGGATGGAACGTACGAGCTCCACTCCATCCGGCCGGGCAACTACAAGCAGGAGAACGGCTGGCGGCCGGCGCACATTCATTTCACCGTTTCGGGGCCCGGCCATGAGCCCGTCACGACGCAGCTCTACTTCCGCGGCGATCCGTATCTCGGTCCCCATGACGCCTGTGGAAGCAAGTGCCACTCCGATGACGCCTCTCGCATCGTCGCGCTCGAGCCCGGCAGCGGAACGCTCACCGGCCGTTTCGACGTGACGTTGAAGATCGCGAAAACCTGACGCCGCCGCCCACCGGGACGGGCACGGCCGGAAGTCGAGAGGTTCCGAAAAGAGGCCCTCTTACCGGGGACCTTCGGATCGTCCGGCGTGCGGTCCCTTCAGGTACCTGTCGAACCACGCCACGAGGCGGGTATCGCGGTCGATCTGGTGTTTCGGGTCGCGAATCGAGTGCCCTTCGTTCTCGTAGATCACGAGGGACGTGGGAACCCCGAGCGTCTTCAACGCGTGCCAGAACTCGTAACCCTGCGGCGTCGGGACCTCGGAGTCGCGGTCGCCATGAAGGACGAGCGTGGGGGTCTTCACTTTCTTGATGAACGTGATCGGCGACGACTTCGCGTACACGTCGGGATCGTCGTAGACGGACGCGCCGAAGAAGGGGATCAGCCACTGGTCGATGCGGTTCTGCCCGTAATAGCTTTGCCAGCTGACGATCCCCGCGCCCGCGACCGCCGCCGCGTACCGGTCGGTCTGTGTCACGGCCCACATGGTCATGTAACCGCCGTAGCTCCATCCGCAGATGCCGAGGCGTTTCGGGTCGATCGGCGCGGCGGCCAGGGCGGCGTCCACGCCGCGCTGGATGTCCCGCAAATCGCCGTACCCGAAGTCCTTGATGTTTCCCGCGGTGAAGGCCTCGCCCTGCCCGTAGCTTCCTCGGGGGTTCGGCAGGAAAACGAAATAGCCCTGGCTCGGCAGAAGGGCCGTCCAGTGGGAAGGCCAGCCCGCCGTCGACGCTGACGACGGGCCGCCATGCACCACGACCACCATCGGGTGTTTTTTCGACGCGTCGAAGGCGAGGGGAGAGAGAAGCCAGCCCTGGACGCGCGCGCCGTCGCTGTCCCAGGAAATGTTGCGCGCCTCGCCCCACACCGGGGAGACGCCCGCGTTGACGCGGGTCAGCGGATTCCACCGCCCGATCGGACCCGCGACGACCTCCGGCGGATGACGGAAAGACGACCGGACCGCGGCGGATGCCCCGCCGCGCGCGGCGATCGTGAAGCTCCGGATCGCCGCGGGCCCGCGCCAGACGGTGGTGACCGCGCCGGCCGCGTCGAGCGTGGCGATCCCCTGGTCGCCTTCGACGTGCTCGGTGAAGAGGATCTCCTCGGGCGAGCGCCAGAAGAGCGCGGTCGCCGAGGCCTTCATCCCGGCGGTCCGGTTCTGCGGCGCGCCCCCGGCGGCGGGGACCGTCCAGATGTCGCCGCCCGTCGACCCCTCGTCGCTCATGAGCCCGTGGATCACGGCGATGCGCGAGCCGTCCGGAGACCAGCGGGGGCACGCGATCTGGAGCGGCGGCTTCCAGAGGCTCCGGGCCGCACCGCCGTCGGCGGGCACGACGTAGAGCTGCGCGATCCAGTAGTTGTTGGTGCCCGATCCCTCCGCCGCTTCGGCGGCGAACGATCGCCCGTCCGGAGACCAGTCGTAGTCGTAGACGTAGAGGTTCGCAGGCGAGACTTCGCGGACCTTACCCGTCGCGAGGTCCGCGACGGCGATGCGGCGTTCCTCGACGGTTTCCGCGACCACTCCGGAGTCCGGTTTGTAGGCTGTCAGCGCTCCCTGTTCCTGGGAGGAGCCGGCGACGAACAGGAAAGCGATCGAGCGGCCGTCCGGCGACCAGCGCGGATCATGAAGCTGGCCCTGCACCTTCGTGAGCTGCCGCGGGGGTCCGCCGGCCGCGGAGGCGATCCAGACCTGCGCCTGTCCTGCCTTTGCCGCGTCGGAAAGGAAGGCGAGGCGCTTCCCGTCCGGAGACCAGACGGGATGGTGTTCGTCGTGCGCCCGGCCGTCCGCGGCGCCCGTAACTCGCCTGGAGGCGCCGGCAACCGCGCCGACCTCTGCCGTCTCGATGGCCGCGAGGTTCCAGGCCCCCCGGCGGTCCTTGATCTTCTTGACCCAGGCGACCCGCGAGCCGTCAGGAGAGATCGCGACCTGGGCGAACTCCTGGACGTCCATCAGCCGCGTGACCAGGCTCTCGAGCTCGGGCTTTTCCGCCGCAAGGGCGGGCATCGCGCTCACGAGGGCGGCGGCGGCCAGGAGCAGATTTTTCATGGCTGGAGAATATGACGGGAGGGGGAGGGGAGGCGGGGGAGGCGGGGGGAGGCGAACGGCGAAGGGCGAAGTCGGGAAGGGCACCATCCAGGGAATGGGGAATCGGCACGATCACTTTCGAGCGCCCAGCGCCTACGTCAAATCCACCCACACGCTCTTGACCTCGGTGTACGCCTCGAGCGCGTAGTGGCCGCGCTCGCGCCCGAAGCCGGACTGTTTGTATCCCCCGAACGGGAGACCCGGATCGTAGAAATTGTACGTGTTGATCCAGACCGTGCCCGCCTTGAGGGCCTTCGCGGTGCGGAGGGCCTTCTTGATGTCGCGCGACCAGACGGCAGCGGCGAGCCCGTAGATGGTGCCGTTCCCCACGGCGACCGCGTCCGCCTCGTCCTTGAACGTCAGGGTGGCCAGCACCGGGCCGAAGATCTCCTCGCGCGCGATCGTCATGTCGGGCGTGACGCCGTCGAACACCGTCGCCTCGAAAAAGGCGCCCTTGCCCCCGACCGCGGCGCGGTTGCCCCCGGCGACGAGCTTCGCCCCTTCGGCCTTCCCTGTCTCGACGTAGCGGGCGACGTTGTCTCGCTGCTTCTCGGACACGAGCGAACCCAGGCGCGTCTTCGGGTCCAGCGGGTCGGCGGGCGTCATCTTGCGGGCGCGTTCCGTGACCTTCTCCATCAGGGCGTCGTGCACCGACTCCTCGACTAAGAGGCGCGAGCCTGCGGAGCAGAGCTCTCCCTTGCCGTAAAAGATCGCGTTGATCGCGCCCCGCGCCGCGGCGTCGAGATCCGCGTCGGCGAAGACCACGTTCGGGGATTTTCCGCCGAGCTCCATAGAAACCCGCTTCAGGGTCCCGGCGGCGGCCCGGAGTATCGACTTGCCCGTTTCGGTCTCGCCGGTGAACGAAATCTTGTCGATCCCGGGATGCTCCGCCATGGCCGCTCCGACGGTCGCGCCGGGTCCGGGAACGACGTTGAACGCTCCGGGCGGCAGTCCCGCCTCGGCGAGGAGCTCGGCGAAGAGCAGCGCCGTGAGCGGTGTGACGGACGCGGGCTTCAAGACGACGGTGTTTCCGAGCGCGAGGGCCGGCGCAATCTTCCACATGGCCTGCAGGAGCGGAAAGTTCCACGGCGTGATGGCGCCGACGACGCCGACCGGCTCGCGGAGCGTCATCAAAAGCGCGTCGTTGCGGGAGGGAAACGTGTCGCCGTAGAGCTTGTCGGCCGACTCGCCGAAGTACGCGAGGCACTCGGCCGCGGCGGGGACGTCGATTTTCGCCGACTCGAAAATCGGTTTGCCGTTGTCCAGAGTCTCGGTCCGGCCGAACGACTCGGCCCGCGACGCGAGGAAGTCGGCGGCGCGCAGCAGGATCCGCCCGCGCTGCCGCGGCTTCATCGCCGCCCAGGGCCCGCCCTCGAACGCCTTGCGGGCGGCCGCGACGGCGCTGTCGAGGTCCTCGAGTCCCGCCTCGGACACCCGGGCAAGCGTCTCGCCCGTCGCGGGATTGGTCGTCTCGAAGGTCTTTCCCGAGGCGGAGGGTCGGAACGCCCCGTCGATGAACAGGCCGGTCTTCAGGTTCGATTCGGTGGCGACGGACATGAAAACTCCGGAGGTCCCGCCTCCCGGTCTCCGGCGTCAGCCGGCGAGACCTGAAAACCGGGACTGAAAGCCGGGGGCTACCTGGCTTTGAACTTCGGGACTCGCTTTTCCTGGTTGGCCGCGATTCCTTCCTTGGCGTCGTCGCTCTGGAAGAGAAGCTGCTGCATCTCGCGCTCGAGCGACAGCGCGGACTCGAGCGGCAGGTCCCACCCGCTCTGCACGGACCGCTTGATCCGGCCTACCGCCTTTGCGGCCTTGTTGGGCGGCACGAACTGGCGGGCGTAGTCCATGATCTGCTGCCACCACTCTTCCACGTTCGCGTCGATCACCTGGTTGACGACGCCGAGGTCGAGCGCCTCCTCGAACGAGAAGGTGTTGCCCGTCACCATCAATTCGATCGCCTTGGATTTGCCGACCATCTTCGCCAGGCGCGCGGTGCCGCCCGTTCCGGGAAGAACTCCGAGCGTCACCTCCGGAAGGCCGATCTTGCCGGCGTCCTTGCGGGCGATCCGCAGGTCCGCGGCCATGGCGATCTCGAGTCCGCCGCCGACCGTGTGGCCGTTCAAGGCCGCGATCACCAGCTTGGGCGTGTGCTCCAGCCGGAGAAGAGTCTCGTTGGCGTGCAGACAGAAGAAGTACTTGAACCCGGGGGTGACCGCGTTCAGCATCCCGATGTTGGCGCCCGCGGAGAAGAACCGGTCGCCCTTCCCCCGCAGCACGATGACGTGGACGTCGTCGTCGAAGCGGGCCCGGAGGATCGCCTCGTCGAGCTGCCGCATCATGGCGTAGGTGTAGGTGTTGGCCGGCGGGTCGTCCATCTCGATGACGGCGATTCCGTCTTCGGCCCGGTAATTGACGACCGTGTGGTCCAGCTCGGCGCTCGTCCAGTCTCGGGTTTTCGCGGGGGTGCTCATGGTGCCTCCTCGACGCATCGTCGAACGGGGGAGGATATCAAATGGTAGGCGCTGGGGGTTGGGCGGGAGGCGCTGGGCGACGCCGAAGTCGCGGGTCCGGGGAGGTGCAATCTCCGCCCCGGCGCCCAGCGCCTCAGCGCCCGGCGCCTACAATCCGAGGATCGACCTCGCGATGATGAAATAAATGAACAACCCCGTGGCATCCACCAGGGTCGCGATCAACGGGGCCGACATGATCGTCGGGTCGATTTTGCAGAGGGTGGCGAGCATCGGGATCGTCGCGCCCACCGTGTTCGCCCACGTGATGATCACGAGGATGCTGACGCCGACGGTGATGGCGAGCGGCATGTTGCTCGAGTTCCACAGCAACGCTCGCCCGAAGCCGGCGATCCCGAGAAGAATGCCGAGCGCGAAGCCGCTCGCGGCCTCGCGCGCGACGACCCGCCAGAAATCGCGCAGGCGGATGTCCCCGATGGCGAGACCTCTCACTATCGTCGTCACCGTCTGCGAGCCGGAGTTTCCGCCGGTCCCGATCAGCAGAGGAATGAAAAAGGCGAGCGCCACCACCTTGGCGAGCTCCGACTCGAAATGCCGCAGCACGGTCCCGGTCAGGGTCTCCGTGACGAAGAGGAGGAGCAGCCAGTTGAATCGAGCCCTCACGTTGCGCCATGGCTTGCTCGCGAAGTAGCTGTCCGCCATCTCGCCGGACACGGGCGCCCCGGCGAGATGGAGCATGTCCTCGGTCTGCTCCTCGATCAGGACGTCGATGACGTCGTCCACGGTGACGATTCCAAGTGGGCGGTTCTGATCGTCGACGACCGGGATCGCGTGGACGTCATAGCGCGAGACGAGCCGGGCAACCTCCTCCTGCGGGGTGTCCGTATGCACGGTTTTCAGGGTCTTTTCCATGAGATCTGAGATCCGGCGCGACGGCGGCGCGGGCAGGAGCCTTCGCAGCGAAACGGATCCGATCAGGTGGTCGTGGTCGTCGACGACGTAGAGGCTCTGGACCGTCTCGACTTCGGGGTCGATGCGCTTCAAGTGCTCGAGCGTGTCCGCGGCGGTCCACTCCGCGCGGATGCGGGGGAACTTTTCCGACATGAGCCGGCCGGCGGTGCGCGGCGCGTAGCGCAGCAGCCGCTCGGCTTCGGCGGCATCGCGCGCCGACATCCGAGCGAGGAGGGCCTCTCGCTGCCGCTGCGTCAGGTGCTCGAGGAGAAACGTGACCTCGTCTGCCGGGAGGCGATCGAGCTCGGGTCCGAGCTTCTCCGGCGACGCCTGGTGCAGGATCAGCCGGAGGGTCTCGCCGTGGAGCTCCGACAGCACGGCGGCGCCCTGCTCCGGCGGCAGCATTTCGAAGACCAGGACCCGGTCTTCCCGGGGGAGGTCCTCGAGCAGCTCGGCCACGTCCGCCGGGTGGAGGTCCGCCAGCGCGGCAGGCAGATCCTTCGGGTTTTCGCGAATCAGCTCCTCGATGTCGGGGCCGATCACTTTCGCGACGGACATGGCGGAGGAAGTTATCAGTTGTGAGTTGCGGGCATCCTCGCTTCGTTGCGCTCAAACGGGCTAAACCGGGGGAGCCTCCGACGTCGGGTCGACCCAGTCCGAGGTCCCGTCCGGGTGAAACTCGCGCTTCCAGATGGGGGCCCTGGTCTTGATGCGGTCGATGGCCGCCCGGCACGCCGCGAACGACGCGGCGCGGTGCGGAGAAAAGGCCACGATGGCGACGGCGACCTCCCCAACTTCCAGCATTCCCACGCGGTGGCGGACCAGGACCAGGGTGTCCGGCCATTCCGCCGCGAGGCCGTCTACGATCCTGCCGATCTCCGCCTCCGCCATGGGTCCATAGGACTCGTATGCAATCCGCGCGGTCGCCCGCCCGAGGTGGTGGTTGCGGACGACGCCGAAGAACGAGCACACCCCGCCGTCCGAGGGCCGCGCGGCGGCCAGAAGAGAAGCGGTGTCGATCGGAGCGTCCGTCAGGTACATCGGACCGAGGGGGATCAGCCGCCGGCGACGGGCGGCAGGAAGGCGACCTCGTCCCCCTCCGCGAGGACGGTGTCCGGCCCCGTGTACTCGCGATTGACCGCCGCGGGAGGCATGGAACCGGTCCGCAGCAGGCCAGGCATTTCGCCCGTGAGCTCCCGCCAGAGGTCCGAGACTTTCGACCCCCCGGCGACCTGCCGCTCCTCGGAGTCGCGGCCGGAGACGTCCCGGAACGTGGCGAAGTAGAGAAGGCGAATCCGCACGCGAGGAGTCTAGCGTGGGCGACGAGAGGGGGAGGGGAAACAACTTGCCGGGACGACGAACGGCGAACGGAACGGCGAAGGGCGGAGGGCGGAGAAGCCGAGGCGAAAGGCGGCAGGAAAAGCCCGAAGGGCCTTGAGGAGGCGAAGTGCGAAAGGCGAAAGGGAAGGGCGAAAGGGGAAAGGGGGACGGCGAGAGACATCGGAACGCATCGCCGGGAAACGAAAACGGCGGGTAACCTCGGATTTCGAATAGCCCGGTCCCCAATTCCCCTCGCCCCTCGCCCTCATCTTGCCCCTGACCGACCGGTCAGATAACATCCCCCTCATGCGATCCGCCCAGCACGAGTCCCAGCGCCGCCTCCTTCTCCTCAAAGCCGCCTTCCGCGAAGTCGCGGAGCGCGGGTTCTCGAGCGTCACGCTCGAAGACATCGCGGTCCGGGCGGGAGTCTCCAAGGGGGTCACGCTCTACTACTTCGATTCGAAGGACGATCTCTTCTGCGACCTCTTTTCCTGGCTGATCGACTCGATCCACCTCCGGATGCGCGACGCGGTCGAAGCCGCCGAGGGGCCCGTCGACAAGGTTCGCGCCCTCGTCGCGCTGATCTTTCCGTCACCCTCCCGGAATCGCGCCTTTTTCCGCGCCTACGTCGATTTCTGCGGCCTGGCGGCGCGGAAGGAACCCTTCCGGCAGGTCGGGGAACGGTTTTACGCCGGGTGCCGCGAGATCGACCGGGGCATCGTCGAGGAAGGGATGCGGCGCGGGGTCTTTCTTCTCCGGGACGCGGGGGAGACGGCCTCGACGCTTCGCGCCATCTTCGACGGCCTGATGCTTCAGTGGCTCACCGAAAAGGAGCCCGAGGCCTGTTTCGACGCCTACCGCGAGCGATGCGAACGGGAGCTTCTTCACTACCTTCTGGCGCCGGGAAAATCTCCCGCGCCGGAAACCGCCAGGACGAAAGCGAGGCGACGATGACCGAGCAGAACCGGCCCCCGGTCTGCCAGAACGAAGGCTGCGGCCGCGAGCCGTCCCCGGGAGAACGCCTCTGCGAGTCCTGCGCGATCGAACGCTCGCTCTTTCGCCGCGACGAAAGGCGCCAGACCGCGGAGCCGGCCTCCCCGCGGCCGCTGCCGGGGGTAGAATCGCTCCCCCGATGAGTGCTGTCCCGACGTTTCCCAAGACCGTAGTCCTCGCCGCCCCCCGAGGTTTCTGCGCGGGAGTGGTGCGCGCCATCGACATCGTGGACCTGGCCCTCGAGGCGGCCGGCAGCCCGCTGTATGTGCGGAAAGAGATCGTCCACAACCTGCACGTCGTCCGCAGTTTCGAGGAACGCGGCGTCCGCTTCGTCGACGAGTTGAACGAGGTCCCCGACGGGCAGACGGTGATTTTTTCCGCCCACGGCGTCTCTCCCGCGGTCCGTTCCGAAGCCGCGGCGCGAGGGCTGACTGTCCTCGACGCGACCTGCCCCCTCGTCACGAAGGTGCACCTCGAAGCGATCCGGTACGCGCGCGCCGGTTTCGAGATCATCCTGATCGGCCATCCGAGCCACGAGGAAGTCGAAGGAACTCTGGGGGAGGCCGCCGACCGGATGACGCTCGTCTCGACGGTCGCCCAGGCGGAAAGCGTGCAGGTCCGGAACCCGGAGCGCCTCGCATTTTTGACGCAGACGACGCTTTCCGTCGAGGACACGCGTCCCATCGTGGCCGCCCTGCAGCGGCGGTTTCCCGGGATCCAGGGGCCCGCGCGAGCGGACATATGTTATGCGACGCAGAACCGCCAGCTCGCCGTTCGCGCGATCGCGCGGGAGGCGCCCGTCATCCTGGTCGTCGGCTCCCGCAACTCGTCGAACTCCAACCGTCTCGTCGAGGAGGCGGAGCTCGCCGGCGCGCGCGCCTATCTCGTCGATGACGTTTCCGGCATGCGGAGCGAGTGGCTCGAGGGTGCCGCGGCCGTCGGCGTGACCTCGGGAGCGTCGGCGCCGGACTTCCTGGTCGACGCCATCCTCGATGCGCTCCGGAAGCTTGGAGCGACCGAGGTGCGCGAGGTCCGCGTCGTCGACGAGGACGTTTTTTTCCCGCTGCCTCCCGAGCTTGCCGCGTTGCAGAAGGCGCGGGCGAGCTCCCTCGCGGTCTCCGACTAGCCGATCCCACGACGAGCCGACCGGCCGATCCCACAGCCATGCCGCAGAAAACGCCCTCGACGAACGGCCGATGAGCGGATCCGATCTGGAAAGCACCGCGCCGCTGCGCGCGCCCGGAGACAGGAGCGCGGCCCCGCGCCGCCTGTCCGAAAAGGTCGCCTTCGTCACGGGCGCGTCCCGCGGCATCGGGGAAGCCATCTCGCGCCGGTTTGCGGCCGAAGGGGCGCGCGTGGCTCTGGCGGCGCGGAATCTCGGCTCCTGCGAGCGCATCGCGTCGCAGATCCGCGAATCGGGCGGGGAGGCGGTGGCGATCGAGTGCGACGTGACGATGGGGCTTTCGATCGGCAGCGCCATCGCGGAGGTGTCGGCGCGCTGGGGCCGGATCGACATCCTCGTCAACAACGCGGGTCTCGGAGGCCCGACCCCCCTGGACGACCCGGATGATTCGCGTTGGAATTCGATCATCGCAACCAACCTGACCGCGGTTTTTCGCGTCACCCGCGAGGCCGCGCCCTTTCTGCCGCAGGGCGGCCGCATCATCAACCTGTCCTCGGTCGTGGGCCGCTTCGGAGTCGCCGGCCTCGGCGCGTACTCCGCCTCGAAGCACGGCGTCATCGGTCTCACGAGAACGCTCGCCCTGGAGCTTGCGCCCCGCCAGATCACGGTCAATGCGCTCTGCCCGGGCTGGGTGGAGAGCGAAATGGCGCGGGAGGGTTTCCGGCAGATCGGCCGGATGAAAGGAACCTCCCTCGACGACGGCCGCGAGGCGGCGGCTCGCATGGCTCCTCTCGGCCGCG
>JBBSGZ010000132.1:0-10675 GCA_038253555.1 Thermoanaerobaculia bacterium
CACATACTGAACGTCCTCCCGCGCGCCGAGGACCCGGTACCGGTCGGCCCACACCTCGAGAAGCAGCTCGATGTGCGCCAGCGGCAGCGCGCCCAGGCTCGACTTCGGGTCCTGCGTGAACACGACCACCTCGCAGGCGCCGGACGCCGGACGCGTCTCCACGGTTTCCGGAGGCGGGTCGTGAGACTCCGCGCTCAGCGTCGGAAACAGGTTCTCGAAGACCGCCGCGTCCCAGTCGCCCGCCGGGACTTCGGTCGAGTGCTCGGAGCTCGGCGCGAGGGGGTTGTACTCGGGCGGCGGCAGAAAGGTGCGGTTCTGCCGGTGAGTGGCATAGGCGACCCACTCTCCCCGCAGCGCATGCCAGCGCAGGTGCGAGTTGGCATGGAGGGGAGCCTTCTCGGGGCTGGGGGCTTCGATCTCTTCGGGGATCGGGCGCCGGGAGTAGAGGACGAGGCGCCGGCCGTCCGGCTTGATCAACTCCCTCCAGTGGATCGTCACTCCGAGCCCTCGTCGACGCTCGGCTCGGGCCCGTCCGCGACGTTTGGCGGCGGCTCCCCCCGATCCAGGAAGGGCAGAGAGTTCTGACTCGACGAAGGAGAAACGGCCGCGCCGGGAGCACCGCGGGTCGCTTCGGCGATCACGTCCAGAGGGACCTTCGGAGTGCGGTCCGCGTACAGCAGACCGTTCGCTTCCTGGTACGTGTCCGCGAACTGCGTATAGCAGAAGCCGGAGAACAGGCCGACGGAGCGGACCGCCTCGAGAAGTTTGCAGTAGCTGTCCGCGAATCCGCCGGCGGTGCCCGCCCGGGAGTAGCCCCACGTCTTCTCCGTGTCCCGCGAGTACGCGATCCCGCCAAACTCGGAGAGGACGACCGGGTGGTCCGTCTGCCCCTCTAAGACGAGCAGCCTCCCGCCGGGACGCTCCCGTTGAAAGAGCCGCGGCGAAACGTACTCGGGCTGGTACCGGCGCGCGATGGTGTCCGGGTTCGGGTCGTAGTCGTGGATGCCGATGATGTCTGTGGCGACGCTCTCCCATCCATCGTTTCCGACCACCGGCCGGGTGGGGTCGAGAGTCTTGGTCAGGTGGTAGAGCCCTCGCACGTAGTGCCGTTCCTTGGGGCTGTCGGGCAGGTTCGGGACACCCCAGGATTCGTTGAACGGAACGAGTCCGATGACGCAGGGGTGGCTGTAGTCGCGCTTGATGACGTCCGTCCACTCCCGCGTGACCCGCTCGATCGACCGGTCCGTGTAGCGATACGCGCTCGGCATCTCGAGCCAGACGGCGAGGCCGAGGACATCCGCCCAGAACAGGTACCGCGGGTCCTCGATCTTCTGGTGCTTGCGCACGCCGTTGAATCCCATCGCGCGCGCGAGCTCGACGTCGCGGCGAAGGGCGGCATCTTCCGGCGCGGTCAATCCGGTCTCCGGCCAGTACCCCTGGTCGAGGATCATCCGGAGGTGGTACGGCCGTCCGTTCAAGAGGAGCCGGTCGCCCTGCACCGCGATGGAGCGGATGGCCGTGTAGCTTCGGACCGAGTCGATCAAGTCTCCGCGACCCGCCCAGAGCTGGAGCTCCACGTCGATCAACTGGGGGCGCGCGGGACTCCAGAGAAGCTCGTTTCTGTAATCGTCGATCCCGGGGTCGGAGAGAGCGATCCGGCGGTGGACTTCCCCGGCGATGACCCGGTAACTGTCGTCGGCGAGAAGGACGTTGTTCGCGCGCAGCTTCACCGACAGCCAGAGCCCCTCCGGCGGCTTTCCGCCGAGGCGGGCTTCGAGCCCGATCTCCCAGCGTTCCAGGTTGGGCGTCCAGCGGATCTCCTCGATCCAGCTCGACGGCACTCGCTCGAGCCACACCGTCTGCCAGATCCCCGTCGTCCGGGGGTACCAGATCGAGTGCGGCTGCAACTGCCAGTCCTGCTTTCCCCTCGGCTTGCCGAGATCCGTCGGATCGTCTTCGGCGCGCACGACGATCTCGAGGACGTCCGAGGCGGCGAGGTATTCCGTGGTGTCGACGGTGAACGATGTGTACCCGCCCTCGTGGGTCGCGGCGCGCGCGCCGTTGATCCACACGGTGGCTGAGTAATCCACGGCGCCGAAGTGAAGGAGAAGCCGCTGCCCGGGCCTCAGCTGCGGCGCCGCGATGTGCCGCCGGTACCAGCAGGCGCGGTAGAAGCCGGTGTCGCCGATGCCGCTCGCGGGAGTCTCGGGCGCGAAGGGCACGCGGATCGTCCGGGTCCATCGCACCTGCGCCGGGACCGCCCAGTCTGCGTCCGGGTCGATGGCGAAATCCCAGTCGCCGTTCAAAGAAATCCATCCCGAGCGCTGGAGCTGGGGGCGCGGATACGCATGTCCTTCCGGTCGGGGCGCGATTCCCCGCCCGAAGGTCTCGGCGCTCCGGAGGCTCTTTGCCTTCGGCTTTTTTTTATTTATAGCCAGGAAATTTTCTCTCGCTCGGCACCTCCCTCTCACCGCGCTCGGGGAGAGGGTTGGGGTGAGGGGGCCCGCAGGCAGGCGAAGCGGACTCACCCGTGTGGCTGAAGACACCATCTCCTCGGAAGAGGGTTCGGGCCGAGGGCGACGCGACTCTCGACGTATCGCGAGGCGCGCCAGCCCTCCGTTTTCCGAATTCCGCGACCTTCATGGTTTCGGGCTCCGACGCAGCAATGCGAGTGCCAGGGGACGAGCGCGAGACGCCATCACCCCCGTGGCTTTCCTTCCAAGGCCGCCCGGAGGTCTCCCCTTGATCTCGTCAGCCGCCCGCGCGCATCCTCCGGTGTCGACTTCGTCCTCGCCATCACGATGGCCGTCTTCACTTCGCCGTCCGCACGGGAAAGGAGGCTCGCCGCGCGGCGCGGAGTCGTGTCCCCCGCGGCCGCGACAATCCGGCGCGCCCGGTCGCGCAGCTTCGCCGAGCCGGGCCGCAGGTCCACCATCCAGGGACCGAACACCTTTCCGGATGCGGCGAGCGCCGAGGTCGTGATCTGGTTCAGCGCGATCTTCGTCGCCGTTCCCGCTTTCAGCCGGGTCGATCCGGCGAGCACCTCCGGGCCGACGGAGAGCCGCACGACGACTTCCGCGATCGCGTCGAGCCCCCCGCTTTCGCCGGCCGTAACGAGCACCGTGCGCGCCCCTTGCCGTCGAGCGCGGGCCAGGGCGCCGCGAACGAACGGCGTGACCGAGCTCGCGGAGATGCCGATCGCCAGATCTCCCGGGCGCAGAGGCGCGGCGGCGCGGTCGCCGTCGTCCATCCGATCTTCCGCTCCCTCCCGGGCGCGGAAGACCGCGGACCGGCCGCCTGCGATCACGGCGCGCACGCGCCGCGGATCGGTGCCGAACGTCGGCGGCAGCTCCGCGGCCTCCAGGACGGCGAGCCTTCCGCTCGTTCCCGCTCCGAAGAGCAGGCAGGTCCCGCCTGTCAGGAAGGTCTCCCGGAGCCATTCCGCCGAGCGGACGATCTCCGGCCGTGCCCTGTCGAGTGCCTTGACGACATGCCGGTCGTCGCCCTGCATTAACTGGACGATTCCGGATATCCCGATGCGGTCGAGGCGGCTCGCGCCGGGGTGAACCGCCTCGGTCGCGAGCTGCTGCCAGGAGGGTTTCCGCGGGCGGGCTTTCACGCTCTCGCAGTTTAGCCCGGATCATTCACGCCGCGGCCGCGAGCCCACCGCGTCGCCGCGCTGCCGGTCGAGAAGAGTGTCTGCTTAACGCGGGCGAAGATGTCGTGAGGGATCGCGCGGCGATCGGCTGTCTCGGACGCCGGGCGGGAGCGGGACCCGCGCCGGCTGGACCGCGCGCGGCCTCGGACGCACCACGGTTGCGGCGCGCTCCGCCCGAAGCTCGAGGCGGGCAACCGCCAGCTCCCACGCCTCGTCTTCGGAGGCCGAGGGGCCGATCGAAGGAGCCACAAAGCGGACGCCGCTGATTGCCGACTCCATCCGGCTCGCCAGAAAGCTCGCCAGTGCGCGGCTGGACGGCTGGAGTCCTGCCGAGACCAGCACGCTCCCAATCTCGCGGCGAAGCCGGCCCGCCGATGGCGTGCGTCGTGAAGCGGGCGCGAGCGCCGCGCGCAGGAGCTCGGCCACTCCCGGCGGAAGGAGCCCCGCCGGTCCCATCGCATCCGTGTCGGCCTGCAGCGGCGGCCGCGTTCCGGTAAGAAGGTGCAGGAGCACGGCGGCGACCGAGTAGACGTCCGCGACCGGGCCGCCCGCCTGCCCCTCGCGCGTCTCGGGCGCAAGGTACGGGGCGATCTCCGCCGCGATACCCGGGGCGGCGACGGAAGCCAGAACGGCCGGCGCGATCCCGAAGCCCCCGACGCGCACGTCGCCTGCCGGCCCGAGAATGACCCACCCCGGCCAGAGGAGACCATGCGATGGAAATCTTCCGGCGCGGGACGCGTGCTCGAGAGCGAGGGCGAGCCGGTCCGCGATCAGGAGTGCGTGCTCGGGGGGAAGCCGCGCCCCTTCGGAGGAAGGTTGAGCGAGCACCAGGTCGAGGGCGTGCCCGTGCGACTCGTTCCAGGCGAGCCAGGCCGTTCCGTCCTGAAGTCCGACGCGGGCGTTCTCCGCCAGGACAGGGCTCGCCGCAAGCGGCGGTTTTTCGCGCAGCCTGAGAAAGACCTCTGCCATCCGGCCGGGGGACAGCTCTGATCGATCGAAAGTCCGAAGTCTCACGAACCCCCCCGGCTTCTCGTCCAGCGGGAGCGCGCGGAAGACCGAGCCCAGGGGATCGCGGGAAAGAAGGGAGGTCGCAAGAAAGCCCCCGAACCGCCACGGCAGATCGAGCGTCGCCCCGCCCCTCCCTCTTGTCGGAACAGCGTCGGGGGCCATTACGGGATTCGGTGCAAGAGGCGCACCGTCTGTGTGACAATGGACCAGCTCCCACAACTCGGACTTGCCTCCTCGCGCCGGCCGCGGAATCGTCCCCCGCCGGGCGCGTTCCTTGCAGTCTCGGACAGTCGAACGGTTTTTGAACGCTTTTCGCTCGCTTCTCGCACACCGGATCATCTCGGTCTCGGGCTCGTCAACGGCGGTTCCCAGGGAGATACGGACCATGGCGCGAGACGAATTCAGGCCAAAGCTCAAAATCCTCCTGATCGCGGTGTGTGCCGCGCTCGCCGCCGCTCCGATTCGGGCCGGCGTCAACGACTGGACGAGCATCGGCCCGTATGGCCCGGGCGGGAACATCCGGTCAATCGCGGTCGACCCCCAGGCGCCGGCGACCCTTTACGCCGGAACCGACGGCGGCGTCTTCAAGAGCCAGGACGGAGGCATCAGCTGGGGGGCCATCAACAACGGCATGACGGGTTTCACCGTCTACGCCCTGACGGTCGACCCCACCGCGACGGGCACGCTGTACGCCGGCACCAACGCCGGGGTCTTCCGCACGAACAACGGCGGAAACGTCTGGACGGCCCAGCGCGCCGGGCTCGGGAAAATCAACGTCCAGGCGCTCACGCTCGACCCGACGAACCCGCGCGTAATCTACGCCGGCACTACGGCCGCCGGTGTGTTCCGAAGCACGGATTCGGCAGCAACATGGAGTGCGTCGAGCAACGGCCTCGCGAGTCCCGATGTGCGGTCCATCGCGATCGACCCGTCCGCGCCGGGAACGCTCTATGCCGGGACCGCGGCGGGGATCTCCAAATCCACAGACGCCGCCGCGACCTGGAACAGCCGCCTCTCCGCCAACGTTCGCTCCCTGGCCATCGACCCCGTTACGCCCGCCACGATCTATGCGGGCGCCGAGGGCCTCTTCACGAATTCGGGCGTCTTGAAGAGCGGGGATGGCGGGACGAGCTGGACGACGATGAACTCGGGCCTCGGCAGCGTGCCCGTCCGCTCCGTCGCGGTCCGTCAGAGTCAGCCGACGACGGTCTTCGTCGGCACATCGGGATCCGGAGTCTACGGGTCGACCGACGGCGGGGGGACCTGGAGGCAGCTGCCCGGCAGTCCCACCAGCGCAAATACGGTTGTCCTGGATCCCGCCGGATTCAACATCTACGTCGGCGCTCCGACCGGCTTCTTTCGCAGTGCGGACGACGGAAAGAACTGGCGCCAGGAAAACGTCAACTTCACCACTCTCACGATCAACGGTCTCGTCATCGATCCCGCCGCGCCGGTTATCGTCTACGCGGGCGTGGGCCGGCCGGGGAGCTCGGGCGGCGGAATCTACAAGAGCGTGAACGGGGGCGCGGCGTGGGCGCCGTCCGGGAATGGTCTGCCCGACAAGACGGTGCAGGCGCTGGCTCTGGATGCGGGTTCGCCGACCACGCTGTACGCGGGCACGACAGGTGCCGGGATTTTTCGAAGTCAGGACGCCGGAGCGAGTTGGACGCCCGCGAGCAGCGGGTTATCGACGGGGACGATCCTGTCGTTTGCCGTGCCGGGCTCCGGGGTCGTGTACGCCGGAACGGACGCGGGGGTCTTCCGCAGCGCCAACTCCGGGTCGACGTGGGCTGCCCGGAGCGGCGGACTTCCGAACATGAACGTCCAGGCTCTTGCGGTTCACCCCTCGACTCCAAACACCGTTTACGCGGGCACTCCGGGTGGCGTGTTCAAGACGACCGACGGCGGAACGAGGTGGTCGCCGTCCGCCCAGGGACTTGCGAATATCGGCGTGCTCACTCTTCTGGTCGATCCCGTCTCGTCCGGGACCGTCTACGCGGGAACCTTTTCGGCGCTGACGACGGGGACGCTGTCAGGCTTCGGCGTCTACCGGAGCGTGGACGCGGGCGCGACCTGGGCGCCGTTCAATGGAGGCATGGAAGGCCTCGCGGTGACGGCGCTCGCGACAGACCCGTCGGGACTGACCATTTACGCCGGGACGCCGGTCGGGGTCTACCGCGCGCAGCGCGGGGGCAGCACCTGGACGGGAGTCAACGAGGGGCTGGCGGAGGTCGTGAACACGATCGTCGTCGATCCGAACTCTCCCTCCACCGTGTACGCGGGGACCGTTCGAGACAGCGCCTTCAAGGCCGCCTTTGTCGGGGGGACGAACGGCTGCACGTCGGGTCCTTCGACCCTGTGCCTGAACGACAACCGGTTCCGGGTCGACGTGACCTGGCGCGCGGTGAACGTGGGCACGGCGGGAGTCGGGATCGCGGTCCCGCTCACGGGAGACACCGGGGCGTTCTGGTTCTTCTCGAGCGGGAACATCGAGCTCGTGCTGAAGGTCGTCGACGGCCGTTCTTTCAACGGAGCCTTCTGGGTCTTTTACGGCGCCATGTCCGACGTGTCGTACACGATCAACGTGACGGACACTCTGACGGGGGCCAGAAAAACTTACGAGAATCCCCAGGGCCAGCTCGCCAGCATCGCGGACACGGCGGCATTTCCGAGCGCGGCCGGGCCCGTGACGGCTGCGGCGTCGCTCCCTTCGGGTCGGTCGCTGGCAGGGCCGGCGGCGGAATCGGCGCTTCCGCTCTCCGCCGACGCGGCGTGCGTCGCCGACCCCTCGACGCTCTGCCTGAACGCGAATCGCTTCCGGGTCCAGGTCGCGTGGTCGGCGCCCAACATCGGACGCTCCGGAATCGGTCAGGCCGCTCCGCTCGCGTCGGACTCCGGATCCTTCTGGTTCTTTACGGCGGGAAATCTGGAGTTGAATCTCAAGGTGGTGGACGGCCGGGCGGTGAATGGGCGCTTCTGGGTCTTCTTCGGAGCTCTGTCGGATGTCCAGTACACGATCACCGTGACCGACACGCAAACAGGAGCGCAGCGCACCTATTCGAACCCGCAGGGGCGGCTCGCGAGCGTGGCAGACACCTCCGCCTTCTAGCGGTCGGGAAGGAGGAGGTCCTTTCCTCGTCGCCACGCGAAGAACGTCGGATCAGGCGCTCGAACGAAGAGTGGAGAGGACGCGCTCGACCTCGCCCAGGTCGTTGCCGGCATGCGGCGAAAAGCGCACGGCGCCCTCGCGCGGCGAAACGGAGACGCCGGCCCGCTCGAGACTTTTGGCGACCGATCGCGCGTCACCGCCCGGCGGAATCGCGGCGAGGATCCCGGAGAGGAGCGGTTGCGGCGACGTGATTTTCCATCCGAGGCCTTCGAGCCCGGACGCGAGCGCCGCGATCAATTCCCGGATCCGCTTCTGCACCGTCTCCGGTCCCATTTCGGCGATCAGATCGAGGGCGGCCGAAAGGCCCATGACCTGAGCCGTCGGGAGTGATCCGGGTTCGAATCGCCGGGCCCCCGAGAAGAAATCGAGCTCGTATTTCAGGTAGCTCTGGTCGCTCCGCACGTTCCACCATCCGCCGAAGGGCGGCGGCACCCGTTCCCGCGCGCTCTCCGACACGTAGAAGAGGGCGCAACCCTCCGATCCGAGCATCCACTTGTGAGCGTCGGCGACGACGACGTCGACCGGCACCTCACGAACGTCGAGAGGCAGCGCGCCGAGACCCTGGATCGCGTCGAGCACCAGAAGGATTCCCCGTTCGCGGCAAAGGGCGCCGATCTCTCGCACCGGATAGACCCAGCCGTTATGGAACGCGACCCAGGAGATGGCGACCACGCGCGTGCGGCTGTCGATCAGGGTCTCGATGTCCTCGACGGTGATGCGTCCGCCGCGGCTCTTCGCCCGGCGGTGCTCGACGCCGCGCCCGGCGAGGAGCATCCAGGGATACACGTTCGAGGGGAACTCCATGTCATCCCCGACGACGTTGTCGCCGGCTCGCCAGGGGAAGGCCTGCGCGACCAGATTCAAGCCCCACGACGTGGACGGGAGGAAGGCGATCGCGGACCTGTCCGCGCCGATCAAGCGCGCCGCTTTCTCACGGGCGGCTTCGATGCCGCCGTACCAGCGCCGCCAGTCCGCCGCCCCACGGTCGCGGGTGTTCTCCGTGTGCGCGACGATCGCGTCGGACACGCGGCGAGGCAGGGGAGCGACCGCGGCGTGATTGAAATAGACGAGCTGGCGGCGCACGGGAAACTCGCGATCGAGCGCCTCGGAAGAGAAATCAAAACCCATTCGCGCGGAGCATAACCGCCGCTCGGCGCCGGGAAGGGGGATCCGAGCCTGCATTGCGGCTCCCTTTTTCTGTCACCGGGCCTCCGGGAGAGAGCCGGTCCTTGCCACCCTCGTCTCAGAGGCCCCCCTTCGCGGCCCGAGCAGGAGGGCTCAAAACCTCGAGATTCATACTTAACGGATGTTCGGGCCCGGGCCGACCGAAGGCCGGCCGCGGGCACCGAGTTTGCTTTGTGTCTCGCCGATACCCCCGAAATAACGAGGCGGCGGGTCTGGCGGCATCGCCGCCACAACTGCGCAGACCTCATACAGGAGACAGCATGCGATTGCGCACGATTCTGTCGGTTTGTCTGAGCGCCGCGCTCGGCTCCATTTCCGTGCTGCAGGCGCAGGAAGTCGAGAACTGGGCGGCTCCGGCGTACTGGTCCCCGTCTGACCGCTCGGAGCCGGTCGGAGGCAAACATTCCACGGGGAGTCGTTCTACCCTCGGCACGAGCGGTGCGCCGATCGCGGCGGCGGGGTCTCCGATTCTGCCCTTCGTGGCCGTGCCGCCCTGCCGGGTGCTCGACACTCGCGCCAGCGGCGGGCCCATCAACACGGGAACGAGTCGAGACGTCGGCTTTGCCGGCGCGTGCGGCATCCCCGGTTCCGCCGTGGCCGTCTCGGCGAATTTCACCGTCTTCAACATCACCTCGACGGTGTCGGCCGGCGTTCTCAAGACCTGGCCGACCGGCTCGCCTGCAACCTCGCAGGCTCTGGTGAACTGGATTCCCTCGACCGGTCAGGTCGCCAACGCATCTGTCGTCGTTCTCGGGACGGGAGGCGCGGTCACCGTGCAGCCGGAGCAGGGACAGGGAGCGATCGATCTGGTCGTCGACGTCAACGGCTACTACGCGCCGCAAATCGTCGTCACGAGCCTCAACGGCGTGTCGAACGACGTGACTCTTTCCGCGGGAACCAACGTCACGATCACTCCCTCGGGGCAGACGCTCACAGTCTCGGCAACGAGCGTCCCGGGTCCCGCCGGTCCGGCGGGTCCCACGGGCGCCACGGGTGCGACGGGTGCCACCGGTTCTACTGGTGCGACCGGCCCGGCGGGCGCTGCGGGTTCTACGGGAGCTACCGGTCCCGCGGGTCCGATTGGTCCCGCAGGTCCCGCCGGGGCGACCGGCGCGACGGGGACCGCCGGTGCCACGGGGGCGACGGGCGCGCAGGGCGCCGCGGGAGTCCAGGGCGCGCGCGGTGCGACTTGGAAGGGTTCATTCGATGTGGTCGTCACCTACTCGAAAGACGATGTCGTGCGGTCGAACGGATCGAGCTACATCAGTTTGGCCGATTCGAACGTGGGCAATGACCCCACCTCCACGCCGGCCCAATGGGAGCTTGTCGCGCAAATGGGAGCAACGGGGGCGACGGGCGCCGCCGGAGCCACTGGAGCGGCCGGTCCTGCGGGTCCGGACGGCGCCACGGGCGCCACGGGCGCGCAGGGTGCGACGGGCAACACGGGAGCTCAGGGCGTCGCGGGGCCGCAGGGAACCCAGGGAGTCCCGGGCGTCGCGGGAGCGCAGGGCGTACAGGGCGTACGCGGTGCGACGTGGCAGGGCGCGTTTGTGAATGCGACGAGCTATTCCAAAGACGACGTCGTGGGATTCAACGGCGGAAGCTACATCAGCCTGACGGACGGAAATGTCGGCAATGATCCGTCGTCCTTCCCG
>JBBSGZ010000133.1:0-10613 GCA_038253555.1 Thermoanaerobaculia bacterium
AGGCCGTGGGCAATCTGAAGGGCGTACTCGAGGGCCTTGCGTGGCGAGAGCGCGCCGCCGGCCATCCGGGACCGCAGCGTCTCGCCTTCCAGAAGCTCCATGACGACGTAAGGCGCTCCGGCCTCGTCGGCGCCGATGTCGTACACGGCCGTGATGTTGGGGTGGTTCAGGATCCCGGCCGCGCGCGCCTCCTGCTCGAAGCGGCGCAGTCGGTCTGCGTCGGCCGAGAAGGACGCCGGCAGCACCTTGATCGCCACCTCGCGGCCCAGGCGCGCATCCTTCGCGCGGTACACCTCTCCCATCCCTCCCGCGCCGAGGGGCGCCAGGATCTCGTAGGGACCGAGACGTGAGCCAGCGGACAGGGACATGAGATGCGGAGATTCTAGCCGGGCGGGGGCAATCCCTGCGGGCGACAGTGCACCGCCCGACACCCGCAGGAAGATTCTAGCCGCGAGCCATGGAAAGCAACTCGAGAACCCGAGAGAATCGCGGGTCTTCGCGCAACGAGTCGAGATCGGTGTCGTGCAGGATCCAGTCGCGGTGCCCCCACCCGCCCCGAGCGGCCTTCTCGAGACAGGCGATCGCGCGGTCCTTCTCGCCCGCGACGGCGAAGGCGCAGGCGCAGTTGTAGAGCACCCCGTGCTCGTCCGGAGCGAGGGAGAGAGCCCTGTCGAGCCAGGAAAGCCCCTCGTCCTTGCGCCCGATTGCGATGAGAGCACCGGCTCCCAGGTAGAGAGCAAGTAATAGGCCTCGAAAAGCGCGGGATTCAGCCGGATCGCGGCTTCGAACTCCGCCTCGGCGTCTTCGTAACGGCGCTCGAGGACGGCGCCCTGGGCATGGGCCGTTCGCGCCTCCGCGAAGGGTGCGAGCTCGTGGGAGGCGATCTTATCCGCCTCCCGATGCGATCGCCGTCTACGAAACTCCGAGCGTCTTGAGGAGGAAGGCGTAGTCGAACGCAACCTCCCGGAGCCGGTCGTATCGACCGGACGAGCCCCCGTGCCCCCCCGCCATGTTGATCTTGAAGAGCAGCGGGTTCGTGTCGGTCTTGATCGACCGCAGGCGCGCCACGTATTTCGCGGGTTCCCAGTACATGACCTGGCTGTCGTCAAACGACGTCTTGACCAGCATCGCCGGGTACGGCCGGGCGGAGAGGTTGTCATAAGGGCTGTAAGACTTCATGTATTCGTACTGCTCCTTGATTCTGGGATTTCCCCACTCCTCGAATTCTCCGACGGTCAAAGGCAGCGACTCGTCGAGCATCGTGTTGATGACGTCGACGAACGGGACGTGCGCGATCACGACCCGGAAGAGATCCGGCCGCATGTTCACGACCGCTCCCATGAGCAGCCCCCCGGCGCTGCCGCCTTCAATCGCCAGCTTCTCGCTCGACGTGTACTTCTGGGCAATCAACGCTTCGGCCGCCGCGATGAAGTCGGTGAAGGTGTTCTTCTTGGACATCATCTTTCCGGAGTCGTGCCAGGTCTTGCCCATTTCTCCGCCGCCGCGGATGTGTGCGATCGCGAAGACGAAACCCCGATCGAGGAGGCTCACGCGCCCGGAGTTGAAAGTCGGGAAGTTCGCCACGCCGTAGGAGCCGTATCCGTTCAGCAGGGTGGGGTTCGATCCGTCCCTGACGAGACCCTTGCGGTAGACGAGCGAAACGGGAACCCGCGCGCCATCGGAGGCCGTTGCGAAGACGCGTTCCGTCTTGTATCTCGCGGGGTCGTATCCGCCGAGGACCTCGGTCCGCTTCAACAGAGACCTTTCCCTGGTGCCCATGTCGTATTCGTAAACAGTCGGAGGCGTGGTCAGCGACTGGTAGTTGAACCGGAACTTCGTCGTAGAGAACTCCGCGTTCGCCTCCGGGTTTAACGCATAGACGCTCTCGGGGAACTCGACGCGATGCGAAGCGCCGGAGCGGAGGTCCGCGATCCGCACGCGCGGTACGCCGTCTTCGCGCTCCAGGTAGACGGCGTGGCCGGCAAAGAGCCGGAGGCCGGAGATCATCACGGCTTCGCGGCACGGGAGAGCTTCTTTCCAGGCGGGTCTGCCCGGGTTGGCGACCGGTGCCGTCACGACGTGGAAATTGCGGCAGCCGAGGTTCGTGCGGATGTAAAAGAGGTCCCCGTGGTGATCGACGTCGTACTGATGTTCTTTCTCTCGCGGTGAGACCACGCGCCAGGAGGCCGCCGGGTCGGAGGAGGCCAGAAATCGCCACTCGCTCGAAGTGTGGGAGCTCGATTCCAGCAGGACGAAGGCGCCGCTCAGAGAGCGCTCGACCCCGAGCGTGAACATGGCGTCCTTCTCCTCGTAGACGAGCGCGTCGGGCGCGGAGGACCCCGCCACGTGCCGGTACAGACGGTACGGGCGCTTCGCGTCGTTATCCACGACATAGAAGAGCGTTCTGTTGTCAGCGGCCCAGGCGACGGAAGAGACGCGGGGGATGCTCTCGGCGCCCACTTTGCCGGTGACGAGATTCTTCACGTGCAGCGTGTATTCGCGGAAGCCGGTGTTGTCTATCGAGTAGGCCAGCATCTTTCCGTCGTCGCTGACCTGGTATGCGCCGCGAGCCATGAAGCGTTCGCCGCGGGCGAGCTCGTTCAAGTCGATCGTGACTTCTTCAGGCGCGTCGAGGCCGCCGTGCCTGCGGCAGTAAATCGCGTAGGCCTTACCCTCTTCGGTCCGCGAGTAGTAGAGATAGTCCCCCTTGCGGTAAGGAACCGACAGGTCCGTCTCCTTGATGCGGCCGAGCATTTCTGAGTAGAGCTTCTGCTGGAGCGACGCGGTGTCCTTCATGACGTCTTCGGTGTACGCGTTTTCCGCATCGAGGTACGAGTGGACCTCGGGGCTCTTTCTCTCGCGCAGCCAGAAGTACTCGTCCTTCCTCTCTTCGCCGTGCAAGGTTTCGGTCCTGCCGAGTTTTTTGGCCATGGGCGGTTTCGGAACCTCCGGAACGTCGGGGGCCGGGAGTCCGGCCGACAGGGATGAAATTCCCGCGATCGAGGCAAACAGCAGGAGACGCTTCATCTTCACCTCGAGAGTGCGGGCGCTGAGTTCAAACGCGTTCGGGTTTTCTGGATCGAGTGCAAAAAGGCGCTCACTTCGCAGGCGCGGCGACGGGCGCGGCCTTGAAGTCTCCGGCCTTGATGATCGTTATTTTGGACGGATCGATGTGCCGCCGCATCGCCGAAACGATCTCGTCCGGCGTCAGCGCGGCGATTTTCTTTTCCACCCCCGCATCCCAGGCGAGGGTCCGGTCGATGAACAGGTTGCCTGACAGCTTGCGGGCGAGCGCCGCATCCTGGGCCCGGCCGACTTGCGCTCCCTGGAGAAATCCGGACTTTGCCTCCGCGATTTCCTGGGGCGTGAAGCCCTCCTTCAACGCGCGCGCGACCTCTTCCTTGAATGCGGCCTCCAGCTTCTCGACGTTCTGCGGCGCGTAGATGGCGAACGTCAGAAACGTGCCGCTCTTGTCGAGGGGGCTTGCCGCAAACTGGGAGCCCACGCCGTAGGAAAGGCCTTCCTTCTGTCGGATCCGCGTGGCAAGACGGGAGTTTAAGAACCCGCCGCCGAGCATGTAGTTGCCGAGGACGAGAGCGGGATAATCGGGATCGTCGTCCCGCAGGTTGAGCGACATCCCCGCGAGCAGGATCGCGTTGGCTTTGTCCGGGGCGGGAAAGGACTGGTTTAAGGGCGCGGCTTCCTGGAACGGCCGCGGCACACGGGTGAACGGTCTCGGGCTCTTCCAGTCGCCGAAGAGCTCGCCGCTCAAGCCGGCAATCTCCTTCGGGTCGAAATCTCCGACCACCGCGAGCTCCGCGTTGGAGGCGCCGTAGAAGTCGGTGTAAAACTTCCGCGCGTCCTCGAGCGTCGCTGCCTGGTAGCCGGCCAGCGTCTCGGCCGCCGTCTGCACGTATCGCACGTCGCCCTTCGGGTAGTTGCTCATGTGGCGCTGGTAGGCGTTCTGCCCGATGAAGTTCGGATCGCTCTTCTGCTGCTCGATCCCGGCGAGGTTCTCCTGTTTCAGCTGTTCGAACTCCGACGTCGGGAAGGTCGGCGTCCGCAGGATCTCGGCCACGAGCCGCAGGACGGCGGGAAGATTCGCGCGGATCGTTTCTACGGTCACCGCGGCCGAGGTGGGGCCGCCCGAGATCGCGACCCGTGCTTTCAGTCGGTCGAACTCGTCGTTGATCTGCTGCCGCGTGTGCTTCGCGGTGCCTCGGCGGAGCATGTCGGCCGCGAGATCGGCGGCCGTCGAACGGTTCATCAGGCTCTTCTCGTCTCCGAACCGCAGCGTCATCGTCGCGACGACGGTCTCCCCGCGGGTCTTCTTCGGGAGGAGGGCCAGCTTCATTCCGTTCGACAGGGCCGACCGGCTGGTTCGCGCATCGATGTTTGCCGGCGTCGGGTCGAATGCCTCGCCCTGCGCCGTCACGGTCTGCCCTTTGTAGTCCTTGAGCATCGCCGCGACGTCGGGTGCCGGCGGGATCTCGGCCCGGTCCGGTTTCGGGGTGGGCAGGAATTCGCCGACGGTCCGGTTCGAGGGCTTGAAATAGGACGCGGCGACGCGCGTCACGTCTTCGGGCGTGACCTTCCGGATCCGGTCGCGGTTCAGGAAGAAGAGGCGCCAGTCACCGGCGCCGATCCATTCGCTCATCTGCAGGCCGACGCGGTCGGCGGAATTCAGCGTGAGCTCGATGTTCTTGATCAGCGCCGTTTTTGCGCGCTCGACTTCTTCCTTCGTCGGCGGCTGTTTCCCGAGCGCGTCGATCGTTTCGAGCATCGTCTTTCGCGCTTCGTCTATCGAGGACTCCTGCCGGACTTCCGCAGACAACATCACGAATCCGGGCTCGCGCAGGGGCTGGAGAAAACCTCCGATGGACGAAGCCTTCTTCGTCTCGACCAGGGCCTTGTGGAGCCGCCCCGACGGGGTGTCCGAGAGGACGCGCGTGAGCACTTCGACGGCGGCCGCGTCGGCATGTGAGGCGGAGGGCACGTGGTAGGCCACGGCGAGGGCCTGCACGTCCCCGACGCGGCGCAGCGTCACTTGACGCTCCCCGTCCTGCGTGGGCTCCGCGGTGTACGTCGCCTGGAGCTTGCGGGCCGGACGGGGGATCCCCGAGTAGATCTGGTGAATGAGGGCAAGAGTCTTCGGCTCGTCGAATTTTCCGGCCACGAGCAGATAGGCATTGTCGGGCTGGTAGTAAGTCCGCCAGAACGCCTGCAGGCGTTCGATCGGGACGTTCTCGAGGTCGGCGCGCGCCCCGATGGTCGAATGACCGTAGTTGTGCCACAGGTAGGACGTGGACAGGACGCGCTCCTCGAGGATGCTGGAGGGGTCGTTCTCGCCCATCTCGAACTCGTTCCGAACGACCGTCATTTCGCTGTCGAGGTCCTTCTTCGCGATGAACGAATGGACCATGCGGTCCGCCTCGAGGTCGAGCGCCCAGCGCAGGTTTTCGTCCGAAGCCTGGAACGTTTCGAAGTAGTTCGTGCGGTCGAACCAGGTCGTGCCGTTCGGCCGCGCCCCGTGGGACGTCAGCTCCTGCGGGATGTTGGGGTGCTTCGGCGTCCCCTTGAACATCAGGTGCTCGAGCAGATGCGCCATCCCCGTCTCTCCGTAGTTCTCGTTGCGGGACCCCACCACGTAGGTGATGTTCACCGTGATCGTCTGCTTGGTCTGGTCCGGGAAGAGCAGGACGTGAAGCCCGTTGTCCAGGACGTATTCGGTGATGCCTTCGACGCTGGTCACACGCTCGGGAGGCGCGGCCTTTCTCACGACGGAACTCGGCTTCGCGGGTGTCGACGATTTCGGGCCGGGCGCGGCGATCGTGGTAGAAGACCCGACGGCGAAGCACAACAGAAGAGCGCGGGAGCGCAGTCGCATTCGATCCTCCAGAAGGCGGAGCCGGGCCCCGCGAAAAAGCGTGTGGTTCCGAGCTTATAACGCGAAAAAGGGCGCGAACTTCCCCGTTTCGCGCGAACTTTCCTGTTTCGTCGGCCGACGGCTGCAGAACCTGCCGTCTCCCGGCTTATTCGCTGGAAGTGGCGTGCGCGTTTTCAGTTAGGCTCTACCCGATCGAGCTGCCAGCAAAAGACGGGAACGAAACCCGAAGTCGGAAGTCGGAGTCCGCAATTTGACCCCGAAGCGCCCCGGCGCTTCTTCGGCGGAGGCCACCATGGTTTCTGGCATTCTCTCCCGCCCTCGCGGAGTCCGCGGCTCGCACCTCCGTCCTTCCGCACTCCTCGCTGTTCTCTGGATCGGCCTTGGGGGGGTCGCCGCCGCGCAGAGCTACACGGTGAACAGCACCGGAGACCAGCCGGACGCGGTCGCCGGTGACGGCCTGTGCCTGACGGCCAACAGAACCTGCACGCTCCGCGCGGCCATCCAGGCCGCCAATCAGAACGCCGCGTCGACCATCGGCTTCGCGATCGCGGGGCCGGGGGTCCAGACGATCCGACCCGGGTCCCCGCTGCCGGCGATCACATCCGCCGTGACGCTCGACGGCTATACCCAGCCGGGCTCGAGCGCCAACACATCGGCGACCTCCGACAACGCCGTGCTGTTGATCGAGCTGGACGGCTCCGGCGCGGGAGCGTCCAACGGGCTGCAGGTCTTCGGCGCTCGCAGCGTCGTCCGCGGGCTGGTGATCAACCGCTTCTCCGGGAACGGGCTGTCCGTTTTCGCGGACTCGGTTCAGGTCCTCGGCTGTTTCGTGGGCACGAGCCCTTCGGGGTTGACGGCGCTTCCCAACGGCAACGGGATCGGAGCCGGCGGGTTCCTGACGCCCGTCGTCATCGGAGGCTCGCCTCCGGCATCGCGCAACGTCATATCGGGCAACGTGTCGGAGGGGGTCGCCGCCCAGTCGAACGTCTTCATCCGGGGAAACTTCATCGGCACGGACGCGACCGGCGCCTCGCCGCTTCCCAATGGAGGAAATGGCGTATCAACCTTCTTCGGCTCGAGCGGAAATGCGATCGGCGCAACGACGGCCGGATCGGGAAACGTCATCGCGTTCAACAGACAGATCGGGGTGCTCATCGGATGCGGCGACGGGTGCAGCAGACTCGACCCAATCCTCGGGAACTCGATTTTTTCCAACGGAGGCCTGGGAATCAGCCTCGGGGGTGGCCCGGTGCCCCTCGCCAACGACAGCTGCGACGCCGACTCGGGAGCAAACGACCAGCAGAACTCTCCGGTGTTGACGAGCGCGACGGCTGGAAGCGGAAACGTGACGATCCTGGGGAGCCTCGACAGCGTCGCGTCGGCGACGTACCGGATCGAATTCTTCTCCAGCCCCGCCTGCGACCCGAGCGGCAGCGGCGAAGGCCAGACTTACCTGGGCTTCACGAACGTGACGACCGGCGCCTCCTGCACGGCGGCGATTTCCGTCGTCCTTCCCTTCGCTGGCGCGGCCGGCCAGGCGATCACGGCGACCGCCACGGATGCCGCCGGCAACACCTCCGAATTCTCCCGGTGCGTCACCGGCGTCGTCCCGGTCAATACGTCCACGGTCGTGCTCTCCTCCGTCAATCCCTCGACCGTCGGACAGCCTGTCATCTTCACGGCGTTCGTGAGCGCCTCCGGTCCCGCGGCGGGAGGACCCACGGGCACCGTGACCTTCTTCGACGGGGCCGCGACGCTCGCAACCCGGACGCTCGTCTCGGGGCAGGCGTCGTTCTCGACCGCCGCGCTCTCGCTCGGCACGCACCCGATCACCGCGGTGTACAGCGGGGACAACACCTTCCGTCCGAGCACGTCCCCCGTTTTGAACCAGGTCGTCGGCCAGTGCCTGAAACCGGCGGCGATTGTCGATCTTTCGGTCTCTCCCTCTTCCGCGGCGCCGGGCGATTTCTACACTTTGAGATGGAGCAACACGCTCTCGGGCCAGGCGGGGCAGTACGAGATCTTCCTCTCGACGGATGGCGGCGCGACCTTTCATGCGCTCGGCTACACGCAGGGGACGTCTTTCTCGGCCGTGATCAACAACACGCCGGGCACGGTCCTCCTCTTCTACGTCAGCGCCGAGCCGTCCTGCAGCGCAGGAAGCGCGAGCTTCAGCGATCCGGGCAACGTCGCGCGGCTCACGGTGACGGGACCCGGGTGCGCCCGTCCCCTGCAGCCCGTTCTGACCATCGACAAGACGTCGGTCGCTTCGGGCGCGACCTACGCGCTGACCTGGACCCCGACACTTCCGGCGGGTCCCACCGGTCCCGCGGGTCTGTATCGGATCCTCCAGGCGGTTGGCACGGGCGCCTTTACGAGCATCGGGACGACGACCACGACGACCTTCACGGCCCCGGCCCCGAACGTCGGGTCGGCGACCCCCGTATTTCTGGAAGTGCGGGCGGAGCCGTCCTGCAGCACGGATCCCGCGTTCTTCAGCCCCCCGAGCAGCCCCGTGAGGTTCGACGCTGTTCCAGGCTGCGGCGGGCTGCCGGTACCCGCGAACGTGACGGTTACGTCCGCCCAGAGCGCCGGCGCGCCCACCCCGACGGACTTCATCAACGTCTCCTGGACCGTTTCGACCGCGGGACCGGCGACCCGCTACGGCGTCCGGATCAACGGCGACCCCGAAGTGTTTACGATCGGCCTGTCGGCGATCCTGCCGCCGCGCGGCAACAGGCTCGAGCCGATCACCGCGTTCGTGCGCGCCTACGGCTGCTCGCCCGAGGTGTCGGGCAGCGTGGCGCAAAGCGATTCCGTGGCTCTTCAAACGGTCCCCCCGGCCGCGAACTTCACGCCGTCTCCGTCGGCGCGTGTCGGGACGCCGATCGTTTTCACCGACACGAGCTCGCCGCAGGCCACCAACTGGCTCTGGATTTTCGACGACGGCGCCGTCGACACTCGGCAATCTCCGTCGCACGTCTTCGTCACCGCCGGATCGCACACGGTGTTCCTCGTCGCGTCCAACGGAGCGGGATCGAGCTCGAAGGCGCTCACGCTCGAAGTGCTGCCCGCATCCGGGAGCACGGCCGCCGAACGCCGGTCTTCGACGCCCACGATCTTTGATGCCTCAGATCCTGAACGGCGCACCGCGCGCGTACGGCTCTCGGGCTTGGGATCGACATGGCTTCACGTCCGGACCGGCGAGGACGCCGAAACGATACTTTTCCTGCGGTTCGTGGGTCCCGACGGATTTCTCGCAGCCGAGCGGCGCCTTTCCGTCATTCCCGGCGAAGAGGCGGTGTTTGATCTCGGCGCCTACGGTCTGGCAGGCGAATACGCGCTCGAGCTCGTCTCTGCGCAGAGGTTCGACGCGCGCATCCTGCAATCGAAGCGGCCGGATCCAAGAGAGGTGCGCCGATGAATGTTCCTCATCCCCGCTGGCGGCAGAGTGCCGCCCTTCTGACCGCTGCGGCGCTTCTGTTCGCCGGCGTTGAAGCGTCGCCTGCCGGCGCGGCGCCCGCCGTTTCCCCCGTCGACATCAGCCACGATCCCTTGAAGTGCGTCAACACGGACTATGCGCCGCGCGTGGACGCTGCCGTCGCGCCGGGGAAGGACCTCGACAAGGGGTACGTGTACTTCAAGGCGGCCGGGACGGAAGATTTTTATTACGCGGTGATGAAGGGCGCTCCCGAGAACCTCGAAGGGGTGCTGCCGCGGCCCATGCCCGAGACGAAGGCGGTCGACTACAAGATTCGAGCGACGGACGTCCGGGAGCTGGCGAAGGAAATCGGGGAGTTCACTCCGCCGGTCGTCCCCGGAAATGCGTGCAAGGTAAAGGGAGCCCCGGCTGGAGTGCCGGTCGGGAAGGAAGGAGCCGGACTGACCATCGGGCTCACGCGCGACGGACAGGCGCCGGTCCCCCCCGGCTTCAACCGCCGCGACATCGCGTTCGTCATCCTCTTCGGTGGGGCGACCGTCACCCTCGCCGCGGCCTTGAAGCCGGGCGGAACGACGACGGCGTCATCGGGTGCCGCGTCCGGGTCAGGCGGCGCCGCTGCGGGAGCCACGGGCAGGTCCGGCTCGGGGATGAGCACGGGTCTGGCGGTCGGGCTCGGCGCCGTCGCCGTGGCCGGAGGGGCAATCGCGATCGCCAGCAACAACAAGGGGTCGAAAAACACCAATACATTCACTCCCACCGGAACGGCGACGCCCACCCGGACGCCGACGCCGACTCCGACGGCGACGGCGGTGCCCGCCCGGTTTCTGGACGCCGCCGTGACGTGGAGCGGAATCGGAAACATCGACGTCGAGATCCGCAATCCGAGCAACCAGGTCGTCGGCACGAACCTGCCGGCTGGATGCGAATCGACCGCCAGCCGCACGGAGCACGTGCTGCTCCAGGGAACGCTGCCGCCGGGGACCTACCGGGTGATGCTGACGGCGTCCAGTTGCGGCTCGCCGAGCGCCCCCGCCTCGATCGCGACGGCGGTGACGGTTCAGTCCGACAGCGGCCCGAAATGCAACAACGCGTTCGTCAACGTTCCAGTGGGAACGACGGTGCAGGGTTGCCAGTTCACGGTGCCCTAGGTGTCGCTGCTAAGGAGATTGTTCACCCTTGAGGCTGGTGGTTGATCACCGAGGGAAGAGTGACGGCGATGGAAATTGTAGTAGTGAAGCCAGCGGGGTAGAGCGCGGCGTCGGCGGGCTGAGGAAGGGTAGGGGC
>JBBSGZ010000134.1:0-10512 GCA_038253555.1 Thermoanaerobaculia bacterium
CGCCCAACCCCTCTTTTTCCAGGAGCGAGTACATGACGAGCAGCTAATCACCCGCGATTAGCCGGTTTTAACAGCAGTGCGGGTGCATGTAGAAGACTAGGTCGTAGCTAAGCGGCAGGTTCTCCTCCGGCGCGTCGAACAGAAGTCCCTGTGAGGCGCCGGCCTCGCCGTTCTTTTTCCGCACGGCCTCCAGGATCGTCCGAGGCTCGATCCGCTCGTGGACGTGAAGCGAGACCGTCGGGATCTCGAACGAGGTCCGCTCCGCCTTGCCAGTCCACATGAGTTGCGGGTCGAGGTGCGGGTCGTAGGCGTATGTCTGTCGACCGAGATCCGGATCCGTCGCCGGCGTGACCAGACCGACCGGGGGATTGTTCGACCGCTTCTTGTCCGCGTGCGAGTAGGCGTCGATCTTCTTCTTCGAGGTGCCCGACCTCTTCGGAGTCTTGCTCACCGGGGTCCCCGCTTCCCGAAAACGGCTTTCGCTTTCGACACGCGCACAAATCCTATTCGATTTCTGCCAGCGGCTCGCCCCCACCCCAACCCTCTCCCGCCGGGAGAGGGGGCGGAGCACTCCGGCTGATCAAAGCAGAAGGCGAACTGCGGCTCGGGAAACCGGCCCGGATTCAACCGCTCGCCACGTGAGGAGTCTCCCGACCGAAGGGAGGGAGGAGGCTCACGCGGCGGGAGCGTAGCGAGCGGAGGGCCGCGAGGCGAGCGGTCGAGGCCGCATCCGGCCGAGCCGCTCGCCGGTGGCCGCGCCCGGCGAGGCCACGCGCCCCGCAGCGAGCGAAGCGACGTTAGGCCGGCGTCAGGTCCGCATACCTCGCCACGAACTTCTTCTTGCCCGCCCGGTCGAAGTACACCGTCAGCCGGGTGTCCTCCCCGCTTCCCTCCTGCGCGAGGATCACCCCGTAGCCGTACCGCGGGTGTCGGACCCGCCGTCCGCGGCCGAGCGGCGCCGGTTCCTGAGATTCTTCCTCGGGCTCGATCCGATTGAACCGGTTGGGCGTCCCCGGCGCCGAAAAGCGCGGCGCGGCGGGCGCGCGCTCCAGGCGCTCCTCGAGCGCGCCGGAAGGCATTTCGTCTAAGAATCGCGACGGCGATCGGAACTGCACTTTGCCGTAAACGAGGCGCCGCTCCGCCAGGGTCAGGGTCAGCCGATCTTCCGCACGGGTCATGCCGACGTAGAGCAGGCGTCGTTCCTCCTCGAGCTCCTCCGGGTCGTCTCCCGAGTTGCCGTGCGGCAGGTACCCCTCTTCGAGTCCCACGACGTAGACGTCCTTGAACTCGAGCCCCTTGGCCGCGTGGAGGGTGGACAGCGTGACGGCACCTCCCCCGAGCGGCACTGCGTCCGCGTCCGTCGCGAGGGCGACCGTGTCGAGGTACTCCGCGAGCGTGGCGTCCTCCGCATTGCGCCGCTCGAACTCGCGGGCGGAGCTGACGAGCTCCTCGAGGTTCTCCCGCCGCGCGACGTCCTCCCTCTCGGCGGAGCCCTCGTAGAGCGCCGCGTACCCGCTGGCGTCGAGCAGGTGCTCGAGCATCGCGGACGGGGAGTAGGACTCCGCCCGCCCGTGCAGGTCGGACACGAGAGCCCGGAACCGCCCGAGCGCCACGCGGGCCCTGTCGGTCAAACCGGCGAGCGCCTCGCCCGACACGTCCCACCAGGAGCGCCCGCTCTCCGAGGCCGCGGCGGCGATCCGGTCGAGAGTGGCGGTACCGATGCCGCGGGCCGGGATGTTCACGACGCGGCGGAAAGCGAGGTCGTCTTCGGGACGTACCGCCAGTCTCAGGTACGCAAGGGCGTCCTTCACCTCGGCACGGTCATAAAACTTCATTCCGCCCACGACCACATAGGCGATCCGGCGGCGCACGAGCTCCTCTTCGAAGCTTCGGGACTGCGCGTTGGTCCGGTAGAGGATGGCGATCTCCGAGGGAGCGTGACCGCCCGATCCGATCTCGCGGGCCACGACCTCCGCCTCGGAACGATCCTCGTCGAACCGCCACAGGCGGACGCGGGAGCCCTCCCCGCGGTCGGCGCGGAGCGTCTTCGGACGGCGCCGGCGATTGTGTGAAACGAGCTTCGACGCCGCTTCCAGGATCTTCGACGTCGACCGGTAGTTCCGCTCGAGAGGAACGATCCGCGCTCCCGGAAAGTCCTCGTCGAAGCGGAGGATGTGCTCGACTTCGGCCCCCCGCCAGCGATAAATCGATTGATCCTCGTCGCCGACGGCGCACAGGGAATCGACTCCCGCCCCGAAGAGCTTCACCAGGGCGTCCTGCGAAGTATTGGTGTCCTGGTACTCGTCGATCAGAAGATGCCGGGTGCGGCGGCTCTCCGACGTCAGAACCTCCGGACGCTGCGAGAGAAGCCGGACAGCCCGCACGATCAGATCGTCGAAGTCGAGCGCTCCCGCGGCGGTCAGTTTCTTCTCGTAGGAGCGGTAGACCTTCGCGATCCGCTCCCCGGCGAAATCGAACTGGCTCGCCTCGAACTTCTCCGGCGTGATCAGCGCGTTCTTCGCGTGCGAAATCCGCGACCGCACCGAGCCAGGGGGCAGCATCTGCTCTGAAATACCGAGATCCGACATCGCTTCCTTGACGAGCGCCAGAGAATCGGCGGAATCCGCGATCGCAAAGCGCGGAGGCACACCCGCCGCCGCGGAGTTGCGCCGAAGCAGGCGCAGAGACCAGGAGTGGAAGGTCCCGACGAAACCGATCGGGACCGCGGCGCCTATCAGCTTCTGCACGCGCTCGCGCATTTCCTGCGCCGCCTTGTTCGTGAATGTGACGGCCACGATGCCCCGGGGATCCGCGCCGGCCTCGACCAGCCGGGCGATGCGGTGCGTGATGACGCGGGTCTTGCCGGAGCCCGCCCCGGCCAGCACGAGTAGAGGCCCCTTCGGATGGAGGACGGCCTCACGCTGTTCGGGATTGAGACCCTGAAGAGAGGGAGATTCGGACATGAAAGGCAAACGCTATCAGCTCTCAGTCATGCGTCGAGAGAGACGCTCCGCGTCCGACAGCGTCGAAAGCGAAACGATTTCCGCGGGTTCGCGGGAACTGCCCCTCTCCCCACCCCTCTCCCCGAGCGCGGGGAGAGGGAGGAGCTTTTCCGCCGACCTCCTTCATCCGGTGGCGAGGGGAGGAGTCTCCCGACCGAAGGGTGGGAGGAGCCGCCCTTCGCGGGAGCGGGAGCGAACGCAGTGAGCGGAGCGACGGTGGCGGAGCACCAGCGCAGCCGACGTTGGACGCCGCCGACGGATTATTCGACGGTGACGGACTTCGCGAGGTTGCGCGGCTGATCGACGTCGCACCCCCGGCGGACCGCGATGTGGTACGCGAGAAGCTGGAGCGGCAGGATCGAGACGATCGGCTGAAGCTCGGGAATGGTTTCCGGCAGGACGATCACGTCGTCCGCCAGCTCGCGGACCTCGTCGTCCTCGCGGGTCGTCACGACGATCGACACGCCATCGCGCGATTTGACCTCGCGAAGGTTCGACAGCGTCTTCTCGCGCCATCGGTCGTGCGGCGCCAGGACCACGACTGGAAGGTTCTCGTCGACGAGGGCGATCGGACCATGCTTCATTTCGCCCGCGGGATACCCCTCGGCATGAATGTATGAGATTTCCTTCAGCTTCAGCGCCCCTTCGAGAGCGACCGGGTAATGGAGACCGCGGCCCAGAAACAGGAAGTCGTGCGCTCCGTGGTACTCGCGGGCGAGCAGCTCGAGCCGCGGCTCGAGCTGCAAAGTGTCCTTCAGAGCGCGGGGAAGCCCGGCTAAGGCCTCCCGTTCTCCCTCGGTCAGTCCGCGGCCCCGACCCCGCGCCTCCCGCAGCTTCGCGGCGAGCAGAAAGAGGACCGCGAGCTGCGTCGTGAACGCTTTCGTCGACGCGACACCTATCTCTGGTCCGGCATGGGTCGGGAAAACGGCGTCCGCCATCCGCGCGATCTGACTGCCGGGCGCATTCACGATCGCGCAGATCGGAGCGCCCTGCCGCCGCGCCTCTGAAAGCGCCGCGACCGTATCCGCCGTCTCGCCCGACTGAGAGATGCCGAACGTCAGGGTCCGCTCGTCGACGACCGGCTGGCGGTACCGGAACTCGCTTCCGTAGTCCACCTCGACCGGGATCCGCGCCATGCCCTCGATCAAGAACTTCCCGATGAGCGCGGAATGCCAGGACGTGCCGCAGGCGAGCAGGAGGACCCGGTCGAAGCCGGCGACCCGCTCGGCCGTCAGCAGCGGGCTGTCGATGAGGATCTCGCCGGATCCTAGGGCGACCTTGCCGCCGAACGTCTCCGCGATCGCCGTGGGCTGCTCGTGAATCTCCTTCAGCATGAAGTGCCGGTAACCCGCCTTCTCGGCGGCGACGGCGTCCCAGAGGATCCGATGGGCGGGGCGGTCGAGCGCCGAGCCGTCCCCGTCGATCACCCGGACGCCCGACGCATCCACGCGCGCGAGGTCCCCGTCTTCCAGGAACACCACGTCGCGGGTCCAGGGCACCAGCGCCACGGGGTCCGAGGCGATGAAGTTCTCGCCCGATCCGAGGCCGAGCACGATGGGAGGGCCGCTGCGCGTCGTGACGAGGACTCCCGGCTCGCGGCTGGAAGAGACGACAACCGCGTAGGCGCCCGTCAACCGCTTCGCGGCCTCGCGGACGGCTTCCAGGAGATCCCCCCGGAAGGCCGCCTCCACCTCGTGCGCGAAGACTTCCGTGTCCGTCTCGCTCGTGAACCGGTGGCCCTTTTTCACGAGCTCGGATTTGCGCTCGGCAAAATTCTCGAAAATGCCGTTGTGCACGACGACGATGTCGCCGGAGCAATCGCGGTGGGGGTGCGCGTTGGCCTCGGTCGGCCGGCCGTGGGTCGCCCAGCGGGTGTGTCCGATTCCCGTCTTTCCGACCGAGCTCGCGGCCCCGAGCTTCTCCACCAGGCGGCCGAGCTTGCCGGGCGCGCGGTGAATCTCAAAGCCGCCATTTGACAGCGTCGCGATGCCCGCGGAGTCGTACCCCCGGTATTCGAGCCGCTTCAGGCCCTCCAGGAGCAGGGGCGCGGCCTCTTGAGGGCCGACGTAGCCGACTATGCCGCACATCAGCGCGCTTCCGGGGCGGAAGTCTGAAATCGGGGACCGGCGATCGAGAATGTCATCCGATCACCTTAACGCGGTTTCGTCCTGCGCCGCTCGGCCCAGCCCTCGACATTCTTCTGAGGCTCGCGGGAAATCGCCAGGGCTCCCGCCGGAACGTCATTCGTGATGGTCGACCCGGCGCCGACATACGCGCCCGCGCCGACCGTGACCGGCGCGACAAGCTGGGAATCGCTTCCTATGAAGGCCCCTTCGCCGATCTCGGTCCGGTGCTTGGTCTTCCCGTCGTAATTGCAGGTGATCACGCCCGCCGCGATGTTGGCGCCCGCGCCGATCTGCGCGTCCCCGAGGTATGCGAGATGCGAGGCTTTGGCGCCGCGGCCGAAAACGGCCTTCTTCGTCTCGACGAAGTTCCCGATCCTGACGTCTTCTCCGAGGACCGTTCCGGGACGCAGACGCGCGAAAGGTCCGACGTGTGCCCGCGCGCCGACGACCGCTCCTTCGAGATCACAGTGCGCCCCCACGATCGCTCCCGGTTCGAGCCGCGAGTCCGCGATGCGCGTAAACGGCAGCACTTCGACGCCCGACCCGATGACGGTGGTCCCCACCAGGCACACGTAAGGGTGGAGGATCGCGTCCGCTTCAATTTTCACGAGCGGCCCGATCCTGGCCGTCGCCGGGTCGAGGAGCGTCGCGCCGGCGTCGAGCGCCCTCTCGACCGCTCTCGCATTCTCGATGGATTCCGCCTCCGCGAGGTCCCGACGCGTGTTGATGCCCCAGGCCTCCCGCCAGTCGGCGACCGCGATCGCGTCCACGCGGCCCCCGTTCTTCGCGAGGTAGCCGATCGCGTCGGTCAGGAAGTACTCGCCGCTCTTCGGGTCTTTTTCGAGCGCCTCGACCGCGCGCGCGAGAGCATCGAACGCGAAGCAATAAACGCCGGCGTTCACCTCGTCGATCTTCGACTCCCGCGCGGTCGCGTTCTTCGCCTCCACGATCCCGCGCACCCGGCCGCCCCGGTCCCGGACCACGCGGCCGAAGGCCCCCGCCTCCGGAGGCCGAAACGTCAGAAAAGCAAGATCGAGATCCGCTTCCCGGCGGAAATCCGCGAGGGCGGAGAGCGTCTCCACCCGGAGAAGGGGCACATCACCCGAGAGGACGACGACGGGCCCTCGATGGGAGCCCAGGGCGGGAAGCGCCTGCCGCACCGCGTCGCCCGTTCCGAGGGGAGGGTCCTGCACCGCGACTCTCACGCCGCGGCCGGCCAGCGCCGCTTCGACGCGCTCGCGTCCGGCCCCGAGCACCGCCACGGTTGCCGCGGGCGCGAGCGTCGCCGCCCCGTCGAGCACCGCCTCGATCAGCGTCCGGCCGCCAATCCGATGAAGGACCTTGGGGATCGAAGACCGCATGCGCGACCCGACTCCCGCCGCGAGGATGACGACAGCCGGGGCGGAGTCCGCGACGCGAGCCGGCCCGCGTCCCGGCGTCCCCCGCGTTCTTTCGCTTCGACTCTTCGCGGTGCCGCCGGTCGTCTTTTTTTTCACGGCCTCGGCCTCTTCGACCTCGAGCTCCGGATCGTTTCGGATCAGGAAGCCAGAAGCTCCTGAAATTCGGGTGTGTCGCGAAGCGGATCGAAGTCGCTGTCGTGCCGCGCGAGAATCCGGTGCTGCTGATCGTCCTCGATCGCCTTTTTCAAGTGCTGGAGAGAGACGTCCGACTCCCCGGTCTGCGCATAACAGCAGGCGAGAAGAAAATCGACGCGTCCGTTGCCGTTCTTCTTGTGGGCGCGTTTCAGATGCTCAATCGCCTCGGACACGTTGCCGCGGTTCTTCTCGACCACCGCGGCATAATAAAACTCCTCCGGCTCCGTCATCGCCGGGTGCGCGGTCTGTTTCTGACGCTCGCAGATCGCCAGATACACACGGGCGCGGTCCACGAGCTCCTTCTCGTCGGGATACTTCTGAATCAGGTCGTTCAGGTTGCGCTCGGCCTCGTCGAATTTCTTCTTCTGGAGGGCGGAGACGCCTCGGTCGAAATCCTTCCGCGCGTTCTCGGTGTGGCGGGAGAGCTCTTTCAAAGTCTGAGCCTTTTTTGCGGCGGGAGCCTCGGCGGCGCCGAGCAGCGCCAGCTTTTCCATCTTCTTTTCGAGCTCGTCAATCCGCACCGCAAGCACATCCGCCAGGGCCTGAACGCTCATCTTCTGGGCGTTATCTTTCAAGAATCGCAGTTCCGCTTCGGTCCAGCGTTTGGCCATCGTGTCGTGCCTCCGACTATTTGCAGAAAACGGCGTATTTTAGGGAGCCCACGGCACCCTGTCAAATGGAAATGTCCGATCCGTAACCTGTGTTATCTCACGGTGGAGGAAACCATGCGACACGCCCTGCGCGCCTCGGCCCTGCTGGTGACGCTTGCCCTCGGGATCGGGACCCTTGCGGGTTCTCCCGCTGGAGACAAGATGCAGACCGCTTCCGGCAACGTGGCCAGGCTTCAGGCGACCGATCGCGCCGTTGTCGTGGCGTTGGCCGACGGTCCCGAGACCCGTTTTGTCTGGACGAACGACACCAAGATCAACGGCACCCTGGCGGTCGGCGTGCGAGTCACCGTCCGCTACACGACCCTTCCCGACGGGCAGAATCTCGCCCACCAGATCAGCGTCGCTCGAAGCTAGGAACCCGGCCGGCGCGGACGCGAGGGGCGTGGAAACCAGCGAACGCGAACGGGAGCAGCCGGGCTCCCGCTTCGGTCTGGCGCCGTTTCCGGGGAGCGGCAGCGTGCCGGTCAGGTCCGATTCTTGTACCAGTCCGCGTTCACCTGGAGATAGTGCTTCCACTTTTCAGGAATCGTCTCCTCGGTGAAGATCGCGGTCACGGGACAGGCCGGCTCGCAGTTGCCGCACTGGATACACACGTCGGGGTCGATGTAAAGCATCTCGGCCGCCTCGAATTCCTTCTCGTCCTTACGCGGATGAATGCAGTCGACGGGACACACGTCGACGCAGGCGGTGTCCTTCGTGCCGATGCAGGGTTCCGCGATGATGTACATGCCCATCGGAATCGGTCCTCCTCTCGAACGGACGGGGATCTTAACAGGGGGGACGGCTCCGGGCGCTGGACGAGAAATTCAAAAGGGGACTCGCCCCTTTTCCTCCGCCTCCCGCCCGGCGCCCGGCGCGACGCCTTCTCGTTCAGCCCTTCAGCACCCTGGCCAGGAAAGCATTGGAGCGCGCGTTCGCATCCTTTGCGTCCTCGGCACGGAAGACTTTCGGGTCGCTGGCGGATGCGAACCCGTGTCCCGCCTCGGGATAGATTTTGAAGTCGACGGACTTTCCGGCGGCCCGGGCCTTGCGGTCGAACTCGCGGACGGAGTCGGGAGGGATGCCCTGGTCCTGTCCACCGAAGTTCCCGAGCAGCGGGACCTTCAGAGAGGCGATGGTCGCATCTTCCGTGACGAGCCGGCCGTAGTTGATCACCGCTCCCGCGAGCGTGGGCTCCGCCAGCGCGAGTCCGAGGGAGTACCCGCCGCCCATGCACCATCCGATCGCGGCGATCTTTTTTCCGTCGACGTCGGGTCGGGACCGAAGCCAGGCCACGGCCGATTTCAAGTCCCGGATCGCGCGGTCTTCCGGAAGGCCCCTCATGAGCTGGTGCGCCGTGTCGGCGTCAGTCGCCACCTTGCCGCGGTAGAGATCGACCGCCAGGGCGACGTAGCCCTGTTTCGAAAATTCGTCGGCTTTTGACTTCACGAAGTCGTTTAAGCCCCACCATTCCTGGATGACGATCACCGCGGGCTTCCGCCCGGCGCCCCCCGGGGCGGCGAGATACGCCGAAGCCTTTTCGCTGCCGCTCGAAAATTCCACCATCCGGCTGGGTTCCTGCGCCGCGAGCGAGACGGCGAGCGCGAGGAATCCGAAGAACGATGCCGCGATTTTGCGAACCATTTTTCCTCCTTCAGGGTACCGCGCTAATCTAATGCACGTGAGCCTCCTTTTTCCGGTCGGCGCACTCGACCCCGAGGCTCTATTGCAGATGCACTACGACCGCCTCGCCGCTCGCTTCGGGCTCGGCCCGGCGGCCGTCCGCCTGTCGCGGCGCAAATTGACCGGTGGCGAGATCGTGTACGGCATGCCCCACCGGATCACGATCTCGGCGCACCTGTCGGACACCGAACGGATCGACACCCTGCGGCACGAGGCGGCGCACGCCTGGGCCTACAGGCTGCGGGGCGCCCGCGTCGGCCACGGCGCGCTGTTCTGGCGGCTCGCGCAACAACTTGGCGCGCGGCGCTCTCCCGCCCCCGAGACGGAGGCGCTGCGGCAATTTCGCGAAAGAAAGAAAGTCGCGTACGAGTGCGAGGGGTGCCGCGAGATCTTCCGGCGATTCCGCGCGTTTCGCTCCGCCCGGTACTGCGTGCGCTGCCACGACGCGGGCCGTCCTTCCCGCCTGAGGCGGCTGTCCGACGCGACGTGAGCGGCGGCGCCGGCTTTTTCCGCGCAAGACTCGCAGCGGCGACCCTCCCCACGGGGTCGACTTGACGTCCACGCGCCGGGGGGCGCTTCTCGTCCTGTCGGCGGCGCTCCTCTGGTCGACGGGCGGCATCGGCGTGAAGGCTCTCTCCGATCCCGCGCTCAAAGTGGCGTTCTTCCGCTCGGGAGTCGCGGCGCTCGCCCTCCTGATCCTGCTTCGGCCGCGCGTTCCCCGCTGGACTCCCGCCTTCGTCGCCGCCCTGGTCAGCTACGCCGCGTGCCTGACCACGTTCGTCGTCGCGACAAAATGGACGACCGCGGCCAACGCGATCTTTCTCCAGTACAGCGGTGTGGTGTGGGTACTGATCTTTTCCCCGATCGTGCTGCGGGAGCCGGCCCGGCGCCGCGACGCCGTGGCGATTGCCGTTGCGCTCTGCGGGATGGCGCTCTTCTTCGTTGGCAAATTTCATTCGGGGGGCGCCGGCGATCTCATGGGGCTGCTCTCCGGCGTCTTCTTCGCGATCCTCGTCCTCGCCTTGCGGAGCGAACGGAACGGGGGGGCGAAGGCGGCCGTGACCTACGGGAACGTCCTCGCGTGCGCCGCGCTGCTCCCGTTCGTCTGGCGGGACCTCGCTCTTTCTCCGAAATCCGCCGCCATTCTCGCCGCCCTCGGCCTCTTTCAGATCGCGGGAGCATACGTCCTCTTCGTGCGCGGACTGAGGCACGTCACGGCCACCTCGGCGGCGCTCTTCGGAATGCTGGAACCGATTGCAAATCCGATCTGGGTGTTCCTGTTCCTGGGCGAGCGCCCGGGCGCGTATGCGGTGGCGGGCGGCGCCGTCGTGCTCGCGGCGATTGCGTGGCGGACGGTGTAACGTCGCCTCCGCTCACTTCGGGACGTGCCTTCGCCGGGCGCGGCGACGGCACCGGCGAACGGCTCGGCCGGCGGCCTCGACCGTTCGCCTCGTCC
>JBBSGZ010000135.1:0-10383 GCA_038253555.1 Thermoanaerobaculia bacterium
ATAATGGATACCTCGCTCCATGGCATCGGATCGGCCCTCCTGAGCCCAATCTTCCGCCCGTAAAGGTGTCCACCATGTCCCCGAACACCTGTCCACCATCTGTCCGGGCTGAACAGGGAGAGGGTTGGGGTGAGGGGCCGTTGCCCGCTGACTCGAGGAGGATCAACGTAGCGGGGAGCGGCGAAACAACTTTGCCGGGGGGGAGGCGATGGGGAGGAAGAGCTCAGCTCACCTGGCCTGCGCCGTGATCGTCACGTCGTTGTCGCGGTCCCGGATCGACACGATGTCTCCGGGGCCGAGCTCGTCTAACCGGCGGAGGATGTCCTTCGGGGAAACCCGGCTCTCCTTCGAAAGGGAATCGACCAGCGCGCGAGGCACGCGGATGTGCACGCTCTTGTCCCAGTCGTCTTTCGCCTGGATGTCCAGAACGGGACCTTCGGAGAGGACCTCGATATGCGAGTGCCCGCGCGTGATGACGCCCGGTTTGCCCGGCGCGCTCGCGTTGGCGGCGTCGAGGATGTCCCGCGCGGTGATCTCGCCGTCGCCGAAGTCGGCTTTCATGTTGCCGCCGATGTCCGAGATCGGGACCAGCGAGGCGACCCGGGCCACGAGGCTGATCGGGACCGTGAACGCCACGTGGCGGCGCCCCCGGCCGTCTTCGGCCTTGCTGATCTCGACGCGGTACCCGCCGACCCGGCGGAGCTCCCGGGCGGGCCGCCGCCACATCGAAATCGCCAGGGCCGCCAGAACGACCACGAGCAGACCCACGACGACCGCGCGGACTTCTTTCATGCCCATGGGAACGCATTCTGTCGGAAAAGGTTCCGGGCGTGTCTGTCCCGGGTCGAGCGTGTATGACCCGCTCGCCTCCCGGCACCCCACAAACAGCACGCGAGCCGGCGCTGACCTCCCCTCTCCACCCGCGAGAGCGGGGGAAAGGAAGGCAAGGCCCCTTCCCCCGGCCCCCGGGAGAGCGAGATCCTGCGCCGGCTGTGATATTTTCAGAACGGAACGAACCCGCTCTCCGCGAGGGACTTGCGACAAATGCCTCATTTCATTACAGACACGTGCATCGGCTGTGGGGTGTGCGAGATCAAGTGCCCCACGCACACGATCACGGGCGACAAGAGCGAGAAATACGTCATTCACGAGGACCGCTGCATCGACTGCTCGGTCTGCGCCCGCTATTGCCCCGTCTCCTGCATTCAGGACAATCGGGGACTCCTGGTCGAAAAGGTGAAGCCCCGTGACATCCCAAAGGCCATCGTCGACCGGGATCTGTGCACCGGCTGCGAGTTCTGCATCGACATCTGCCCGTTCGACTGCATCTACCTGATCGAGGATCCCTTGAAGGAGACTTTCCACAAGATCGCCGAAGTGGATTCCGGCCCGTGCGTCTCCTGCCGCCTCTGCGAGACCGTCTGCGAGAAAGACGCGATCTTCGTTCCGAACCCCATCACCTCCGCGAAGCGATATCTCCCGGTCCTGTGACCGAAGACCGCGACGCGGACCCGGATTCGGCCGCCGAGTCCGAAGAAGACGAAGCGCCGGCCCGGGGAGCGACCGTCGCCCGGTTTTTCGTTCTTCCCCTTCTCGTCGTGGGGACGGCGCTCGTCATTTTCTTCGTCTTCAACCTGATGACGTTCGAGCGGCGCTCTCCCGCCGACGAGCTGGCGGAAGTCCGGGGCGGGACTGCCAACCGGCGCTGGCAGGCCGCCTTCGAGCTCTCCCGGACGATCGGGCACATGCCGGCGGGACCGGAGCGCGATGCGCTCTCCGCGGAGACCCGGCGCGTTTTCGAGGGCCTGTCGGGAAAGCGCCCGGACGACGTCAAGGTCCGACGCTACCTGGTGCTCGTCCTCGGAAAGCTGCAGGATCGCGCCGCGCTCCCGCAGCTGCTCGCCGCCGCGCGGGATGGCGACCCGGAGACGCGGCTCTACGCGATCTGGGGACTCGGGATGATCGGCGACCGCGGGGCCGTCGATACGGTCGTCGAGAGCTCGTCTTCTTCCGACCCCGGCGCCCGCAAGATGGCGGCGTACGTGCTCGGAAAGCTCGGTGATCCCCGCGCCGGGCCGCGGCTCCGGGTCCTCCTCGGCGATCCGGTCGCGGACGTGCGATGGAACGCGGCGGTCGCGCTCGCGCTGCTTCACGACGGCGCCGGAGTCGAGGTTCTGCGCGGGATGGCGGACCGCGGCGCTCTCGCGCGCCAGGCGGCGCTGTCCGGCGAGCAGACCGAAACCGCGATGATCTCGGCCCTGCAGGCGCTCGCGATCCTTCGAGATCCCGGAAGCCTGGCGCTCATCGACCGGGTCGCGCGCGAGGACCCGAACCTGCGCGTCCGCGAGGCGGCGCGGCGGGCGGCAGATGCGACGCGCGGATCGGCGAGCGCGCCCCCCGCGAAGACCTCCGGAATCCTTGAGCGCCCCGCCGTCGTTTTGGTAGTCTGAGCCCCGATCCATGGCCACGGTAGAAAAACAGGCCCCCTCTCCGTCGGACGAGGTCTTCGCCGACGGGCTCACACGGCGCTCCACCCTGAAGTGGATGACTGCCGCGTGGCTCGGTTTCACGGCGGCGACCGTCGTCGGCCTGACCGCGACCGTCCGATTTCTCTTCCCCAACGTGCTTTTCGAACCGCCCACGCGGTTCAAGGCCGGGGATCCCTCCAACTACAGCCCGGGCGTGGACGAACGGTGGAAGGAGAAATTCGGCGTCTGGATCGTGCGCAACACCGACTCGATCTACGCTCTCATCGCTGTCTGCACCCACCTGGGATGCACGCCCAATTGGCTGGCGGCCCAGAACAAGTTCAAGTGCCCCTGCCACGGGTCGGGCTATTACATCTCGGGGATCAACTTTGAGGGCCCCACACCCCGGCCGCTCGAGAGGGCTGAGATCGCGCTTTCCCCCGACGACGGCCAGATCGTCGTCGACAAGGCCACGCGGTATCTCTACGAACGAGGTCAGTGGAGCGATGCCAAGGCATTCGTGAAGATGGTCTGAGCCCGGCCCGGTTCCCTCTCGAAAGCGGAGGTTTTTTTGGTTCCTCGTTGGCGCCAGGTACAAGAGCAGATTGTCGCGAGCCAGATCTGGAAGTCCATCTTCCGGGTGGGCGTCCCGAACACCAACCGAAAGCGCGTCCTCGCGATGCTCGGGAACGTCGTCCTTCACCTGCATCCGGTCAAGACCCGCAGGTCGGGCGTGAAGATGCGCTACACGTGGTGCGCCGGCGGCGTGACCTTCTTTCTCTTCCTGGTCCTGACGTTCACCGGCCTTCTCCTCATGTTTTATTACCGCCCGACCGTCGAATACGCCTTCGTCGACATCCTGGACCTTCGGGAACAGGTTCCGTTCGGGATCATGCGGGAAGTGCACCGCTGGGGCGCCCACGCGATGGTGATCTCGGTCTGGATCCACATGTTCCGCGTCTTCATGACGGGGTCTTACAAGCCGCCCCGCGAGTTCAACTGGGTCATCGGGGTGATCCTGCTCGTGCTGACGCTGCTCCTTTCCTTCACCGGGTACCTGCTCCCCTGGGACCAGCTGGCCATCTGGGCGATCACCGTGGGATCGAACATGGCCTCCGCGACCCCTCTCATCGGCATCCAGGGGCCGGGAACGGGCCTCTTGAAGATCGGGGACATCCCGCTCGTGACCTCCACGAACGATGCGCGTTTCGGGCTGCTCGGCGGAAGGTTCGTCGGCGCCGGGGCCCTCCTGAGGTTCTACGTCCTCCACTGCGTCGGCATCCCTTTGATCGCGGCCTTCCTGATGGCGGTCCACTTCTGGCGCGTCCGCAAGGACGGCGGCATTTCGGGGCCGGTGTGAGGAGGAGGGCGAGAGGCGAGGGACGGGAGGCGCCGGGCGACGGAAGCTGTCGCCAGCCCATGTCCGTCTCAGCCTCCTCCCGCCCAGCGCCCGGCGCCCAACCCCCAGCGCCCGGCAGTATTTAAGATGCCCGTCATCAACGCCTTCAAAGCGGCGATCAACTTCCTCTCCGCCCCGCAGTACCTCGTCACGGCGATGCTCGTGCTGCTGCTGGTCGGGCTGCGGTCGAGGCTGCTCTGGTCGAAGCGCGGCGGCCTTTTTCTCCTGATTGCCATCGGCGGCGGGATGGGCCTCTCCTACCTCGACCCCAATTTCAACGCCGTCGCTTCGCTGCCCGACAACGTGCCAATCGTCGGCATGATCTTCCTCGTCGGCTTCTTCTTCTGGTTCGCCATGAACCAGGCGTACGAGAACGACCGGCGGATCGCGGCGGGGCTTCCGACGATCGAAGCCGAGGACTCCGCTCAGAAAGTCTTCTCCTGGCCCGACCTCGTGTACGTGGAGCTGATCTGTCTCGTCGTGGTGATGGCCGTCATGATCGTCTGGTCGATCTTTTTGAAGGCCCCGCTCGAAGAGCCGGCGAATCCCACCGACTCGCCCAATCCGGCGAAGGCCCCCTGGTACTTCCTGGGCCTCCAGGAGATGCTGGTTTACTACGATCCCTGGCTCGCCGGCGTCGTTCTCCCGTCGCTCATCATCGTCGGCCTCATGGCGATCCCTTACATCGACACCAACCCGAAGGGGAACGGCTACTTCACCTTCCGAGAGCGCAAGTGGGAGATCACCCTCTTCCTGCTCGGGTTTCTCGTGCTCTGGTGCACTTTGATCGCGCTCGGGACGTTTCTGCGGGGGCCGAACTGGAACTTCTTCGGGCCTTACGAATTCTGGGACGTCAACAAGCTCGTGCCTCTGAACAACATCAACCTTTCCGAGATCATCTGGATCAAGATGCTGAAGCGCTCGCTGCCGAACTTCTGGCTGATCCGCGAGATCTTCGGTCTGGTGATCGTGGGGTTCTACGTCGCCGCGCTGCCTCTTCTTCTTTCGAAGACGCTGCTGCGGCGGTTCTACGAGAAGATGGGCACCCCGCGGTACCTGATCGGAGTGAGCCTCGTCCTCATCATGATCTCGCTGCCGATCAAGATGTATCTGCGGTGGTTCTTCAATCTCAAGTACGTGGTCAACATCCCGGAGTTCGCGTTCAATATATGAGGAGGGCGATGGGCGGGAGGCGAGAGGCGCGGGGCGAAGCACGGAGGATCGTTCTCCGTCCGCCGAGCGCCCACCGTCCAGCGCCGAGCGCCTGAAAAATGCCCCGCCGCCCACCTGCCGAACCGATCGATCACCACTACAACATCCCGAAGTTGAATCGGGTGTTCTTCATTGCCGGGACGGTCCTGGCCCTCGTCTTCATCTTCATGGTCATCGCGGACTACTCGCGCGACTGGAAGACGATGCAGCGGTCGTTCATGCGGCTCGACGCGAAGAAGACCCGCGCGGCCACGAGGGCGGCGCGCGAGAAAGCGTACGGCGAGGAGCGCGACACGCTGCGGACAGATCTCGCCGCCGCGCGGGCGCAGATCGCGGCGCACCGCAAGGCGCTCTCGCGACTGGAGGCGAAAAAGAAAAAGCTCGAGCCGCAGCTCTATGCCGCGGACCAGGACTACAAGTTCACGAAGGCGTCCTTCGACGCGGAGCGGTACAAGTACGAAGACGCCCTCGCGAACGTGCCGAAGTCGGCGCCCTCGGCCAAGCGCGACGTCGACCGCATCCAGAAGAAACTCGACGACACCTCCGTGCGGCTGGCGACGCTCAAGCGCTCGGATGCGGAGCTCGACGCGGAAATCGCCCGGATCACCGGGCGCCGCGACCAGGTCGACGCGAGCATCGAAAAGCTCTCCGCCGATTACAAGCTGTCGCGGCAGAAGCTCGGAGCTCTGAAGCAGGACACGATCTTTCAGGTCCGGAACTCCCCGATTCTCGACATGATCAATCCCTCCCTTCGGGTCCAGCAAGTCCAGCTGCCCGAGCACTACAACGACGTCAACTTCATGAAAATCCCCCGCGTGGACCGCTGCGCGACGTGCCACATCGCGGCGGACCGCAAGGGCTTCGAAGACGCGCAGCGCGTCGCCTTCCGCACGCACCCGAAGCTGAACCTGATGGTGGGCAGCGAATCGCCGCACCCCTCGAACGAGTTCGGCTGCACGCCCTGCCACGGAGGGCGCGACCGCGCCACCTCGTTCTGGTCGGCCGGCCACTCGCCGGTGGGGGAGAAACAGCTCGCGGTCTGGAAGAAAAAATATGACTGGGAGTTCGATCGATTCAACGAGACGCCGATCCTCCCCATGAAATTCGCTCAGTCGGGTTGTTATCGCTGCCACTCCGACCAGGCGAACATTCCCGACGCGCCCAAGTTGAACGCGGGCCTGCGTCTCGTGGAGGGACTCGGCTGCTGGGGCTGTCACCGCATCGAGGGGCTCGAGAAGCAGGGACTCCCCCGGGTGGGTCCGTCGCTCGAGAAGGTCGCGTCGAAGGTGACGAAGGACTGGACGACGCGGTGGGTCATGAATCCGGCTTCGTTCCGCCCGAGCACGAAGATGCCGACGTTCTTCTATCTCGAGAATTTCGTCAATGTGTCCGGCCCTCAAAAACCGAACCAGGCGCAGCAGAAAATGAACTCCACGGGGCGGATCGAGAACGACACGATGGTCAACTCGATCGTCGCTTACCTCTTTGACAGGTCGCGCACGGCGAGCGTCCCGCCCGTCGAGGGCCGAGGCGACCCGGCCCGCGGCCAGCAGCTTCTGGCCGACCGCGGCTGCATGGGTTGTCACATGGTGGATCCCAACGCGCCCCGCGATTTAGTCGGCACGTACCGGCAGTTCGGGCCAAACCTGGCCGGAGTCGGCGCCAAGGTCAGTCGCGACTGGCTCTTCCACTGGATCAAGGATCCGAAGGCCTGGAGCCCCGACACCAAGATGCCTAATGTCCGCCTGACGGACGCCGAAGCCCTGGACGTCGCCGAGTACCTGACGACGCTGAAGAGCCGGCCGGAGTTCGAACAGCAGGAACTGCCCCGCACCGACGCGCAGACCCTCGACAGGATCGCGCTCTATTTCGAAATGTCGAACAAGACCATCTTCGACGCGAAGGCGGACCTCGCGCGCATGGACCAGCACGCGAAGGAGGTCTACACGGGCGAGAAGCTCATCGCGCACTACGGCTGCTACGCGTGCCACAAGATCCCCGGCTTCGAAGACGCGAAGCCGATCGGCACCGAGCTGACGGAGGAGGGCTCGAAGGCCGTCCACCGCCTCGACTTCGGATTCGTGCATGTGAACCACACCCGCGAGGACTGGTTTCAGACGAAGCTCGCGGCCCCGCGGATCTTCGACCGCGATCGGGCCCGCGGGTGGGAAGAGAAGCTGCGGATGCCGAACTTCCGGCTCTCGCCGCAGGAACAGGAAGAGCTCGTCACCGTCGTGCTGGGCCTTCAGAAGTTGAACGCCTCCACGGCGGCGGTGAAGGAGTTGAACGGGCAGGAATCCGCCATCGAGCGCGGGCGCCGCATCGTCAAGAACAACAACTGCCAGGGCTGCCACATCATCGAGGGCTTCGGCGGGTCTTTCCGGTCTCTCGTCCCCGACCCGTCCCTCGCGCCGCCGATCATCCAGGGCGAAGGGGCGAAGGTGCAGAGCAACTGGCTCTTCGCCTTCCTGAAGGCTCCGAAGACGGGAGAGATCCGGCCCTGGCTCCAGGTGCACATGCCGACGTTCGGGTTCTCCGAGCGCGACTTGAACGACCTGACCCGTTACTTCGCGTTTCTGGATCGCGCGCAATATCCCTTCCTGGTCGCCGCCTACGAGACGGCGCCCGCGCGATGGGCCGCCGGGAAGAAGACCTTCGAGCTCTTGAAGTGCAAGCAGTGCCATCCGCGCAGCGAGCAGGAGTTAAATGCGCCGGGTCTCGACAAGGCGAACCTGGCGCCGAACCTCCAGATGGCCTCGGGTCGGCTGCGCCACGACTGGATCAACGACTGGATCCGCCGTCCCGACGAGTGGATGCCGGGCACCCGCATGCCCACGAATTTTCCCAAAGCCGATGACGGCAAACGCACGTCTCCGCTCGGCGGAATGATCGACGCGCCCGCGTTCGCCAAAGACCGCGAGGAGTACGGTCGGATGCTGGGCGGCGACGAAGCGGCGAAGGCGTTCCTCTCCGACCCGAACGCCGTCACCGCGGCCCTCCGGGACTACGTGTGGTCCATCGGCATCAACGGCGGGACCGCGCCCGCCGCCAATCCCGCCGCGTCGACCGACGCCGGGCCGGGGGAGAGCCGGCCGCCCGCATCCGCCGGGAAAAGAGCTTCGGCCCGTCCGTCCGCGTCTCCGGCCGCGATGGCTCCGCAGGCCCGGTTCGGCGCGCCTCCTCTGACCACGGGCGGCTCGCCCGCGCCGCCCGCCCCCGGCGGCCGGTAACCGGGCGATGCCCGCAGACGAAAGTCTCGCCTACTACTGGGCGAGCATCGGCTTTTCCGCGGCGGGGGTGGTCCTCTTCCTGTGGCTGCTGAGGGCGCCAGGGCTGAGGGCGCCAGGGAGGTCCGATCCGGAACCGGGGATCGGGGATCGGGAATCGGACGCCGGGCTGGAGACTGCGTCCCCGGGCCGGGACGCGAGTCAAAAAAAAACCGAAAGGTGAAAACCGGAATCGAGAGCGGAGAGCCGCCCTCTTTTCAGCCTCCGCTCAGCAGCTGCTCGATGCGCTTCTGGATTTCGGCGTCGTTCCAGTCGATCGCGCCCTGGACCCGGTAGAGCACGCGTCCCGCCTTGTTGGTGATGTAGGTTTCGGGATACTGCGTTGAACCGAACCGCTGGGCGGTCGAGGAATCCGGGTCGCGGTAGATCGGAAGTGTGTTGGGGTTCTTGCGGTTGAACTCTTCGACGACCTTCCAGTCCTTGTCCACGGAGATCGCGTACAGCGCGATGTCGGCGCGGTTGCGGTAGCGGTCCCAGAAGCGGGAGAGCGCGGGGATCTCTTCGACGCAGGGAGGACACCACGTCGCCCAGAAATGAATCACCATCAGCCGCCCTTTTTCGCGTGTGAGGTCCGTGACTTTCCCCTGGCGGTCGACGACGGGCAGCGCTTTGGCCGCGGAGAGAAATGCGAGGCTTCCGGACGGCGAATCGGGAGGCTTCAAGGAACGGAGGAACACGGCCGAGACGCTGCCGAGGAGCACGGCGAACCCGATCGTCAGGAGAGGCCGCGTGCGGACGCTCATGCGGCGCGCCGCTTTCCCGTCGCGCAGGCCTGTCGGGCGGCGCATTCGGCGCATCGCGACAGCGCGGCGCGGGGCTGACAGATTCCGAAGATCCCGATGCGGCAGAGGGCGAAGTCGAAGCGGACCGGGTCAGACGGGTCAAACCGCGCCAGCCGGTCCGTGATTTCCCGAGCGGTCCGCCAGTCGGCCGACCGCCGGCGCGTCAGGCCGAGTCGCCGGGCCACGAGGTGGATGTGTGTGTCCGTCGGGATGACCAGGCGGGACGGCGAAATCGCGGGCCAGAGACCGAAGTCGAGAAGATCCTTGCGCACCATCCACCGCAGATAGAGGTTCCAGCGCTTGCAGGCGGACCCGGAGGCCGGGTCCGGGAAGAAGAAGCGAGCGGGGTGCCGCGCCGGCAGGGAACGGGAGCCGAGAGCCGGGCGATAGTCGAACGCCTCGATGCGCCGGACGACCCGCGAGAGAAGGCCCGCCACGTCGGGCTCGTCGGGCCGAAGCTCTCTTTGGAAGAAAGCACCGACGGAGCCTGCCTCCCGCCGCGCCAGGGCGATCGCCAGGAGCAGCGCGGCGGCATCCTCGGGGCCGTGGAAGCGATGCCGGAAGGCGGGCAGCGCATCAGCCGCGAAGCCCGCGAAATCGTCGATCCGATCGAGTGTTTCCGCCGGCCGCGGCCCGAGAGCCTCCAGGATCTGGGCGACGTTCTTCTGAATCGTGGCGACGCGGCCGTACGCGAACGCCGAGGCGATCCATCCGACGACTTCCCGGTCCTCGGGAAATTCATATCGCCCGATGAAGACGATGGGATCGGAGTCGCGGGTTTCAGGGCCGTACGCGAGATAGAGCTCCTCGAGGCGTTCTCCCAGGACACGATCTCGATCCGAAATGGGCACCCGCAAATTCTCTCATGCGCTCCGGGAGACGCCGGCGAGGGCGCAGTCAGCTGCCATGGCGAATGTCAGCCGCTTACCTGCCGGATCCCCTCACCCCAACCCTCTCCCGGAGCGCGGGGCGAGGGAGCAGAGCTGCGCATTAACCACGATGATGGTTAAGCTCGCCCCGAGAGGAGTCTCCCGACCAGAGGGAGGGAGGAGCCTCTCGGGGCGGGAGCCGAAGCGAACGAAGGGACCAGCCGGGCGGTCGAGCCAACAGGCGAGCCGACCGGCGGTGGGGGGGCGCGCGCCCGGTCGCCCGGACCCCGCTGGCCCCTGACGCCCGGCGCCCTCGGCGGGGGGCGCACCCGGCCCCACGGTTCTACGGCGGCGACCGTCCCGGTC
>JBBSGZ010000136.1:0-10301 GCA_038253555.1 Thermoanaerobaculia bacterium
GCGCGTCGGAAGGCCGCCGTCCGTTGCGGCCGGTCTGCCATTCCAATCGGCAACCGCTCGCCGCGGGACTCCAGGCCCGCTCGCCCCCCCACCGTTTCCCCGTACTTGAAACCTGACAACCCGGGCTCTCCGTGACAGAATCCGCCTGAACTCTGGAAACGAGGAGGCTCCCATTCCGCGCAGACCCCAATACCGCAAGCCCATTCGTCGCCGGCCCGGCGAGGCCGCGCCGACGCACCGTGTCTGGCTCTCGCCCGAGGCGCCCGCTCCCGAAGGCCCCGCGCCGGATGGCCGGACGTATTACCGTGCGCGGCTCGACTCCGAGCCCTCCCCCGAATGGATGCGCGCTTATCGCGCGGGGATGCTCGGCCTGATGCCCGAGGATCGCGATGCCGTGCTCCGCATGGAGTTTCAGGGGGACAGCGTTCGATTTTCCGCCGCGGAAGGGGAAGTGGGCAAGCTCCGGAAGGCGCTGGAACGCCGACTCGACGCCGTCAACACGATCCTTTCCGGCGGCCGGGGCGGAAGCGCGCCGCAGGGGTAAACGCCGGCCTGTCCGCCGTCTATCCCTTCGGAAAGTCATGCGGATAATCGCCGCTCACACTTTCCGGTTCAGCTCCCCCGTCGGCGCTCGCTTCCGGCCGATCGACGAGAGCCGCGCGAGGGCAGCTTCCCTCTCTTCGGCCGGGGCGGCTCCTCCCGCGGCTTCGGGCGTCCCCGCCGCCTCCCATTCGAGCGTGCGATAGTCGAATTGCGCTTCGTCGCGCGCGTTGAACTTCACGATCTCGAAGTAGGGCGATAGGTCGAAGTCGCGCGGAACGCAGAGCGTCGGATGCCGCGCGCGGAGCAGGCCGCTGTAGGCCCTCCGCGTCGGCCGGCCCAGGATCTGCTGGCGAAGGCGCTCGCCGGGCGTGGTGGCCGGCCGACGCACCTGCTGCGGCAGGATCGGGTACTGCACCCTGGCGAACGCTTCCGCGAGCAGCGTCGAGCAGATCGTCTCGGTCGCCACGCCGCTACCGAAATGCAGAGCGTCTTCCTGAAGCCGCGGCGGGATGAGGTGGAAGGGGAGTAGATACCGCGTCAGGTCGAGAAAGTTTCTCCGGTCGTACTGATGCCCCACGCGGGAGAGGACGTGTTCGAAGACCAACGCCAGATCCTCCGGACGCAGGCGCATCGGCCGGCAGATCCGGATGTTGAAATCGATGTACTTCATGAGCGGCGAAACGACGACTCCCTCGGCGACCAGGGCCTCCAGGACCAGAAACTTCGATTCCCGGCCGAAGCGGCGCTGCGTGCGGGCGCGGGTCTCCGGATCGCGGCGGAGCAGCGCGTCGCCGATGTAGAGAGCGCTGTGGGACCAGGAGGACTGGGTGAGGTACTTGACGGCCTGGGAGACTCGCTGGTCCCCGTCGACCAGAAGGACGTCTCCGGGCGCGATCGTCGCCTTCAGCTTGACGGCGTCGTTGTAGACGAATCGGCGGTAGTAGCGCCGCTGGCGCGTGACCTCCGCGACGAACCAGTCTGCGAGAAAGCGGCGGGGGGAACGCACCGATCTATTGTGAGCGACGCGGGCCGTCCGGTGTCAGATTTCAGCCCGCCGCGGGAGACCCGGGAGTCCGCTCCGCGCTTGCCCTTGATGACCGGGCAGGCCTGCCGCCACCCGCGCGGGGATCGGCGCAGGCCATTTCGTCAACGCTTCAGCAGATACGCTGATTCCTGCAGGCGCGCGCCGGAGGCGTCCGCGACGGCGAAGCGGGATGGGGTGAACTTTTTGGCGCCCGCGACGATCCCGTACGATCCGTTCCAGAGCGCGGCGCCGGCGTACTCGCCCTTCTTGTTGAGGACGTAATAGTTGAGCTGGAAATCGGGGCGGCCGTTCTTGTCGCGGTAATATTTCGACGCGTTCATGACCCGCTCGAGCGTTGCCAGGGCGGCCTGCTGGGGGGATTTTCCCTGGCGCATCAGCTCGACGACGGTATGGGACCCGCAGAGGCGGATGTTTCCCTCCCCCCATCCCGTCGATCCGCACGCGCCGATTTCCCCGTCCACGTAGAGTCCGGCGCCGATGACGGGCGAGTCGCCGAGGCGGCCGGGAAGCTTGAAGAAAAGGCCGGATGTGGTCGTCGTCCCGACCAGGTCTCCCGCGGAGGTCACCGCGTTGCAATTGATCGTCCCCTGGGGGCGAAAATCCTCGATCCCGAACTTCTCGATGTACCAGCGGATATCCGGGTCCTTCTGCTCTTCGTCGCCCCGCTCCATCCAGTCGTCTTTTCCGGACAGCTTCTCTTTCCAGTAGAGCCAGATTTTCCGGGAGCGTTCGGTGAGCAGGTTCTGCTCGGGAACCCCGTGCGCACGCGCGAACTTCAAGGCGCCCTCGCCGACTAAGAACGCGCGGTTCGTCTGGTCCATCACGAGGCGGGCGACCCGCGACGGGTTTTTGACGTGCTCGAGAGCGCCGACCGCGCCGGACTTCATCGTCCGACCGTCCATCACGGACGCGTCGAGCTGGACGACTCCCTCCTCGTTGGGAATGCCCCCGTAGCCGACCGTCACGTCGTTCGGATCGTCCTCGACGATGTTGACCCCCGAGATCACCGACTCGAGCGGGTCGCTTCCCGACGCGATCATCTCGTAAGCCTTGCGGACCGCTTCGAGGCCGTTCGCTGAGGAGACGACGACCGGACGGGAGGCCGCGGGCCCCGCCGGTGACGGGGGACTCTTGATCTGCGAGGCGATCGGAAGGAGCGCCGCTCCCTTCAACAGGTCGCGCCGGGTCGTTCCGCTCATCGAATCTCCTTGGATATTTTGTGGGACCCGCCGGGGGGCGGGCGGTTATTCGTCGGGGAGCTCAGGCTCTTCCTGCATTTCCCGCTTCGTGCCGGGGGCCATCAGGTCCATCAGAAGCTCGGGCAGGGTTTCGGCGAACTGGCTGCGGGGCATCACGGTGGTCGTGCCGGCCGCCTCCGCCCGTTTGCCGAGCTCGCGATCCACATGCGACAAAAAGCCCAGGACCGGCAGAGCGCCGTCGGGTCCGCTGGCGCGCATCGCGGCGATCGCCTCGACCGCCACGTCGGACAACTCGACCAGCGCCGCCACCGTCCCCGCCTCGCGGCAGGCGGAGGCGAGCCCCGGCGCCGTGGTGAAGCGGACCGGGACGTCCAGATGCCGCGCGGTGGCGTCGATCTTCGACCGGAAGAACAGGTCCTCCACGCAGGCGACGACGGACTTGGACATTGCGCGGATTGTATGACGGAGGAGGGCGCGGGGCGGGAGGCGAGAGGCGAGAGGCGAGGGGCGAGGGGGGTGCCCGGGCCAGGCGAATGGCGACGGGCGAAGTTTGACATCCGGTTTCGCGCCCAGCGCCCGGCGCCCGGTGCTTCACGCCCATCGCCCTCTTTCAAAACATCTTCACCAGGTCGACCGTGAATCGGTTCAGCCACGTGTCGCGGTCCAGGCGCTGCTGAAACAGTGCGGAGCCCTGGACGAACACACGCGGAAAGACCGTGATGGCGAGGCCGAACCGGTGACCCCGGTACCAGCTGTGAAACCACCAGTCATCGGTGTTGTAGGCCCCCAGAACCGCGTCTCTCTGGACGTACTGGTAGGTGTAGAAGCCGCGGAGCCGGCCGGGCGTCCCGACGTCTCCGGCGAGGACGCTCCCTTCGAAGGCCTTGTCCTCGCCGCGCCCTTCGCCCCGCGACCCGAAATTCCGGAGGCCGTCCAACGACACCGTCATCGGCACCGGCCCCACTGGAAACCGGATGCGGACGATCGCGTCGGCAATACGGTAGCGGGAGACGAAGGCCCGCGAGGCCGGCTGCGAATAGTTCTGGCGGATGTAAGACGGCCGCAGGCGATCGGGCTCGAAGCTCCAGAAGGAACCGGCCGCCTCGACGCCGAACGCCGCCGGATCCCCCCATCGCCAGACGAGCTGGCCCGCTCCAACCCTCGTCCGGTCGCCTTCCCGCTGGGGACCTCGAAAAGCGCCCGCCGCGAGGGTCAACGTGGACGAGCCGGCGGGGAGTTGCCACGCCGCCGCGGCGCCGAGCGACTGGATGTCGCGGTCCCAGAGCATCTCGGTCGCGACGAGCGGCATCCCGAAACTGCCGAGCCGGATGTCGAACGCGCCTGGTTTTGCCTCGACGAACCAGCGCTCCAGAGTAGAGCCGGTGCTCCGGTAGTTGTCGAAGTTGCGCGCGTTGTCGGAGTTCCGATCCGTGCCAAGGTCCCCGATCGCGCGCGCTCCGATCCGCAGCCGGTCAGAGAGTACGAGGTCGAGCTCCGGGCGGAATTCGAACCGCCCGCGGTGGACGTCCGGGCGGAAGCGGAGTTTCTCGATGCGGTCGTATCGCGCGAGGAAGTCCCACTGAAATTCGAGATGGGGCTTCTGACGCTCCTCGAAGAACGCCGGCTCCGTCTGCGCGCGTGCAAGAGGCGGAGCCCCGGCGAGGAGCAGGACAAACAGCCACGGAAGTCCGCGACGGCGCGTCAGGCCGCCGCCGCCGTGAAGGATGTCAGCGCCTCGTAGAGCGCGTTGACGCTCTGGTAGCGGTCGTCCGGGCTCTTCTGCATGCACTTCAGGATGATGCCCGCGATCCGCGGATCGATCCGGGGGTTTTTCGACTGCGGCGCCGGCGGCTTCTCCTGAACATGCTTCAACACCACCGCGATCGGAGAGTCGCCGTCGAACGGGAGGGTGCCGGTGAAAATCTCGTAGAGCACGACGCCCATCGAATAGATGTCGGAGCGGAAGTCGAGGTTGAGGTTTCGCGCCTGTTCCGGCGACATGTAGTCGGGCGTTCCGACGACGGTGCCCGTCGCCGTCATCCCGCGCTCCTGGGTGAGCCGTGCGATCCCGAAATCCATGATCTTGAGACCGCCGGTCGGCTCGATCAGGATGTTTTGAGGTTTGATGTCGCGGTGGATGACGCCGACTTCGTGGGCCGCGGCGAGGCCAGCGCACATCTGCTTGGCGATCCGCAGGGCGACGGGCGTCGGCAGGAGCTGGTCCTGCTCGACGAGGTGCTTCAGCGTGATTCCCTTCACGAATTCCATCGAGAGGTACCGGACCCCTCCGGTTTCGCCGAGGTCGTGGGTGCGAAGGATGTTAGGGTGCGTAATCTTCCTCGCCAGCCGAATCTCCTGCTTGAACCGGTCGAGAAGAGTGGGGTCGGCGGAGAGCGCTTCGTTGCGCAGCGTCTTGATGGCGACGAGGTCCTCGAGGTCGCGGTCGAGGGCCTTGTAGACGATCCCCATTCCGCCCTTTCCGAGGATCGACTGGATTTCGTAACGCGATGCGAAAAGAGTCCCCACCTGGGGCTCCGCGGAGCGCGAGCCGGCGGTCGCATTAGGGCCCCCGACCAATACGTCCGTCGTCACGCCCACCCTCCCGGACGCCGCGAGAGTGATGCCCTCATCGCCCAGATTCAGCGTGAGCGCCCCGAGATACTTTTCGAGCGCCTCTTTTTCCTTCAGCTCTTCGATCATCGCCCGGAACGACCTCGCGAGGATCCCGATCTCGTCTTTGGAGTCGATGGGAAGGTCGGGGGTCTCTAGATTTCCGACGCGCACCTCCTCGGTCGCTCGAAGGAGCCGTGCGAGCGGACCTGTGATCCGGCGCGCCAGGAGGAAGGAGAGCACGAACGCGACGAGAAGGGCGGCGAGACCCACGTAAACCTGCGTGTTCTGTATGGTGCGGAACGCCGCGAGCTCTTTTTCGCGGCTCCGGAGCGCCACCGCGCATCCGACGAGCATGTCGGTCGAGGACCGGAGCGGAACGAAGTACGCGAGGTAGGTCTCGCCCGCGAGATCGAGCGCGAGCGGGCCGATCGTCCGGCCCTGGCGCAGCACCGCGGCGACGAGATCCGGGCGGCGGCGGACCGCGTCGAGGACGCTCCCGCTGCGATTCTGCAGCGTCGAGGCGGCGAGAATCGGACGGCCCGGTTCTTTCGGCTTTGCTTCGTCGGCGAGGAAAACGACCTCCGCGTTCATCAGGGATTTGAACGCGATCGCGACCTCGTCGTTGATCTGAAACGCCGCGGCGATGACGCCCACGATCCGGGTGCCGCCTTCCAGGACCGGTGCGGCCACCACGCTGTAGAGCTTTCCGCCCGAGAGCCAGATTCCTGACGTCTTCTCGCCTTCGAGCGCCGAGGCGATCGTGGGCACCCGGGAAAGGTCCGCAGAATAGGGGAGAGGCTTGTCCGTGCGCAGGAACGCGGCGCCCCGCGGGTTTACCGCGACCAGGAAGTCTGCCCTTGTTCCCGAGGCCTGCTCGTTCTTCAGAGTGTCGAATGCGGTGGCCGGGTCGACGTCGCTCGTCATCATGGAAATGATTCCGGCGTTGTTGACGACCACAGCGAGGGCGCGCTGGAGTCCGGCATACCGGTTCTGCTCGAAGGACTCCCACGCCGGCCCCGCTTTCTTCAGGTCCTCCGCGATCTTCGCGTCGGCGACGTGGCGGCCGCGGTATGCGGAGATCGCGATCGCTCCGCCGACCGAAATCGCGATCAGAAGCGCGGCCCCGGCGAAAATCTTGAGCGACAGGGAAAATCGGGGGGGCTTCGGAGGGGGCAGCTTGAGTCCCCGGATGCGGATGCTCGCGCCCGTGCCGGCGGTCAGCGAAGACGAGGCGCGCTCAATAACGCTCATCGTCCGACGGCGCGGAGGGGGGGTACTCCTTGCCGTACTTGTTCTTGTGCGGCTGCGCCTTATAAGCCGATGCATCCATCATGAGCGTCACCGGCGGCGTCTCCGTTTTCGCCCGAGAGGAAACCGAGGCCTGAGCCTCGCCGCCCTCTTCCTGCCAGGCGCGGACCGTCCAGTTCCCGGCAGGGACTCCCGCGAAGCGGAATCCTCCGTCGGGCCCGGTGACCGTTGCGAAATCGGAGTCGACCACCATCACGAACCCGACCATCTGAGGGTGGATGTTGCAGTAGACGCGGACGAGTCCCGGCGCTTCGAATCGCTTTTCCTTCGATCCCCCGCTGCGGTAGAGGCCCAGGTCGAAGCGGTTCGGCGCCGAAACCGAAAACACGTTGTGGTAGATCGGGTCCACGTTGGGAAACTGGACCTCGCCGGCGCGCGACACGGCGATCACCCGGGGAACGAATTTTTTCCCCTGGCTTTTCATCTCGGCGCGGGAAGCGCGCAAGGCCCCTCCGGGCGAATGCAGCCCCTCGATCCAGACGACCGCGTTCGCCGCCTCGGGCAGAGGGGTGCCCGCTTTGACGATCGTCACTTTGCCGGAGACACCGCCGCCGGCCGAAGACGCCGCTTCGGCGGCCACGGCCGTGGGCGCGGGGAGGGCGAAGAGGCCGAGCGCGAGCGCCAGCAGGAAAGCCATGGGAATTGGCGAAAATCATAGCATTCGAGGGATTTGACGCCGGGGTACGATCGATGCGGAGGTGCCCGATGGAGACTCCGCGCGTCGAGATTTTTGGAAAAGACACGTGACCCTACACGACAGCGGCCCGTGAGGACTACGCAAAACGCAAGGTGCCGTTCGTTTACGTCAACGTCAAAGGCAACAACGCCGAGATCGAGCGCATGGTGCGGCTGTCGGGAGGCCGCGAAGTGCCTGTCATCGTCGACGGCGGAAAAGTGACCGTCGGATTCGGCGGAACGTGAGGGGTGTGATCGGCGGCGGGTACCGTCGCTTACCGTCGCTTACCGTCGCTTCCGCTCGCTTCGCTCGCTCACGCTCCCGCAGCGGGAGGCTCCTCCTTCCCTTCGGTCAGGAGACTCCTCCCGCTGCGAGCGTAGCCACCATCGAGGTTAACGCGCAACTCTGCCCCCTCTCCCCGCGCGCCGGGGGAGAGGGTCGGGGTGAGGGGCGGGACTCATGTGGAGGGCGGCGCCGGGAATCAGATCTGCTTACGGCGTCCCCGCGCTCGGGGTGAGGAGGCCCCCAGGCAGGCGGTGCGCAATCGGGACCTGCTGACTACGCACCTTCCTCCTGACCCTTTCTTGCGTCGGAAGCCCGCCGACTCCGCGCTGCCAATCCTGCCCGTATAATCCCCCGCCAAGATTCGAACGCTCATCGGGAAACGAGGGAGGTTGCATGGCGAGCCACTCGGATAGCGGTCAGGATTTCCGCCCCTACATCCCAGCCGACCAGGCGATTCCGGAATTCACCCCGAAAGCGATTCTGCTCGGAGTCTTTTTCGGCATTCTCTTCGGCGCCGCGACCGTCTACCTGGCGCTCCGGGCGGGCCTGACGGTGTCGGCGTCCGTTCCCATCGCGGTGCTCTCGATTGCCGTCTTCAAAAAGATCGGCCGGTCGACGATCCTCGAGAACAACATCGTCCAGACGATCGGGTCCGCCGGCGAGTCGGTGGCGGCTGGAACCGTTTTCACGGTCCCGGCCCTCCTCTTTCTGACCGGCGGCGAGCGCTACTTCCAGTACCTCCAGATCACGATCCTCGCGATCTTCGGCGGCGTGCTCGGCGTCCTCTTCATGATTCCCCTTCGGCGCGCGCTCATCGTGAAGGAGCACGGAAATCTCCCCTACCCCGAGGGAACCGCGTGCGCCGATGTCTTGATCGCGGGAGAGAAGGGCGGCAACCTCGCCCGAACGGTGTTCGCGGGCGTCGGCGCGTCGCTCCTCTACAAGTTCCTCTACGGCGTCCTCGGGCTCTGGAACGAGACCCCCATCTGGTTCCGGACGAAAAAGGAGACCGTCACGTATCCCGCCGCAACCCTCGACGTCGCCGTCACGCCGGAATACCTGGGCCTCGGCTACATCATCGGACCCCGAATCGCTTCGGAGCTCTTCTCCGGCGGGCTGCTCGCGTGGATGGCCCTGATCCCTTTGATCGCCATCTTCGTCCCCGACTCGCGCGTCGTGTCCGACCTGCATAACCTGGGGTTCAGCGATGCCTGGATGGCGAACAACTCGTATGCGAACTGGATTTACCGCGCGTACATCCGCTACATCGGCGCCGGGGCCGTGGCCTGCGCTGGCGTGATGACTCTGTTGAAGACGCTGCCCACGATCGTCTCCGCGTTCCGGGAATCAATCAAGAGCTTCGGCGAAGGCCGCGCGGGCGTCTCCGTCAAGAGAACCGAAAAGGACATCGGCATCGGGATGGTGGTGGTCGGATCGCTCGCGATCGTGCTCATCCTCGCCGTGCTTCCGGGTTTCCCTCACGGGCCTTTTCCCGGCTCACTGCTGATGTCTGTGCTGATCGTCGTGTTCGGCTTCTTCTTCGTAACGGTGTCGTCGCGGATCGTGGGCATCATCGGCACGTCCTCGAATCCGATCTCCGGAATGACCATCGCGACGATCATGGCGACGTGCGTGGTGTTTGTCGTGATCGGCTGGCGCGGAGACGTCTATCAGGCGGTGGCCCTCTGCGTCGGCGCGATCGTCTGTGTCGCGGCAGCCAACGCGGGCGCGACCTCGCAGGATCTTAAAACGGGGTTTCTGGTCGGCGCGACCCCCAAATATCAGCAGTACGGATTCCTGATCGGAGTCGTGACCTCCTCCTTTTTCATCGCGATCACTCTCTTCATCCTCGACAAGACCTACAAGGGCGCTAACGAGCTCCACGGCATCGGGGGCGTGCAGCTTCCCGCCCCGCAGGCGACCCTCATGGCCACGATCATCAAGGGTCTTCTGGCCCAGAATCTTCCCTGGGCGCCGGTGCTGGTCGGGGTGTTTCTCGCTTTCATGGCACAGCTCGCCGGAGCGCATGCGCTATCCTGGGCCGTCGGCGCCTACCTGCCCATCTCGACCACCGCGCCTATCTGGATCGGTGGGATGCTGAAGGCGTTCGTCGACTCCCGGCGGCGGAAAAAAGAGGGCGTTACGGGTGAGGAATCGGAGCTCTCATCGGGGATGCTCTATGCGACGGGACTCGTCGCGGGGGGCTCTCTCGGCGGAGTCTTGATCGCTTTCGTCGCCTTCTTCGGAGACACCGTGCTCCACATGGAGAAGCCGAACCTCCTCGAGAAACTCGACTTCGGATCGAAGCTCTTCCCCGCCTTGAAGAACGGGGTTGTGAGCGGGGGGATCCTCTCCGCGGTCGCCTTTGCGGTGATCTGCTTCCTGCTGCTCCAGAAGGCGAGTCAGAAGCTCCAAGCCTAGCAGGCTGCTGAAAAATGGATGCGGGCGTCGTGTCTGGCCTTTTGCAGATTGCGATGAAGGTGGAGTTGAGTTGAAGCGAACCTTTTCATTGTGAGGATGAGGGGGCAAAAGGCCAGCCACCGCAAGCGGTTGCGGCGGCGCGGGGCCGTCTGCGGCGTCGCCGCTCCTCCCCGATGCAGCGGCATCGCCTTCGTCGCGGCTCCTTGCATCC
>JBBSGZ010000137.1:0-10291 GCA_038253555.1 Thermoanaerobaculia bacterium
GAATCGCGCTCGAAACCCTTCAGCCGATCCTGCGAGGCTTGACGGAGGCGCGAGTCGCGGCCGCGGTCGCCGAGGTCACGGGCATCCCGGCCGATATCCTGCGCAGCGGGGCGCGGGGAGGAACGGTCGCGAGCGCAAGATTCCTCGCGGGATACGTCGGAAAACGATTCGGGGGCATCTCTCTTGCCGCGATGGCCCGGCACTTTGGACGGGAGGCGTCCTATCTCCTACGGGGCGTCTCCGAACTCGAGCGGGCCGTCGGCCCGGCCCAATACTCCGCCCAGCTCGACCACATCGTGCAGAAACTCCGCTCCGCGAAATCAGGATTTCGGGTCTGACCCCACCAACCTGACCCCACCAACCTTTGCATGGCCTCCCTATCAACTTCAGAGTGCCACGCGCCCTCTTCGCTGTCCTCGGCCCTTCAGTCACCCTCCGAACATAGCGATTGATTTGATGCGGCTGCTACTTTTCCAATCTCAGCTTCTTCACCAGCGCGGCGAAGCGCGGTTCCGAGCGGAGAGGATCGAAGGTCCGGTCGTTCTTGAGCCACCCCAGCCACTGCGAGTCGGCGGCATACGCTTTTTCGAGGTATTCGAGCGCGCGCGCCCGATCGCCCAGACCGAGAGACAGCAGCGCCATGTTGAACGGCGTCACAGAACCGCGCAACGACCTCTTCTTCAGATCCTCGAGCTCCGCCATCGCGCCCGCCCGGTCGCCCGAAGCTCCATAGGCGTACGCGAGCCAGGCGGACACGAACGCCGGCGATTCCATCGCCTTGGCCTTGCGGAACATCAGGACCGCGTCGCGCACGTTGCCCTCTTGAAGGGCAATACAGCCGGCTTCCCAGGGAGCGAAAAACAAGGTCGGATCGAGATCGGCGGCTCTCCTCACCAGATCCTTCGCGGCCTGGTACTTCCCCTGGAAGGCGAGCCCGACGCTCGAGTCGAGGGGAATCTGGGGGGAAAGCGGGTCGAGCTCGGCCGCTCGCGTGCCCTCCGCGATCGCTTCGTCGAACCTTCCCTGAAGGGCGAGACCGATGCCAAACTGGTCGTGGGCGAACGCGTAATTCGGATTGAGCGCAAAAGCGCGACGAAACTCGACCTCAGCGCCTGCCCAATCGTATTCGTACCAGAGCTTGAAGTTGGCAAGCGAGGTGTGAGCTTCGGCGGATTGGTCATCCAGCTCGATGGCCTTCTCGGCCGCGCTTTTTGCCTTGGGCCTCGCCTCCGAGCCGGTCCAGACTCCCTCGTTGTAGCCCGCCCAGAGATAGGCGTCAGACAGGCCCGAGAACGCGGGTGCGTATTTCGGATCGAGCTTGACCGTCTCTTCGAAAAAGTTGATCGCTTTCGTCAAGTTCTCGTCGCTCGGGCGGTTGAAGAAGTATCGGCCCTTGAGGTACGCGTCGTAAGCCGCGGGATTCACGCTTCGAGCGCTGGTAAGCCGTGTTTGCTCCGCCGGAGTCAGCTGAACGTGGATCTCGCGGGCGATCGCCGACGCGAGCTCGTCCTGCAGCGCGAGAACGTCGCCCGAGCGGCGCTCGAAACTCTTGGCCCAGAGATGCCGGTCTGCCCGCGCGTCGATCAACTGGGCCGTGATGCGAACCTTGTCGCCGGCCCGAAGCACCGAGCCTTCCACAATCGCATCGACGTTCAGCGTCCTGGCGATTTCGGGGGTCGGCGGCCGATTCTTACCTTTGAATTGCATCACCGAGCCGCGTGAGATCACGCGAAGCTGGCTGATGGTTGCGAGATCCGACGTCAACTCGTCCGTCATTCCCTCCGCGAAATAGTCCTGGTTGGGATCGCCCGAGTAGTTGTCGAGGGGAAGAACGGCAATCGATCGGATCGCATGGGGCTGCGTCCCGGCCTCCCCCGGGCGAGATGGCCAATGAAGGACCCCGGAACGCCCCGCGAAGTACAGCGTCAACCCCACGAGGATTGCAGCGATGCCGGTGGTCCACGCCACCCGCCTCCACGGTGCGGACGCGCGGGGGGCGGCGTTCTCCTCGACGACCGCGGGGGTGACGGCTCCGGACGGAGCGCGCATCCTTCTCCCCGTCGCGCTCTCGAGCTTCGGTGAAGACGCCGGGGACGCCAGGGATGTCTCGGCTCGCAGTTCCTTCAGCTCGTTGTACACGTCGCGCGAGGTCTGGTAACGGTCGCGCGGCTCCTTCTCGAGGCAGCGGCGGAGGACCCTCCCAAGATGCGGGGGAAGGTCCGGACGGACCTCGGTGAGCGGAGGGGGCTGGTCTCGCAGGATGGAGGAAATCATGTCCGCCACCGAGTCGCCCCGGAACGGCCGCTCGCCGGTTAACATCTGGTAGAGGACGACTCCGAGCGAGAAGACGTCTGACCTCGCGTCGATCTTCCCGCCGCGCGCCTGCTCCGGTGACATGTAGGCGACCGTGCCGAAGACCCTGCCTTTCTGGGTCAGGTCGGCCCGGCTCTCTGTCTTCATGTCGGTCGCGTTCGAGCCGGAGTCCGGTGCCTCGAGCTTCGCCAGACCGAAATCGAGCACCTTGACCCTTCCCTCGCGCGTGATCATGACGTTCGCCGGCTTCAAATCCCGATGCACGATGCCCCGCTCGTGGGCCGCAGACAGCGCATCGGCGAGCGGGACGGCGATTTCGAAGAAGCGGCTGAGAGAGAAGCCTCCGGGCGCGATGGCCGTGTCGAGGCCCTCGCCCTCGACGAGCTCCATGGCCAGGAATCGCGTCTCGCCCGATTGCTCGACCGCGTAGATCGTGACGATCCCCGGATGGTTGAGCGCCGCGAGCGAGCGCGCCTCTCGCTCGAAACGAGCCAGGCTCTCAGCGTCCGCCACGTCTACCGGAAGCACCTTGATCGCCACGTCTCGCCCGAGCTTCGAATCCCTCGCCCGGTACACCTCGCCCATCCCGCCCGCGCCGAGCGGCGACAGGATCTCGTAAGGCCCAAGCCGGACGCCCGGTGAGAGAGGCAAAGTGCGGGCGAGTCTACAAGGGGTCAGACCCGAAATCCTGATTTGAGCCCCGCGCGACGAGCGAGCTCGCGACACGTCTCGGTGATCCGGTCCGTCCGGTCGGGGCACGTCAGCGTGTAGACTTTGCTTCCCTCGGCCTTGAAGAAGGCCACCGTGCACCGCGTCTTCGTATGGAGTCTTACCAACGCTTCGCGTCCCGAACGGGCGTCTCCATTGGCTATCGCAAGGGTGACCGCATCGGCGCCGTACTTCAAGACCCGGGTCTCGCCCTTCGTCGTTGTCGTGAGCTCCCACTGACCGGGCATCATCCTCTCGGCCGCTTGAAGCCGGGCCGTAAAAAGTTTCATTCGCGCCCGCAAGAGGGCAAGGCTTCCGATGGGGCGCGGGAAAGGCGAAGGGCCACCGCCGTGGCCATGATTGACAGTCTGTCGCGTCAGGGCCGGCCGGCGAAGGGTGAGTCCTCCTGATTTTTAGATTTCACGGTTTCTGGACTGACCCCAATTCGCGCCTCCAACCTCCGCATTGACTTACCCCGCCGACCGAGGGAGACTCGCCCACAAAACGTCCGCAACCCCGCCGATGAAGGAGGATTCATGTGGATCAAGACGGCTCTCGTTTTTCTTGGCGCAGCCGCGCTCGCCGCGTCGGCCGTCGCGCAGATGAAGACCTCCGGCACGACTCAGTGCAAGGCCGACCCGCCCACCCCGGTCGCCATCGGGGACAACGAAGGCCACTCCTTTGCCATTGGCAAGGCTCAATGCACGTGGACGAAGTTCGAGCTCGGCGGCGTCGCGTACAAGGACGGTGTCAGCGTCTCCATGGACGAGATCAACGGCAACAAGGCGACCAGCAACGGCTACCACACCGCGACCCTGGCGAACGGCGACAAGACGACGGCTCACTTCCACGGTACGTCGACCACGAAGGATGGCAAGTTTGTGAGCGGCAGCGGCACTTGGACGTTCTCGAGCGGCACCGGGAAATTCAAGGGCATCAAGGGCAAGGGAACCTTCAAGGGCACGCCAAACGCCGACGGGACAGTGTCCTACCAGGTCGCCGGCGAATACACGATGCCGTAGGGGTCACCTCCGGGCAGCAGATCCGGTTCAGTCCTGATCTGATGATTTCGACGACCTGACTTCGGCTCAAGCGTCATGCCGCCGATCCCTCCGTCACTCGCGCTCAGGGCCTTTCCGCGAACTAATCAGCGAATCGGACTGACCCCCATCCCTGCAAGCGATAGCGCGCGGCGACCTCCCGGTACACCTCGGCCGGTCGTCTCGGAAGATCGCCTTAATCGGCGTTAAGCCCGAGCTCCGTGAGTTTCAAAGTCACCACCGTGCCAGCGCTCGGACACCCGGCCAACGTCTGGCTGCCGATCAGAACCGAGGTCGGGGTGAGCTTAAAACCTATGACGTCCACCGGCATCGACGAAAGGATCGGGAACTTGAGTCGGAACAACCCCGCACCGTCCGACGTGGCTGAACTCGTGCAATCACTGGAGCTCGGGCCACAGAGCTGCGCGTATCGCTCTTCCGGCACGGTTTCGTCGAAGCCCACGACAATGGCACCGGCCACAGGGGTGTTCAGGTCGTCCACGACCACGCCCTGCACGGTGCAGACCTCTACCGGCAAAGTCTGCGTTAAGGAGATCCTGAGATCGATGCAGCCGGTGCAGTCGGCAGTCAGACTGGTCTGAGTGGGGGCTGTGACGGTTCCACCATCGTAGATTTCTCCTTTGTACTTCACAAGAAAGTGGGTCTTGTGCTGCTCGCCGGAGATGCCGTTCCCGTTCAGGTCCTCGCCCGGTAATTCCGACGGCAGCACTTTTTCACAGACCTTTCCATCCTGGCCTACCGTCTTCCAGGCGCTGCCTCCGACATAGGTGACACCCTCCGAACGAACTGCGGCTCCCTCCAGTGGCTCGCCCTTTTCGTTCGTGATCAGGATGGTCACGCATTGCCTTTTACTCGTCGCAAAGTCCATGTTCCAGGAGCTGAAATGGGTCACCGGGCCGGCGACGAACAGTCCGCCCTGATGCGTCCCATTGCGCACTGCAGCCAACTCGGACTCGGGGAGCACCGCGCCCGCATCCGTTTCGAGCACCCCTTCACTCTCCAGTACCCACTGCCCCTTCACCTCGTCAAACGCGTAGAGGGGCACCTCGATTTTTCCGGTACCGGGGTGGATGTCCTGTGTCGTGGACCAGGTCTCTGTGGGAATCCGCATCCTCAGCGTCGCCGGTGCGGAGAGTTGAGTCACGCGGAGACCGCTCTGGTCTTGCAATTGCACCTCCGCAAAGACCCCGGAGGTGAGGAGCTTGCCGGTGCTGTCGACGAAGGGCCCGGGGAAAGCATTCCGCTCGGTGACGGGATTGAAGGCGCGGGCGGAGCCTGCCACGCCTGCGGGCAGGCCAGCGATGCTGACGCGCTTGTCACTGGTGCTGCAACTCGAACCGGCGCATGCGAGCGGATTGAGTGAGCGCAGGAGGAGATTGAAATCGAGGTGTGCATTGGGCCCGGCCTGGATCACCTGAAAGGCGGGCGCCATAGTCGCCGCCCGCGCCACGAGCACCACCTGCTCGCCCAAAGTCACGTTCATCGCGAGTGAATAGTGTCCGGTGGGATCGGTCTGCACGGAAACCCCTGCGGGGTTGAGGTTGCTCGTCATCTTCACCTCTACCCCGCCAGACGGGGTCGGCGGCAGCCCGGACTGTTCCTGAGAGACGACGCCGGATATGACCATAGACGTCGTCGGCTTTCCGAACGCCTCCGTATCGCCGACGCTTGCGAAGACGCCGGATGGGTTCGAGTAGGTCTTGACGATGCCTGTTTCGGTGTCGGTCACGGTCATCGTGTACTGGACGTTCGAGAGGGCGCCGTAGAAGACCCAGAAGTTCCCGTTGAGCGCCCTTCCGTCCAAGGCCTTGACGACCAGCTCGACGTTATTCGCCGAGAAGAACCAGAAGTAGCCGGTGTCGGAGGTCAGAGTCACGGCCTGCCCCACGCCGGTGTTGCCCTGAAAATCCTTCCAGGAGACCGAAACCCGGAACCGGCAGCCGGAAAGATAGAGGCGCGTCGGCTCGACCGGGCAGGGCGCCTCGGCCCGGGCGGTGCCGGACAGGTCCGCGGGGAACTCGAACATGCCGCCCAGGCGGGGCGTCTCCCGGGGCTGGCCCGTTCGGGAGGCGGCGGGTCTCGCCGTAGAGGCGGAGAAGGCGTCTGTGTCGCCGACGCTTCCGAAACTGCCCGACGGATTCGTGTAACTCTTGACGCGGCCGGTGGCGGTGTCGGTCACGGTCAGGGTGTACTCGACATTCGAAAGCGCTCCGTAGAAGACCCAGAAGCGCCCGTTGAAGGCCCGCGCGTCGAGAACCTTGACGACGAGCTCGACGTTGTTCGACGAAAAGAACCAGAAGTAGCCCGTGTCAGAGGTCAGCGGTATGGCCTGCCCGGCGCCGGTGTTGCCCTGGAAGTCCTTCCACCGGACCTCGAGCTTGAACCGCTGGCTGTTCAGACACAGGATCGCCGAACCCGCGACGCACGGTGCGGTGGCGGAGAGCGGGACCGACCTGTTGGACATCGGCGGCGGGCTCGCTTCAAGGGTTCCGGGCGTCAGCGCGGTCAGCAGGAGCAACAGCGCGGAGGCGGTCCACAGAGGAAGGTGCGACCGGCCGAAATTTGTGGCGTCCCTGCGGACGACGAACGCTTGTGCGGGGGTTTCCCCCGTCGACGGTTTCGAGGACGATCGGAGGCGCTGCGCAAAACCGGCGAAGAGGAACGGCATCCCGGAAGAGACCTTTCGCATGGAGACCAGCTTTCTGCCGATTGGCTGTCTTGGTCCGCCGCAGGGAGTCCCTCTTGCCACCTTATCATTCGTCCGCTCGTGACGGCTGGCGTACTCACTCCGCACCTTCAGAACGTGGCGCGCCAGCAACGTCGTCGATGAACGCCGCAAGCGCCGCCTGCGTCCGCCTAAGACGCGTGCCAGCCGGAATCAGGATTTCGGGTCTGACCCCTAGGGCTGGGGTGAGGGGCGGCACATAGAGACTGACAAGATTCGAGCGGGAAAGGGTAGGGCCAGACCTGATTCATGTCACCCCCGCCTTCGTTTTGCCTCAATTACTTTACAACAAAAAGTACTTTGAAGAGTTAAAGTTCCATGGCAGGAGGGCACATGCTCGTGGAACGACTTAGCGCGGTCGGATCGGAGGGATCGGAAGGACCCTTCCACGTCGCGATCATCATGGATGGCAACGGGCGGTGGGCGACCGCGCGCGGAATGGGACGAGCGGAAGGGCACCGGCGCGGCGCGCATGCGGTTCGCCGGACCGTCCGGGCAGCGCCCGGCCTCAAGATCACGACCCTCACGCTCTTCGCGTTCTCTTCCGACAACTGGAAGCGGCCGCCCCAGGAGGTCCGGACGCTCCTGCGCCTCTTCGGGGAATACCTTCGGGCCGAGCAGGAGGAGCTCGAGCGCAAAGGAGTGCGTCTCTTGGTCATCGGAAGGCGCGACCGCCTCCCCGGTTCCGTACTCGAGGCGATCGAGGCGTGCGAGGACGCAACCGCGCGGGCCTCGCGGCTCGATCTGAGGCTCGCGATCGACTACTCCGCACGGGACGCGATCCTTCGCGCGGCGCAATCGGTCGCGGGCGACGGACCAGGAAGCAGCGACGACGGCCGCGAAGGCGGCAGCGGCGGGAGCACGCCGAGCGCCGAGGCGTTTCGCCAGCGACTGGGCTCCGCCTCCCCCTCCCGGCCGCGAGCCGGTAGCCCCCCGGCCCCGGACGTCGATCTGCTGATCCGGACGGGCGGCGAGCAGCGGCTGAGCGATTTCCTCCTGTGGGAGAGCGCGTATGCCGAGCTCCACTTCACGCCTCGCATGTGGCCGGACTTCGACGAGAGCGACCTGGCCGCGGCCGTCGCCGAGTTCCATACCCGCCAGCGCCGCTTCGGCGGGCTTCCCGCAGCGGCCGCCGCCGGCGATCCCCGTCCGTGCGATCCCGTTTCTCAGGAGCCGGCGTGAACCGGCCGGGGCTTCGACGACTTTCGTCAGATGCCGACGAGCCGTTTCGGCAGCCACTCAAACCTCTCTGGCTGCCCGAGGAGATGCGCACGCCGCCGTATCTGGATCCGGGTCTGCCGGCAGCCCCGGTCGACCCGCGCCTGGCGCTCCTGATCAATCCCTTTTATCCGAAGGACGCGCATGCCAGCTTCGGCAAGCACGTCCTGACGCCGACCCTCGCCCTGACCAGCATCGCCGGGGCCACGCCGCCGGAATGGACGGTCCGATACTGGGACGAGAACCTTCTTCAGGGACCGCCGCCGTGCGAGCCGACGCCGCGGGTCGTCGGGATCACGGTCCACCTGACGTTCGCGGCGCGTGCATACGCGCTCGCGGCCTGGTATCGCGCCCGCGGTGCGCGCGTGGTCCTGGGAGGGCTGCACGTGCTCTCCTGTCCCGAGGAGGCCGCGCCGCACGCGGACGCCTTGGCCGTCGGGGACGGCGTGCAGCTCTGGCCGACGATCCTGCGGGACGTCGAGAACGATCGGTTGAAGTCCGTCTATCGCGCGATGTACGACAACTCGTACCGGGACGATCCGCCTCCGAGGCGGGATCTCCTTCCGCGGCGGAGCTTCCTGACCACTTCCAGCCTCATCGCGACGAGAGGCTGCCACAATCGCTGCGGGTTCTGTTATCTCTCGACCGACGGCCTCCGGATGCCGTATCGCGTCCGGGACGTCGAGCAGGTGGCGAAAGAGTTCCTCGCGGACGATCAGCCCTACGGTGTGTTCGTCGACAACAACCTGGGCTCGCAGCCGGAGTATCTGCGCCGCCTGTGCCGGGCGCTGGCGCCGATTCGAAAAATCTGGAGCGCGGCGCTCACGCTGGACGTCACCGACGACCCCACGCTCGTTCGGGAGATGGCGCTGGCCGGCTGCACGGGCGTCTTCATCGGCTTCGAATCGCTTTCCGACGAGAATCTCCGGGACGCGCGCAAGCGCACGCCGCGTACCCAGGACTACGCGCGGCGAGTCGCCATCTTGCACGACCACGGGATCCAGGTGAACGGCAGCTTCGTCCTGGGTTTCGACCACGACCGCCGGGACGTCTTCGTGAAAACGGCGGAATGGATCGAGGAGAACCGGCTCGAGTGCGCGACGTTTCACATCCTGACGCCGTACCCGGGCACGCCGCTCTTCCGCCAGATGGAGGCGGAGGGCCGGCTCCTCCACCGCGACTGGAGCCTCTACGACACCGCTCACGTCGTCTTCCGTCCGAAACAGATGACCGAATCGGAGCTCGCGCAGGGCTACGGATGGCTCTACCGCCGGCTCTTCTCCCACGCATCGATCTGGCACCGTCGCCCGAGCGACTGGCGCGCCGTCGCGCCGTACCTGGCGATGTCGTATCTCTACAAGCGGTCGAATCGCGTCTGGCACTTCCTCATTCGGCACGGACTGGTGACCACCGTGTGGCGGCCTCTCGTCGAGCTCACCCGGCAGCGCCACTTGAAGTTCCGCCGCGATCTCGCTGCGAGCGTGCCCGGACGGGCGTGCGAAGCCCGCGGGAGGCTTCCGGTGACGCCGGGCGTCTAGACGGGATGCATTACCGGGTCACCGCCCCTCGAAACAATCGCCCCGGCTGGCTCTCGGGATCCCCCCGTGCCCGGGCGCGCCTGGGAACGATCGCGGTCGGTGAATTCAGGATCTCGGGTCTGACCCCCATCTGCAGCTTCGAGGCCGCACACGTCCTGTTGACTCGAAAGCGTGGGGACACGGAAAAGCCCGGGTCGCCGTGGCCCGCAAGCTCGCCGTTCTCCTTCACCATCTCTGGATCACGGGAGAGACGTACCGGGCCGCCGCCTGAAAACCGAATCGAAGGAGGGAAGAAGCCAGATCTGCGACGAGTCGAGAAAGGGGCTTCGCGACCGCATCGCGATTCAGTCCTGGGGCTTGACCCCGCTTCATCAGATTGCGACTGGTTCTTCCGAAAACATCCTGTGGCGTTTAGCGACCACGAAAAGAAGCCTGAATCCACCCCTTCCTCGACTCGTCGCAGAAACAGAGCCAGAAAACACAGCGTAAGTTCACGAGGAGGCTTGACGAGTCACGGCCGCTTTAGCAGGCTGCTGAAAAAGTCGGTTTTGGGTTGACATGGATTGGTCTGGGCTGCACCTTGTAGAAATGCGAGGAGATACCGAGAAGCAGGCCGCGTTGATGGTGACGGTGACGCCGGAGGAGTTGATTCCAAGGGATCACCCGATCCGGATTATCAAGAGGGTGGCCGACGAGGCGTTGAAGCGACTGGAGCCGCAGCTTTCGGC
>JBBSGZ010000138.1:0-10238 GCA_038253555.1 Thermoanaerobaculia bacterium
CTCCCGTTCCTCCACGGTCAGCTCCAACTCCGGAATCGGTCGGCCTCGTCGCATCGGTATCTCCCTTCTGTATACCGAAAACCCACGAGGCCAATATTATGTTCCATGACTTATGACTCGGGACACTAGACTGCCGCGATGAAATCCGTCCGCCCGGTCCGCCGCGCCTGCCTGGCTTTTCTCCTGCTGCCGAGCGTCTCCGCCGCGCTCCTGGCGCAGAGCGCCCCCTTCACCATTCGGGCGAACGCGCTCCTCGACGGCCGCGGCGGACGGATTGATCTCCCGGTTCTTCTGAAGGTGTCCGGCGGAAAGATCCTCTCGATCGCGCCCGAGATCGGAGCTGCCGTGCGCGCCGATTACGATCTGACGGGGACGACGGTGCTGCCCGGGTTGATCGACACGCACGTGCACCTCGCCTGGACCCTCAACGCGGTTGGCCGGCTTCACACCGAGAAGGATCCCGATACGGCGGCGCAGACCGCGCTCGCTCAGGCCGCGAACCTGTGGAGCACGCTGCAGGCGGGCTTCACCACGGTGCAGAGCGTCGGCTCTCCGTCCGAGAAAGACCTGCGCGATGCGGTCGAAAAGCGGGGGCTTCCGGGACCTCGGATTCTGACGTCGCTCGAGCCCCTCTCCGACGACACCGCGAGCCCCGCCGCTCTCCGCCAGACCGTTCGCGACCGCAAGGCCGAAGGCGCGGACGTGATCAAGATTTTCGCCTCGAAAAGCATCCGCGAGGGCGGGAAGCAGACGTTCTCGCAGGAACAGCTCGAGGCGGCGTGCGGAGAGGCGCGCCAGATCGGCCTGCGCACGCTCGTCCACGCGCACAGCCCCGAAAGCATGCGCGCCGCCGCACTCGCCGGGTGCACGCAGGTCGAGCACGGCGTCTTCGCGACGCGCGAGGCGCTCGAAACGCTGGCGTCGAAGGGCACGTACCTGGATCCTCAGGTCTGCCTCGTGTTTCGCAACTATCTCGACAACAAGTCCCGGTTCCTCGGGGTCGGCAACTACACGGAGGAGGGATTTGCCGCGATGGAACGGGCTCTTCCGACGGCCGCAGCGGCTTTCCGGCAGGCGCTTGCCACGCCCGGGCTGAAGATCGTGTTCGGGACCGACGCGGTCGCCGGCGCGCATGGCCGCAACGCGGAAGAGCTGATTTGCCGGGCGGGCGCGGGCCAGTCTCCCCGCGAGGTGATCGTCTCCGCCACGTCCGCCGCCGCGCGCGCCCTTTCCCTCGAGGGGGAGGTGGGCTCTCTCGTCCCCGGTCTCCAGGCCGACCTGATCGCCGTCGCCGGCGATCCCGAGCGCGACATCACCGCGATGTCGCGCGTGGTCTTCGTGATGAAGGCGGGCGTCGTATATCGCGACGAGCGGCGCGCGAGAGTGATCAAGCGGTCGATGGAGCGTCGGGCGCCCGGCGGCTGACGACTCGGGGAAGCAAGCGGCTTTCTGCCCTTCGCGCGCCCCCGCCGCCTACTGCCGTATCTCTCCGGGTGCCTGGCTCCCGGCTCCGGGGAGTCCCAGGGGCTTGCCCTCGCGCGCCGTGAGCGCCTCGAATTCCGCCGCGACGTCGTTCAACTCGCGCCTCAGGGCCTCGACGCGCTCCACCTGGTATCGCGCCGGTTTTCCTTCCCAGCCGTTCAAAGCGCCGTACACGGTGTCGAGGTTCTCGCGAATCCGCTCCTCGCCGGTGATCGCTCCGCCCTCCCTGGTTGCGACGATCTTCCGCTTCACTTCGTCGAGCGCGCGCACCGCCCCGCGCAGCCTCGCGCCGGCGGGGTCGGATTCCGGGACCGTCGTCGCGCGATCGGCAGCCGCCCGCCGCGCCGCTTCGATCCGGTCGACGAGCGCGCTCATGTCGTTGAACAGCGCGTGCGCCTTCATCACCGCGTCGAATTGCTCGCGACGCTCCGCCGGCCCGTAAGGAGCACGTCGGTCGACGCCGATCTCGAGCTTCGTATCGATCGACGCGTCGCCGCGGGTCAGCCGGACCGTGTAGGTGCCGGGGGGCACCCGAGGTCCCTGAGAAGCGCTGCTGGCGAGTTGCGCGGCGCGGGGAACCCGGGGCGGCCGGACCCGCATGCCCCAGGCGACGCGGTTGAATCCGCGGCGTTTTGTGGCCGAGATCGCATCGACGACTTTGCCCGAGGAATCGAGGATCTCGAGCCGGATGGGGCCGAAGAGGTGCCGCGTCTTCAGGTAGTACGTCACGATCGCGCCGCCGGCCGGGTTCTGGCCGACGAAGGTCGCGTCGCCTTCCGGCCATCCGCCGCTGGCGGGCATCCGCTGCTGGACCGGGCGCCCGGGGAGAAAGGCCGCATCGCGCCCCATGATTTCGGCCGAGAGATTCCGGAGCGGTGTCAGGTCGTCGACGATCCAGATCCCGCGCCCGTGGGTCGCGAGAACGAGGTCGTGATCGCGGCCCTGGATCTGGAGATCCCGCACCGCCACCCTCGGGAAATCGTTGCCCCGAAACTCCGCCCATGACGTCCCGCCGTCGGGAGAGATCCAGAGTCCGAACTCGGTCCCCAGAAAAAGAAGCTCCGCTTTCACGGCGTCTTCGCGGATCACGTGCGCGTATCCCCGCACGCCCTGGTCGGGCCCGACGATCCGCTTCCACGTCTTTCCGAAGTCAGCCGTGCGGTAGACCCAGGGAGCCATGTCCCCGAACGTGTGGCGGTCGAAAGCGGCGTACGCCGTGCCCGCATGGAATCGGCTCGCCTCGACCCAGCTCACCCAGGACGCCTTCGGCAGGCCCGTGACGTTGGGGGCCATGTTGTTCCAGGTTTTTCCGGCGTCCTTCGAAAGCTGCAGGTTTCCATCGTCCGTGCCCGCCCACAGGACCCTGGAATCCAACGGAGACTCGGAGACCGAATAGATCGTCGTGTGCATCTCGGCCGACGAGTTGTCGACGGTGACGCCGCCCGACTGCTCCTGCTTCTGTTTCTCCGGGTCGTTCGAGGTCAGGTCCGGGGAGATCCGCTCCCATGTGTCGCCGCGGTCTCGCGAACGGAAGAGAAACTGCGCGCCGATGTAGAGGGTCCCTTTGGCCGTCGGGCTCGCGTATATGGGGGTGTTCCAGTTGTATCGCAGCTTTTCCCTGTATCCCGCCTTGGGCTGGATGTCGCGCGCGGCACCCGTCCGGCGGTCCACGCGCGAGATGTACCCGCCCTGAGACTCGGCGTACACGGCGTCCGGATCTGTCGGGTCCGGGATCGTCCAGAACCCGTCGCCGCCATAGAGGTTCTCCCAGCGCGCGTTGGTGATTCCCCCGGGATGCGAAGAATCGCCCACCCAGGAGCTATTGTCCTGAAGCCCCCCGTACACCTGGTAGGGATCACGGCCATCGACGCTCACATGGTAGAACTGGGAGATCGGCAGATTCTGCGATTTGACCCAGCGGTTTCCGCCGTCCTGGGACGTCCAGAGCCCCCCGTCATCTCCCGCGATCACCGACTTCGGATGGACTGGATCGATCCAGACGTCGTGCCAGTCTCCATGAGAGCCTCGCCCTCCGCTGCCGGAGAAGCTGCGGCCTCCGTCTTCGCTGACGGTCAAACTGCCGCCCGGCTTGAAGACGCGGTCCGGGTTGTTGGGATCGACGACCAGCCGCGCGAAGTAAAACGGCCGCCAGGTCATGGACTGGCTGTCATCGCGCCGCTCCCCCGTCTTTCCGCCGTCGCCGGACCGGTAGAGGGCGGAGTGCTCGGACTCGATGAGCGCGTAAACGACCCGCGGGTCCGACGGGGCCGCCGTCACCTCGACGCGGCCCCAGGGTTTGCCGGGGAGTCCCGCGTTGCCCTTGTCCGTCAGCTCGGTCCACGTCCTCCCGCCGTCGGCCGAACGGAAGAGCCCGCTTCCGCTCGCGGCCGCCGGACCGTCGCCTCCGGAACGGAAAGTCCAGCCCTTGCGGCGAAAGTCCCACAGGCCGGCGAACACGACGTCCGGATTCTTCGCGTCGAGAGTGACGCCCGAGCAGCCGGTTGAAAGATTCGAGCCCTTGAGGACGAGCGACCACGTTCGGCCTCCGTCGCCCGTGCGATAGAGGCCGCGGTCCGCGCCGTCGCTCCAGAGCCGCCCCGGAACGCACGCGTACACGACATCGCCGTTCTTCGGGTGCACGACGATCCGGGCGATGTGCTCCGACTCCCGCAGGCCCATGTTCGCCCACGTCTCGCCCCCGTCCGTCGACTTGTAGATCCCGTCTCCGACGGACACCGAGTTGCGCATCCAGGACTCGCCACTGCCGACCCACACGGTGGTCGGAACGGTGGGATCGATCGCGATCGCGCCGATCGACTGGACCGTCGCCTTGTCGAACACGGGTTTGAACGTCGTGCCCCCGTCGGGAGACTTCCAGACGCCGCCGCTTGCCGCGCCGACGAAGACGGTCGTCTTTCCGCCCTCCGTTCGCGCGACGACCGCGGAGACGCGGCCGCTCATCGTGGCCGACCCGATGTTTCTGATGCCGAGGCCCGAGACGACGCCGGAATCGAACACGGGCCGTCCCGCGGCGGCGGGAGGCGGAGGATTCGCTCCGGCCGGCGACGCCGCGCGCGAGGCCGGTCCCGGGAGAACCGAGCGGCTGATCGCCGTACCGGCCGCGGGGAAACGGAAGAGCGCGTCGAGCGCGTCCACGTTGCTCTCCGCGCGTTCGATCGTGACGCGGGCGGAACGCGGGGCGCCCTTTCTGCCGGACTCGATCGAGAAGGGCACCCACAGCCCGTCCACCCGTTCATAACTTCCGAGATCGGTCTCGCTGACTTTTTCGGCCCCGCGGACGTGAATGGTCGAGACGACGCGGATCTCCAGGAAATAGTCGGGGTCGAGGTAGACCTCCTTCAGATCGCCATCCTTCAGCGTGACCCGGAGCTTGTGCGCGGGTGTCCCGTCCACGTCCTCCGTCCCGAGGTATTCGACGCGGTGGCCCTTCTCGCGCCAGCCGACGAGCGGGCCGTCGATGTCCGCGTCCTGCGCCATCTCCTTCGCCTCGTCGGCGGAATTGCGCTGCGCGTCGCGCCGTCCCTCGAACGGGTCGAGGCTCCAGCTTTCTTTTCCGTCGTAGGCATCGACCGCGGTGAGCCCCTGAAGTGTGGTCTCGGTGCGGATCATGGCGGGTCGCTTCTGGACTTGCGCCCATGCGGCCTCGAGCTGCCCGTTCCCGGACCCCAGGACGACTCTCCCCGTCAGGCGAAGGGACCGCACCGCCTGCATTCGATCCGCGCCGCCCCGGGCCTGGAGGTTTCGCGCGAGCACCTCGTCGAGAGTGAGCGCGCGGGCGGATCCGGAGGCCAGCAGAAGCGCGGCGCCGATGACCGCGGAGAGAAAACGCATGTGGAGAGTCCTCCTGACGGGCCGGGATTATAGGGCGGCACGAGGCCCCCCTCGACGTGGTCGCACGGGTCGCCGCGCTTCCCTCTCCCCGCGCGCCGGGGGAGAGGGAGAAGACTTCAGGAGTGAAATCAGCCCGGCGAGGCGGAAACCGCGGTGGACATCGCCGAGGCGGCGCGCTCTAAGAGAACGCGGTCCTCGTCCCCGAACGCGTCCGCGCGGTCGCTCTCGACGTTGATGACGACGCGCGTGCGGCCCGTCCCCGCATCGATCACCGGAACGACGATTTCCGACCGCGTGGCGGAAAAGGCCTCGACGTAACGCGGGTCCTTCCCCACGTCTCCCACGACGACGGTCTGCCGGGTCCTGGCCGCCTCCCCGCAGAGGCCCTGCGAAATGGGGAACCGTGGATGCGCGGGCGGCCCCTCTCCGCTCCAGGCCATGAGCGCGATCTCCTTCTCGCCGGCTTCGTAGAGGCCGACCCAGTGATAGCCGCCGGCCTCGCGCAGCGCGTTTGCGACGCGCGCGAATTTTTCGGATCGGTCGGCCGTCCCGTCGAGAGCGCGGCGGATCCGCTCGAGGACCTCGGTCTCGTTCTTCATCCCCGGGATTCTAGAGCGAACCGGCGAAGGCTTCCGGGCGACCACGCCGCCACGCCCCGTCGCGATCCTGTGTCGCGGCGAAGAGTCGGTCCTGAAGATGGTCGATTTCACGTGCCTCGTTACGCCGATGGACGCGGCAACTCCGAGGCCGACGGAGACTGGCCTAGACTGTGGCCACGGAGGAACGCCCCATGCGCATCCTGAACCCCCGGATTCACGGCGTGCTGGATTTCGCCACGGTGGCCGCCTTCGCGCTCGGCCCGGCCCTGTTCGGTTTGGGAGGGTCGCCGGCGGCAATTTCCTACGGGCTCGCCCTGGTGCATCTCCTGATGACGCTTCTGACGCGCTTTCCGATGGGGTACTGGAAGCAGATTCCGTTCGTCGTCCACGGGATCGTCGAGCTGGTCGTCGGGATCTTCCTTCTGATCCTCCCGACGATCGCCGGCTACGCGCCCGGCTCCCCGGCGCGGCGCTTCTACATGATCATGGGAGCGTTCATCGTCGTCGTGTGGGCGCTGACGGCCTATGGCGCGGGAGAGCGGGAGACCGGTCGGGCGTAACGACCCGAGCGCCGGCTCAGCCGGGGCTCAGCCGCTCGACCATCTCGCGGGCGGCGGCCAGATACGCCGGGCGGGGGGCGATCGCGTGCTCCCGCAGGCAGGCTTCGACGAACTTGAAGGCGTGTTCGTCGCCCGTGGCCACCGCGCGATCGACGAGGTCGGAGGCGCCCGGCGGGGCCGGCCGGTCGAGCCTCGGAACGGGCAGCGAGAACGCGGCATAGATTCCGGCCGCGCCCTGCCACGCGTAACGGGCAAGCGAGCGGCCCGTGGCCGCGTCGACATGGGGGAGGAGCCACCGCAAGGCGCTCGGACCGGTGACCGTGTGGACCCAGGCGACGGCGTTCGCGGGAGTCGCGTGCGCGAGGCACGCCTCGGAGAACGCCTCCGTCACTTCCGTGAGGAAGAGGGACGGGTCGCCGGACGTGTCCACGAGGTCGGCGATCCGTCCGAAGGAAGGAAGGTCGTCGAGCGATCGAAGCTTTTCGTCGATGAACCCTTCGTCGCGATGGGACGCGGGCAGCGACTCGAGAGTGTTCAGGACGTCCGCTGGCGCGCGCGACGTCGAGACGTGTTTGTGCGTGGCGGTCTCGGGGAGTCTCCGGTAGCGGGCCGCCCAGTAGGCGAGCCCTTCGGCGAGCTCCCGCCGGCGCGCGGCCGACTCCCCCCGTCTCATGCTGCGCGCCCCGTACGCGGTCCGGATCATCCCGTGAAAGGCCGCAGCCGAGATTCCGGGCGCAAGCCGCCCGCACCACGTGGCCATCACGTCTTCCCACGGTTCTTCCAGCAGCCGCGTGCGGAAGAAGGCGCCCCAGTCGCCGGCCCGGCCGTACGCGCCGAGCGCCTCCGGCCAGTCCGCCTCCCCGATCGGGCGGAGCTCCGCCGGACGCGCGTCCAAGCCGCGGCGATAGCGCTCGAGCCACGGGACCACGGCGTCGCTCCGGCCGAGGACGACGAGGGCCTCGGCCGCCATCGGCCCGTGATTGGAGAGTCCGCCTCCGTACTCGGGGCCGGTGCCTTCGAGCAGCTCGAGGGCTGATTCGCGCGTCCCTTTCTCGGAATCCGATTCGGGGACGGGGATCTCCGGGCGAACGGGCGGGGACAGCGGCGCAGGGCCGGGGACGTGCGCGGGCGGCTCGAATCCCACCGCGGCGGCCGCGGACCCGGCGGCTTTTCCGAAGATTCCGAAAAGGCCCCGACGGGAGTAGGTCACGGGAGGATTTTATGTGCCCGGCGGGGAGAGCACCGGGATTACCGCTTCTTCGCCAGAGCCCTTCCTCTGCGCGGACTCGGGGCGCGCGGCGCCGGAATGGTTTCCGACCGTACGGCGGGATCGGACGATCGCCGTCTTCCGCTTCAAGCCCGTGGGCGAGAAGCAGACGCGGGTGCGTCTTACGCAGATCGGCTGGAAGGACGGCGAGGAGTGGGACAAAGCGTTCGAGTACCTGGGGAAGGGCAACGCCGAGCTCCTGAACATGCTGCATCGCCGGTTCGCGGAGGGGCCGACGGACTGGACGGCGATGATGGCCAGACCCCCCGAAAAGACGGACAACAAGGAGAAGTGACCGGAGGGGTGCGCCCGCTGGCTCGGAGGGACCAGGTCTGGCGGCAGGCTGTCCCTGCCTGCGGCCCGGGTCTTGCTCATCGTCGGAGGCGTCTCTAAATCGGCCTCGAGCGAAGGAAGGGCTAGGATCTCTCCATGAAGACAATCCTGATATTCGTTCTGTTCGGAGGACTGGCCGGTGCGGTCGCGGCTTCGCTCATCGTTCCCCCGACTCTGAGCTGGTACAACGAGTCGGGATTTCTTTCGCAGCCGCAGAACGGCCAGGTCCAGGCGCTCGTCAACATCCCCCAGGTCATCCGGTACACGACGACGCGGCTGATCAAGGGCCAGCTGATCGGGACGAGCGTCGGCGCCCTTCTAGGCCTCGCTGTCGGGATTCTGGCCGCCCGCGGCTCTCGGCGGCGCACGACCGCTGCGGCTGCCGCTGCGGGCCCCGCCGTCCCGCGCCCGCCGGCCTGACCTGGACGGTTTCAGAGCCGCGCAAGTACCGCGATCGAAACGTCGTCTTCCGGCGCCTCGTCCCCTCGGAAGGCTCGAAGCTCGCGGGCGAGCGCCTGGACGAGGTCGGAGGGGTAGAGGCCCGCTCCGGTTCGCGCGATCGCGATGACCCTCTCTTCACCGAACTCGACTCCCGCCGCATCGCGTCCCTCGGAAACCCCATCGGAATAGAGGAGCAGGCGTTCGCGGGTTTCGAGGACGCCGGACTCGACCTCCCACGTCAGGGGCGAACGGATTCCGAGGGGGTACGCTCCCTTTCCGATCCGGCCCAGCACGGGCTCCCCCGGTGGAGAGTCTGAGCACGGGAGGATGGCCCGCGACCGTGCCCTGGAACCTGCCGTCGGGGGCGAGCAGCAGGTAGACGCAGGAGAAAAACGCCCGCGGACCGCCCGTGCGGCAGAGGATCCGGTTCAAAGTCGCAAACATCGCCTCCGGAGCGGGATCGATATCGAGCTGCGTGCGAAACGAGGCGTGTGCGACCGCCATCACGAGCCCGGCCGCCATACCGTGCCCGGAGGCGTCGCCGAAAAGAACGGCGAGCCGCCCGTCTTCGAGCGGAACGAAGTCGTAGATGTCTCCGCCGACCGTGTTCGCGATCTCGTTGTGCGCCCCGATCTCCCATCCGGGCGTCGCGGGCATGACTCGCGGAATGAGGCTCGCCTGGAGGTCCCGGGCGAGCTCGAGCTCGTCGCGGAAGTTGATCTTGTCGACGAGCTCCATCGCCAGAAGGAGCACGACGACGACGAGGGCAAGGAACAGCCAGCCGTTGTCGAAATAAAAATGGTACTCCGTCGTACGGACGACGTGGCCGTGCTTCTGCGTCGACCGGAAGAACGAAGGCCCCTGGAAAGAAAACAGCAGGCAGAGCAGCGCCGCCGCGAAGAGGACCCGCCGCGCAGGGGCGAGCCGCCGGGAGACCCCGAACATCACCGCGTTGGCGGTCCGGAAGTAGCGGCGGATCCGGTTGCCGGGTCGCTCGAGCTCCTCGGCGTGATCGGCCGTCAGCTTGGCGCGAGCGCGTTGCCACTCGCGCCCGTAAAGCCCTGAGAGGTCTTTCCGGCCGACCTGGTGAAACGTGGACCGGACGAGATCGAGCCAGTCTCTTCCCGAAGGCATCCCGCAAGAATACCGGCAGGGGACGCGGGCCCTCGCTTCCCCCTGCGACGATCCGCCGTGCCGACGGGCGAGCGCGGGCGTTTGTCGTCACGGTCGTCAACGAGAGAGGGGAATGGCCCGGTTCTCGCTTGAGTTTGTCAGGCTGATGATCTGGGAGGCACGTTCGTGAAGAGTCCTTTCGAGATGACGGGGCAGGGAAGAGTTCGTACGGCGCGCCTGCTGGCGATGGCGGCGGACGCCCTTCAGATTGGAGTCTTTCCTCTCTTCGCCCCGGGCGCGGCATCACCCGCCAACGACGCGCTCGACGTGGCGGTCGCCGGAGCGATGACGTGGCTGGTGGGCTGGCACTGGGCGTTTCTCCCGTCGTTCGTGGCCGAGCTCGTGCCCGGCCTCGACCTGGTCCCGACCTGGACTGCCGCCGTCTTCTTCGTGACGCGAGGTTCAGGCTCCGTCGGACGCGCGCCGCGGCCCGAGGCGATCGACGCGGAGGTGGTCTCCTCGGAACCTGCGGGGCGGCGATAACGTCGCCTTCGTTCACTGCGGGAGCTGCCTTCGCCGTGCGCGGCGAAG
>JBBSGZ010000139.1:0-10198 GCA_038253555.1 Thermoanaerobaculia bacterium
AGCTCCCGCAGTGAGCGAAGGCGACGGACTCCCCTCACCCCAACCCTCTCCCCGAGCGCGGGGCGAGGGGGCAGAGCTGCGCCACAGCCACGAGGGTGGCTAAGCTCGCAGCGGGAGGAGTCTCCTGACCGAAGGGAAGGAGGAGCCTCCCGCTGCGGGAGCCGAAGCGAACGAAGGGAGCAGGCGAGCGGTCGAGCCCTTCAGGCGAGCCGCTCGCCGGTGCCTTCGCCGCGCACGGCGAAGGCAGCTCCCGCAGTGAGCGAAGGCGACGGTAGGCACGCCCTTTGCTCCCGACGCGTCTGCCGGGCCGTCCGACATCAGCGAAAAAGAGGAGTCAAGAATGGATCCGATTGCGCTTCTGAAGAAGGACCACCGCGAGGTCGAGGAACTGTTCAAGGAGTACGAGAAGGCGGGCGACTCCGCTCATGCGAAGAAGCAAAGCCTCTTTGAGGAAATCCGCTCCGCCCTCGAACCGCACATGGACATCGAGGAAACGATCTTCTATCCGGCGGTCAAGAAGATCCGGGACGCCGAGATCAAGGACGAAGTCCGGGAGGCCGACGAAGAGCACCACGTCGTCAAACTTCTGCTGGGCGAGCTTTCGAAAATGAAGCCGCAGGACGAGCAGTTCGACGCGAAGATGACCGTTCTTCAGGAGAACATCGAGCACCACGTGAAGGAAGAGGAAGACGACCTCCTTCCCGACGCAAAAAAGCACATCCCCTCCGAGAAGCTCGAGGAGCTCGGCTCTCAGATGGCAAAGCGCAAAGCAAGCCTCCAGTCCGCGGGCACCTCGAAGAGTCGCTGACGAACTCTCGAAACGGCTTGGCGCGCTTGCGCGTGAGATCGCTTTCTGCCTCTCCCCGCCCGGAAATAGGGCCGGGCGGGGAGATCCTCTGCGGCGGGCCGCCCCCCGGCTAAGACTCCCACGCGAACCGCCCACGCAACGCCTCGCGGGACGGGGTCAACCTAACCCATTGAAGAGACGGCGCTTCATGACATGGTTCGCGGATTGCTTCTCGACCTCCCCGGAGGCCGAGATGACGATGAAACTTTCGCACCGGATTCTCGCGGTCGCGGCGCTCGCCCTGGCGGCATCGAGCGGCGACGCGGGCGCGCAACCGGTCAGCCTCCTCTCCGAGCGGACGTACGAGCAGATTCGGAGCATGGCGCAGGAGGTCGACGCGCGCGCCCGCCAGGCAAACGATCCGGCGCGGCACAGGCGGGATGCCGCGTACGCGGACCGCGGATTCGTGCGGCGGGTGGCGAACTTCTCCCGCCACGCGAACCAGTTCAGAGTACGTCTGGCGGAGTTCCGAGCGCGGCCCTGGAATCTCGACCAGGACCTGCGCGGCCTCGCGGACGAGGCGGGCGCGGTGCTGTCCACACTCGAGCAATCTCGCAGGGCGAGCGACCGCACCGTCTCCGACTGGGACGCCACGGCGAACCTGGTGGACCAGATGGGGGCTCTCTACCGGGCGGACGTGAATCGCCTGGCCGGTAACCGGAGTCCGGAGGCCCGAGGTGATTACGGGCGCGAAGGCTACGGCCGGGAGAAACGCAATCGCGAGGTCGTCAGTCCGGGAGACGAACATGCGCACGAGCACGACGGCCCTGGCCACTCCCACGACGATTACGGCAGGAGCGGGCGATCCGGCGGCTTCACGGATCTTGCCCGGGAACTCGCCGACAAGTCTGCGCGGCTCGCGGAATCCGCCCGGCAACTCTCCGGCCCCATCCCGGCCGACGCCCGTCAGAGGTCGACGTGGCAGGCGATGGCGAAGTTTGCCGAGGAGACCCGCGGGCTTTCGCAGAGAGCGGAAGAGGGACTCGACCGCCGGCAGATCAAGACGAGTCTGGAGGCGGTCGATCAGGCCCGCCGGGAAACGGACGACCAGCTCAAGCAGTCCAATGTTTTTCCGGAGTTGAGGCGGGACTGGGCGGCCGCGGTTCAGATTCTCGAAAGGCTTCGATCGTCGGCAGGTTCCTGATTGAGGGGCGACCGCGCCGGGACAGTCTCGCGCGCTGAGTACAGAAGGAGCGAATCATGAAGAGACGAGTCGGTTACTGGATTTCAGGTCTGGCGGCCCTGGTGGTCGTCAGCGGCGGCTGCGTGGGCTCGGTTTCCGGACCGTACGACGATCAAAGCCCCTACGGGCATCCCTATTACCCGCCGCAGACGCGGGACTACGGCTACGCTCGAGAACAGTTCGCCCGGCTGGCGCACGAGCTCGACGACCGGGCGGATCGGGCCCACCGGATCGCGGAGAGGCGCTCGGCGAGCTACGGCCCCCGGGAGCAGGAGTTTTTCGGCCGGATCCATCACTTCAGCGACGAGGCTCGCGCGTTCCACGAGCGCTACGAGCAGGGGAACATCCAGACCCGTCAGGACCTGCGCGCTTCGATGAACGAGCTCATTCGCGATGCGCGGGCGACGGACCGGGACCTGCGGGATGCCAACGTGTTTCCAGAAGTCTGGAACGAGTGGAGCGGCGTCATCGCCGTGCTGCAGCGCATGCTCGATATGGTCGCCGCGTAGAAGGGCGGGCCGCGGAAACCGCGGGAGCCGGCGCGAGGAGACGCCCTCGCCCTCCCGCGGTTCTCCGCGCTCTCAGACCGCTTCCCACCGCCTCGCGATCCTCCGCGCAAGAGCGAAGAACACGACGGAAATCACGGAGAGCACCAGGACCTGCGGCCACAGGTGCGTCAGGGGCTCTTCGCGCCAGAAGACCTTCTGAAAGCCGTCGATCGCCCAGGCGTTCAACGTGAGCAGGCCGATCTTCTGCATGATCTCGGGCATCATAAATCGCGGAAACATGCTGCCGCCGACGACCGACATCGCGAGGACCGTCAGGTTCGAGAGGGCCACCAGCTGCATGCGCGATCGGCTGAGCGCCGCGAGGAGCAGGCCGAACGTGGACGCCGCGAGGGCCGTCGCGACCGTCATGATGAAAAATCCGATCCAGTGGCCGCGCATCGAAAGGCCGAAGACGAGCGCGCCCCAGAGGAACATCACGGTCAGCTGAGCCGCGGCGATTCCGGCGAGATACACCAGTTTCCCGGCGAGCAGTCTCGACATCGTAATCTGCGTCGAGAGGATCCGGTCGAGCGTGCCGCTCTCCGCCTCTTCGATCAGCGCGCCGCCGGCCCCCGCCGCGGAGAAGAGCAGGAACATCACTCCCAGGCCCGCGGCGTAAAACGCGATCATCGGGTTGCCCTTCTTCTGGCCGAGAACGTCCCGCCGCGTGACATCGACCAGGCCGGACCCCTGATCCTCGGAAGCGCCCGCCGCGCCGCCGCTCGCGACCGGCGCCTCCTCGAGCCGACGAACATTCTCCTCCAGGCTCCGCCGCTGCTCGTCGGTCAGGTGGCCGCCCCAGCGGTCGAGCGCCTCGATTCCTCCTCTCGCCATGGCGTCCGGCATCGCTGTCATCGCCACCTTCTGGAGAAGGCCCGCCAGGACCTGGGGCGCAATCGGGTCGCTCGGGTCTGACAGTAGAGCGACCTTCGCTCGTTCGGCGCCGGGGCCGAAGCGGATCGCCCCCTCTCCGAATCCCTTCGGCACGATGAGCGCGATCTGAAGATCTCCGGCGCGCACCGCGGCCTCGGCGGTCCCTGCCGTGTAAGTCGCCTCGGTCCCCGGTCGGGCGTCGGGACCCTCCTGGATTTTTAAAGCCGTCTCCGCCTTAAGCATCGCCACGAACCGGCGGGAGCGCGGACTCTGGTCCTCGTCGACGACCGCCACGCGGACGCGCGCCGTCGCCGATCTCCCCGTGCTGCGCCCGAAGATGGAGGCGAAGATCGAGAAGAAGACGATCGGCAGGATGAACGCCAGCACGAAAGCCGCGCGGTCGTGACGAAGATTCCAGAGCCGGCTTTTCGCGATCGCCAGGATCATTCGCGCAGCTCCCGCCCCGTCAGGTTCAGGAACACTTCTTCGAGGCTCGCCTGCTTCAGCGTCAGGTCGGCAATACCGGCCTTCTCCGCATAAAACGCTTCGAGCAGATCCCGGATCTGGCGCGGCGGGTCCTCGGCCAGCAGCAGAACCCCGCGTCCATCCACTTTGGCTCCCATCCGTTCGAGCCTCTCCCGCAGCGTTCCCCTGATTGCCCCTTCCGCGTCGATGCGCACTGTCTGGTTTACTCCGAGGGTCGACCGGACGAGAGCGTCACGGGTCCCGGCCGCGATAATCCGACCGTGGTCGATGATCGCGATCCGGTCGCAGAGGCGCTCGGCCTCTTCCATGTAGTGAGTCGTGTACACGAGAGACACGGATCGGGCCTTCAGCTCCGCGATCATCGTGTAGATGCGCTCCCGGGACTGGGGGTCAACCCCGACGGTCGGCTCGTCCAGCAGGAGCAGCCTGGGCGAATGGATCGTTCCGGCGGCCATGTTGAGCCTCCGTCGCATTCCGCCCGAGAGGCTGGACGTGCGGTCCTTCGCGCGGTCCGCAAGACCGCTCCATTCCAGGCTCCGGTCGATGGCCGCCTCGAGCTTCGCCCCCGAGAGACCCTGGTACCGGCCGAAGGTCCACAGATTTTCGCGGGGCGTCAGAAGAGGGTAGAGAGCGATTTCCTGCGGCACCCAGCCGCGCGACGCCGTGGCCTCCGGATCGCCCGGCGCGTGCCCGAAAACGCGCAGGGTTCCGGAATCGAGGGTGACCCGTCCGACGACGCTTCGAACGAGAGTCGTCTTGCCCGCGCCGTTTGGCCCGAGAAGTCCCAGGATCTCTCCCGGAGGCATCTCCAGGGAAACGCCGTCCAGGGCGACGATGTCCCCGAAGGATTTCTGCAGGTTCAGGGCTTCGAGAGGGGGCGCCGTCATGGGCCGGGATCATATTCGCTGGATGAAGGTCATTCTGGAGAGCCTCGTCGCGCAAAGGCTCTGACAACGATCAGCACAGGTTGTTGAATAACTGGCGTGCGGCGCGCGACGCCGATGGGTCCGTCGGCGTGCCGGCACGCATCGAATCCAGAGAGGAAGCAGAAGGCCAGCCGACATCTCCGCGTCCTCGAAAACGAAGGACCTGCTGATTCTCGAAGCCCGCCGGGCGGCAGCACCTTCAACGCCTCTCGCTCCAGAGCCTCGCCCTGATCAAAGAGTGGATCCACTGGCTCGAGGCTGGTAAAAAGTGACGCGCCTTCGCCGTCACCGCTTATGGCGCGGCGCGCGGCCGGATCTTCGAGACCGCTTCATCGAAACGGCGGAGCACCTCGCGCGCGGAGTCGCGCCGCTGTGTGAACGCGGCAATCGCGTCGGCGGTCGGCGCCGCGTCCGCGCTCTGAACGGCCTCCTGAAGGCGGAGAAGGGACGTCGCAGTCCTCTGGAGCGTCCCGGGCGCCTCCGTGGCGGCGTGGGACTCCTCGATCGCCGGATCGACGGTCCCGACGATCGCATCGAGGGACGCGGAGGACGGCGCCGCCGGCGAGGCCTCCCGGATCCGGCGGGCGCGAGCCAGCGCTCGCGCGACCTCGACCCGCTCCGCCTCGATGCTGCGCGCCAGATCGAGCTGGCGTTCGAGGTCCGCATCGCTCGCCTGGATGCGCGGGTCCCGTGCGACGGTGAGCGGGGCGCTCAGGGTGCGACCGCCGGCCGTCAACCGGACGGTGTACCGCCCCGGAGCCGCCCAGAGTGCGTGAGACGTTCGGCCTTCTGAGCGGAGCTCCTCGGGAATCGTGTATCTCAAGTCCCACAGGAACCGGTGCATCCCCGCAGAGCCGTCGAGAATCGCCGGCTCTGCGACCCATTCGGGGGTCGATGTGATCTTCGAGAGATCGGGAGGCTTTCGCGTCTCGTCACTGGACCAGCGGCGGACGACGTTTCCGCGGGCGTCGGAGATTTCCAGCCGTATGGGCGCCGGAAAACGAAACCGGATCAGGTAGTCGATGCGCGCCCCCGCGGCGGGATTCTGACCCGCCGGCTCGTCTCTCGGTTCCGGCGTCCCCTGAAAAGGGGCCGGATTGCGGCGCACCATCTCGCTCGGCGAGAAGAGCCATACATCCGCCTGCGCAACCGCGGCGTCCAGCTGCTGGAGCGGACTCACGTCGTCCAGGATCCAGAACGACCGACCATGCGTCGCGACGACGAGGTCATTGCGGCGGACCGCGATGTCGCGGATCGAGCAGGTCGGCAGATTCAGCTGGAGCGGCTGCCATCGACCGCCATCGTCGAAGGAGACGAAGATCCCCGTCTCTGTCCCGGCGTAGAGGAGCCCGCGCCGGACGGGATCCTCCCGCACCACGTTGACGAAGCTCCCCTCGGGGATCCCGCCGGTGATCAGGGTCCAGGTCCTGCCGCCGTCCCGGGTCCGGTAAATCCAGGGCCGCAGGTCGTCGAGCCGGTGGCGGTCCACCGCCGCGTAGACAGTGTCTGCATCGAAACGGGACGGCTCGAGAATTCCGATCTTCGACCACGGAATCAGCGCCGATGGCGTTACGTCGTCCCAGTGTGCTCCCTCGTCCCGCGTGACCCAGACGAGCCCGTCGTCCGTGCCGCACCAGATGAGGCCGTCGCGCAACGGCGACGGCGCGATCGCATACACGACCCCGCGCCGGGGACCCGGAGTGGCGCTGTTCTCTGCGTCCGCCGGCACGAGCGTCGCGGGTGATCCGGGAGACTCGCGGGTCAGGTCCGGGCTGATCTTCACCCAGTGCCGGCCTCCGTCCGTCGTCCTGAAAAGAAACTGATTCCCGAAGTAGAGGGCGCGCGGATTGCGAGGTGAAAACGTGAGAGGCAGGGTCCACTCGCTTCGGTACTCGCCGGGATGGGCGAGCGCGGGGTTCAAGTTCTGATCCTGAAGCGTCGTCTGGTCGAATCGCCCCACCGTCCCGCCAAACACCACGTTCGGATCGGCAGGGTCGGGGGCGATCGCTCCGCTCTCTCCCCCGCCGGCGATCGGACGCCAGTCTCGAAGCATGATGCTCGGGTAGTCGGTGCGGGACGGGACGGCGACAGCGCCGCTGTCCTGCTGCGCCCCGTACAGCCAGTAGGGGAACCGGTCATCGGTCACCACGTGGTAGAGCTGCGCGGTGGGCTGGTTGTACCAGGAGCTCCACGTCACGCCTCCGTCCACGCTGACGACGGTTCCCTGGTCGCTCGCGAGGATCATGCGACGGGGATCCGCCGGATCGATCCACAGCTGGTGAAAGTCGTCTCCGGTGGGATCGCCTTTTACAGGGAGGAAATTCGCGCCGCCGTCGGTCGACCGGTAAAGGGAGGTATTGCACACGTACACGGTGTCCGCGTTGCGAGGGTCGACGGTCACGCCGCCGAAGTACCAGCCGCGCCCCCAGACCCGCGCGTCGGATGACGTTCGTTTCCACGTCGCGCCGCCGTCCCGGGAGGCAAAGAGACCTCCCTCTTTCGCGTCGACGACCGCGTACAGCCTCGCGCGGTCGCCGGGCGCGAACGCGAGCCCGATGCGCCCGAGCCCTTCCGCCGGAAACCCGTTTCCGCGCACGGGCGTCCAGGTGTCCCCCCCGTCATCCGACCGGTAGAGTCCGCTGCCGGGGCCGTTGGAGGGCGGATAGACGTTCCAGGGCGGCCGCCTCGTCTGCCAGAGCGCGGCGAAGATGGTCTTCGTATGACCGGGGGCAAACGCGAGGTCGATCGCGCCCGTGTGCTCGTCGCGGAACAGCACCCGCGCCCAGGATCGTCCCCCGTCCCGGGAGCGGAACACGCCGCGTTGCGAGTTCGGTCCGTATCCGTGGCCCAGGGCGGCGACGAAGACGAGGTTCGGATCGCCCGGATCGACCAGGATCCGGCCGATCTGGCGCGTATCCGAGAGCCCCGCGTGCGCCCACGTCCGGCCGCCGTCCAGCGACCTGTACACGCCGTTGCCGTAAGAGATGTCCGAGCGCATGTCCGCCTCGCCGGAACCGACGTAGAGGGTCGCCGGCCGCGACGGCGCCACCGCGACGGCTCCGATCGAGGCGATCGGCTGCGAGTCGAATATGGGCGTCCACGTGCGTCCCGCGTTTTTGGTCTCCCACACGCCGCCGCCGACGGCGCCGAAGTAGAAATGGTCGGGCTCTCCCGGAACTCCCGTCGCCGACAGGGATCGCCCGCCGCGGAATGGCCCGACCAGCCGCCAGCGCATGCCGGAGTACAGCGACGGATCCAGCGGCTCCGCGCTCGCCGATGCGGCGAGAGCGGCGACCGCGCAAAGCAGGGAAAGAAAACGCACGCGCACCTCCGGCGCCGGGATTATACGGACGCGGCACGCCGGCGATCGGAAGCCCGGGTCGGCAAGAGTCGAGTTCCGAGCGCCGCCGGACAGGCCGCCGCAGGGATGTACCGGGCCCTCCGTTGCGGGAGAGGGGGAAACGGCGTCGTCGCCCGGGGTGGCACTCGCCCGGGATCACCACAGTACCGAATTTTCGACACCTGCCTGCGGTCCCCCTCACCCCAACCCTCTCCCCGAGCGCGGGGCGAGGGGGCAAAGCTGCGCTTCCCCCACGAGGGTGGCTAAGCTCGCAGCGGGAGGAGTCTCCTGACCGAAGGGAAGGAGGAGCCTCCCGCTGCGGGAGCCGCAGCGAACGAAGCGACGAGGCGAGCGGTCGAGCCTTCAGGCGAGCCGCTCGCCGGCGCGTGAGCGCGTCGCGTAGTGAGCGGAGGCGACGGTGGTCACAGAGTGAGCGCAGGCGACGGCTCTCGACCCCTGGCGGACAGCCATTCCTCGAGGGCCCGGACCATCTCCTGGAAACCGGGCGCGACGAAGAGGACTTTCTGATAATCGGTGGGGTCGTAGGACGTTGCCGCCATCGTTTCGAGGTCGAAAGGCAGGAGCGCGGCGCGCCGGCCGAGGTCGCCGAGCTCGCCGTACGAGGAGAGCAGGCCGGCCCCGTACGCCTTGACGTCTCCTCCTTCGAGGGCGACGCCGAACTCGAGCGTGTACCAGTAGACCCGTTCGATCTGCTGCAGAGTGATCGGGTCGGCGCGGAGGGCCGCCTCGCCGAACGATCGCGACAGGTGCACGATCTCGGGTGCGAGGAAGCTCGTCGCGTGGCCGACGAGCTCGTGAATCACGTCGGGCTCCGGCGTGTAGAGGGGCATGCTGTGGTGCCGCATGTACTGCGTCGACCGGAAGACGCCACGGCCGAGAGCGGAGAGAAACCCGTGCGCCGAGATCAGGCCCGCCACGGGGAGCATCTCGATCCCGGGATGCCGCGTGAGCTCGTTGACTTCCGAGAGCTGGGGCACCCACTTCCGGTCGAGGTCGAGCCGGCCGGCGGCCGAACGCCACTCCTTGACGGCGTGAGCGGCGTGGATCGGGGCCAGATGCTCCCAGACGCTGCGCCACACCTCGTGCTCCTGGTCCGTGTACGACACGAGCGGCGGCGGCGTCCCTTCCCGGTGCTCGAGCGCGAGCTGCGCGATCGCATTGCGCCGGGCGCGGTAGACCGGATCCCGGAACCCCGGATGATCGGGATTTAAAAGAACCAGCGCATCCGGCTCCTCCACCGTCAGCCTTCGATGGACGAAATCCGGGCCATCACGGACGCGACCATCCGGTCATGCCAGGAGAAAAACCTACCAGCTTCTTCGGGCCATCGGACCGGGCCGAAGGCTTTGTCGCCAGGGCCTCGTGGAAAGCGATGCGCGTGATCCAGGTCGGGAAGAGAGCACGGCCCTCGAGCTCGCGCAGGTGCTGGTATGCGCGGACCCAGGCTTCCTGCGCGACGTCCTCCGCCTCGGCGTCGTCGCGCAGGACGGCACGCGCCGCGCGGTAGACCCGCTGGTTGTACCGCCGCAGCAGATGACGGAAAAGACCGGTTTCGCCAGCCTTGACTCGCAGGACAATCGCTTCATCCGAAAGTTCCCGGGCGTCGTCCCGCGGGACTGTGGCGACAAGTCGGTTTTCATCTGAGGTCATGCCAGGAGAAAACCCTACCAGCTTCTTCGGGCCATCGGACCGGGCCGAAGGCTTTGTTTAGAAAAATCCCCCGGCCGGACAGTGCCGGACATCAGATGCGAGTCGCCGTTCCATCTCGCCGTTCCATCTGCCGGTTCTTCACCACGGCTCCCCGACTGCCGTTGGACGGAGTCCGAGGGGCCGACCCCTCACCCCAACCCTCTCCCTGTTCAGCCCGGACAGATGGTGGACAGGTGTTCGGGGACATGGTGGACACATTTACGGGCGGAAGATTGGGCTCAGGAGGGCCGATCCGATGCCATGGAGCGAGGTATCCATTATGGG
>JBBSGZ010000140.1:0-10017 GCA_038253555.1 Thermoanaerobaculia bacterium
GCCCGGTGCGGGCGCCGAAGCGACCGATGGCCCCCGCCGGGCGGGCCACCCACATGGCGCGCGGCGGGGGGTGGGTTTGGCCCGCTGGGACACGAAGGACCGGCAGTGAGCGAAGGCGACGGTTGGCGACGATTTATTCGGCCTTCGCCGCTCGAACCGCTTTCGCGAGCTCCGGCACCGTCTGAAAGATGTCTCCCACGATTCCGTAGGTCGCGACCTGGAAGATCGGGGCCTCCGGGTCCTTGTTGAGCGCGACGATCACCTTCGAAGTCCCCATACCGGCGAGGTGCTGGATGGCGCCTGAAATACCGACGGCGAGGTAGAGCGTCGGCGAAACCACCTTGCCCGTCTGCCCGACCTGATGCTGGTGGTCGATCCAACCCGCGTCGACGACCGCGCGCGACGCCCCGAGCGCCGCCCCGAGAGCCTCCTGCAGATCGCGCACCATGGGCCAGTTCTCGGGTCCCTTGATCCCGCGCCCGCCGGAGACGATCACGTCGGCTTCCGAGACGTCGATCTCCTTCGCTTCGGACGTCTCGATGCGGAGGACGTGCGCCCGCGGGACGACCGCGGCCATCTCGAGTGTTTCGACGCGAGGCTCCCCGCCCTCCTGGACCTCCGCCGGAAACACGTTCGGCCGCGTGGTCGCGATCTGGAGGGTCGAAGCGCCGCAGTCGACTTCCGCGCGGGCCTTCCCCGAGTACACGGGCCGGGATCCCACGAGGCGGCCGCCTTCGACGCGCAGGTCCATCAGGTCCGCCAGGACACCGGAGTCGTGGCGGGCCGCAAAACGGGGGGCGACGTCCTTTCCCATGGCGGTCGCCGCGATCAGGACGGCGTCCGGCGATTCCTTCGCGGCGGCGGCGTCGAGCGCGCCGACGTACCCCTGGCTGCTGTACAGAGCGAGCTCGTCGCGGTCCGCGACGTACACCACCCCGGCGCCGAATCTTCCGAGATCCTTTGCGAGCGCCGCGACGCCCTTGCCCGGCAGCACGGCCGCCACGGGGCCTCCGGCGAGCCGGCGGGCCAGCGACAGGGCTTCGAGAGACGCTTTGCGGATTTTTCCGTCCCGCTGTTCGATGAAGACGAGGAATTTCATTTCAGTTTTCAGCCTCGAGTTCCGTTCTCAGTTTTCGCTCGTGGGATCGTGGCGTGATGCTCGCGTTCCGCGCCCGTGGATCAGAACCGCCGGCGGGAACGAAACGGACTCAGAGGACCTTCGCCTCTTCCCGCAGGAGTCGGACCAGCTCTTTTGCGGCGGCGGCGCGATCGTCCGCGGGGATGAGCCGCACCGCCTGACGGGGAGCGGGCAGCTCGAGCTTGCGCCACCGGGTCTTCGCGGCGGACGCTTCCGCTTCCGGAACACCGAGGTCCGCCAGCTTCTTTTCGGCGATCGGCTTCTTTTTGGCTCCCATGATGCCCTTCAGCGACGCATATCGCGGCTCGTTCAACCCCTTCTGCGCCGTCAGAATGGCCGGCAGCGCGCACTCGATGATTTCGTGAGCCCCCTCGATTTCACGACTCGCCGTCACCTTGCCCTCGCCGATCTCCAGGTGCATGACGTTGGCCACGTGCGGGAGACCGAGGAGCTCCGCGGTCATGGGGCCCACCAGGGACTCGTCGGAACCGACCCCCTTCTGCCCGAACCAGAAGAAATCGAAGCTCGCGCCCTTCGCGACCGCCGCGAGCGCCTTCGCGACGCCCAGGGCATCCAGGTTCTTCGCGTCACCGGAATCGACCCAGACGGCGTCGTCCGCGCCTCGCGCGAGGCACTCCCGAAGTCCCGTCTTCGTGCGCTCGGGTCCGACCGAGACCACGGTGACCGTACCGGACCCCTTCGCCTCTTTCGTCTTCAACGCCTCTTCGAGGGCGTACTCGTCGTACGGCGAGACGATCCATTTCACGTCGGACTCGTCGATCGACTTTCCGTCCGCGGCGATTTTGATCTTCGACTCCGTGTCGGGAACGTACGCGATGGCAACGAGCGAGTTCATGAACGCGGAAGCTCCTCGCGCCGGCGGGGCGGCGTCAATCCACTCTCTTTAAAATCAGGCAGCCGTTGGTCCCGCCGAACCCGAACGAGTTCGACAACGCGTACCCGACTTTCGCCTGGCGCGCGGCATTCGGAACGTAATCGAGGTCGCAGTCGGGATCGGGGTTCTCGTAGTTGATGGTCGGTGGGAGGACCTGGTGGTACACCGTCAGCGCGCAGATGGCCGTCTCGAGGCCGCCGGCCGCGCCGAGCAGGTGGCCCGTCATGGACTTCGTCGAGGAAACCGCCAGGTCGTAGGCGCGACTGCCGAAGACGGTCTTGATCGCGAGCGTCTCCGCCTTGTCTCCCGCGGGAGTCGAAGTCCCGTGCGCGTTGATGTAGTCGATCGCGTCCGGCGCGATCTCCGCGTCCGCCAGGGCGTTCTTCATGACGCGCGCCGGACCGTCGCCGTCCTCGGAGGGGGCCGCGATGTGGAACGCGTCGCCCGACAGGCCGTAGCCGATCAGCTCGGCGTAAATCCGGGCGCCGCGGCGGGTGGCCGCCTCCCATTCCTCCAGGATCACGAGCCCCGCTCCCTCGCCGATGACGAACCCGTCGCGGTCCCTGTCCCACGGCCGGGAAGCGCGGAGGGGGTCGTCGTTGCGGGTGGATAGCGCGCGCATCACGGCGAAGCCCCCTACGGCGAGAGGCGTGATGACCGACTCGGTCCCGCCGGCGATCGCCGCGTCCGCGTCGCCGTACTGGATCATGCGGTAGGCCTCGCCCACGGCATGCGCCCCGGTCGTGCACGCCGTCACCGTCGAGAGGTTCGGCCCCTTCATTCCGTACTTGATCGAGATGTTTCCGGCCGCTTCATTGACGATCAGGCCCGTGATGAAGAACGGGGAGATGACCTTCGGATTGCCGCCGCTCTCGACGTACCGCCGTGAGGTTTCCTCGATCAAGGGCAGGCCGCCGATGCCCGATCCGATCACGACCGCGAAGCGTTCGCGGTTCTCGTCCGTCACCTGGAAACCGGAGTCCTCCATCGCGAAGTGGGCCGCTCCCATCGCATAGTGGATGAAGGTGTCCATCTTCTTGATCTCTTTCTTCTCGATGTAGAGGGAAGGGTCGAAGCTCTTCACCTCTCCGGCGATCCGGCAGGAGAGCCGCGAGGCGTCGAAGCGCGTGATGGGGCCGATGCCGTTTCGACCGGCGAGAAGGGCGTCCCAGTTCTCCGCGTTGCCGATCGCGAGCGGAGAAACCAGGCCCACCCCCGTCACGGCCACGCGGCGAGGAGAGGTGAAACGTGGCATCTGTCGTCAGGCTGGCGTGGAGTTCTTCTGAATGTACTCGACGGCGTCCTTGACCTTCTGAATCTTCTCGGCGGCCTCGTCCGGGATCTCGATGTTGAAAGCTTCCTCGAAGGCCATGACGAGTTCGACCGTGTCCAGCGAATCGGCGCCCAGGTCGTCCACGAACGACGCTTCGGGGGTCACCTCGTTGGCATCGACGCCGAGCTGCTCGACGATGATGCCCTTGACCTTCTCTTCCACGCTCATTCGATCCTCCCCTTCCGTGCAAAAACCGGCTTTTTCGGGTTCCAGACGCGCCCGACCCGGGCAGCGGGGCCCAACCGTATAAGGGAAGGGCGCGGAAGGTCAAATGCGGAGCGATTCTGTTGCCCATCGAGGGTCTTCGGAGTCATTCCGTGGATCTCCCGCAAACTCGCCGAGAGCCACACTTTTTACTCCGTCCCTTCCGGCTGAAGAGGGAGTCAGATCAGCAACCCGCCCGATACGTTCAGCACGTGCCCCGTGACGTAAGCGGCCTCTTCCGAGGCGAGGTACGCCACAGCCGAGGCCACGTCGGACGGCTCGCCGAGGCGCCCGAGCGGTATTCCGTCAGAGAGCGTCTGTCGCGCCTCTTCGGTCATCTTCGACGTCATCGCCGTCGCGATGAAGCCCGGCGCGACGGCGTTGCAGGTGATGTTGCGGGAGGCGAGCTCTCGCGCCACAGACTTGGTGAAACCGATGAGCCCGGCCTTGGAAGCGGCGTAGTTGGCCTGCCCCGCGTTGCCCATCATCCCCACCACCGAAGTGACGTTCACGATCCTTCCGTACCGCTTGCGCACCATGGATTTGATGACGGCCTGCGTGAGGAGAAACACGCCCGTCAGGTTCGTCCCGATCACGCGGTCCCACGCTTCGCGGGACATGCGCAGGAGCAGGTTGTCCTCCGTCACGCCGGCGTTGTTGACGAGCACGTCGACCGGCGCTTCCGCCAGAGCGGACTTCGCGCCCGCTTCGATGGATGCGGAGTCCGACAGGTCGAGCACCAGCGCGCGCGCGCGGCCCCCGATGGCGACGATTTCCGCAACGACCCGCTCGAGATCCGCGGCCGTTCTTGCCGCGGCGATGACGGAAGCCCCCTCGAGAGCCAGGCGCCGGGCCACGGCTTCCCCGATCCCCCGAGACGCTCCGGTCACGAGCGCGGTTTTGCCTTCGAATCGGTTCATCGAGCTCCCCCCTCCGGATGAGAACCGGGCTTGACGATGACGTCCGGCAGGTCCCGCATCCACGCGTCGACTATGGCCCGAGCCACATCCGCGATGGCAAGAACGGACGGGTGGTCGGCGGACGACGAGCTGTCCGAGTCGCTGCCGTCCGTCAGAATCGCGATCGCGAACCGCCCCTTCTTCGTTCGGAGAATCCCGGCGTCGTTTCGGACCCCGTGCATCGAACCCGACTTCCCCGCCCAGAGGTATTCGGACGGGAATCGCCGCGCGATGCGAAGCCGGGTCGGCTCCTTGTCGAGGTACTCGAAGATCCGAAGCGATCTGGCGCGGTCCAGAATCTCCCCGCGAGCCACCCGCGCCATCCACTCCGCCGCCTCCCGCGGCGTCAGGAGTCCGAGCCGGAAACCCTTCCACGGCGAGGGCGCCTGGGGTGACACGGGCGGCTCCGGCGCGCGGGACAACGCGGGCAGCTTCGCGAGCAGGCGGTAGTGCGTGAACCCGAGCCCGGCCATCCGCGCGTTGATGCGCTCGATGCCGAGCCGATCGATCCAGGCGTTGGTGGCCGTATTGTCCGAAGGCCCGATCATGAGAGTCGCGAGGTCGTTCCAGGTCGGGTTCAATCCCGGATCGAGGATGAACAGGGTGCCCGAGCCGCTCGCTTTCTTTTCCTCGGTCAGTGTCCAGCGCTCGGCGAGGTCGATCTCACCCGACTGAACGCGGGCCATCGCCTCGGTCAGGATACCGATCTTGACGACGGAAGCGGACTCGAATTCCTGGTCCGCCCGGTTTTCGTAGACGCGCCCGCTCTCGAGATGCCGCGCCGAGACGCCAATCCGACAGCCGCAGCGGCGCGCGGCGGAAGCAACCGCCGCGTCGAGCGCGGCGGCGCTCCCGTCCGCCGCAGGTCGGGTCGTCGCACAACCCGAAACGAGCGCCATCAGCACCAGGACAAGGCAGCTCCCGCGCCTCCACACGCGCCTCGCCCTCTTCACCATAGTCGGTACTGGCGCAGCGAGCGAACCACGGATTTCCCCTCACCCCAACCCTCTCCCCGAGCGCGGGGCGAGGGAGCAGAGCTGCGCCTCCACCACGATGATGGATGCGCTCGCCCCGAGAGGAGTCTCCCGACCGAAGGGAGGGAGGAGCCTCTCGGGGCGGGAGCGTGAGCGAACGCATTGAGCGGAAGCGACGTGTAGGCGACGTTCACCCGTAGTTCTCCAGGCGAATCGAGCGGTCGATCCGCTTCACGAGGCCGGAGAGGACTTTTCCAGGTCCGATCTCGATCACGTGACCCACTCCCTCGGACGCGAGGCGGCGGATCGACTCGACCCAGCGCACCGGGCCATCGATCTGTCGGGCCAGCGCGGCTCGAAGCTCCCCCGCTGCGACCTCGGGCCGCGCGTCGGCGTTCGTGACGACGGGAATCCGCGCGTCCGACATGGCCACCTCCCGAAGAAGAGGCTCCATGCGCGCGCGCGCGGGAGCCATCAGCGCGCAGTGAAACGGCGCCGAAACGGCCAGCGGAATCGCGCGTCTGGCTCCGAGCGCCGTGCACGCTTCGCACGCGCGCCCGACCGCCGCGGCATGGCCCGCGATCACCGTCTGCTCCGGAGAATTGAAATTGGCGGGGGCCACGATCTCGCCGCCCGCGGCCTCGCCGCAGGCCGCCTCGACCTGCTCCGCCGTCAGGCCGAGAATCGCCGCCATGGAGCCCACGCCCGGCGGGACCGCCTCCTGCATGAAGCGGCCGCGCGCCCGGACGAGCCTCAAGGCGTCGGCGAATGCCAGCGTCCCGGCGGCCACGTGGGCGGCGTACTCGCCGACGGAATGCCCCGCGGCAAATGCGGCCTCCGCGAGCCTCTGGGGCGAGCCGGACTCGAGCTCGCGCAGCGCCGCGATCGAGTGGGTCAGAATCGCCGGCTGAGTATTGACCGTCGAGCGGAGCTCTTCCTCCGGACCCTCGAAGCACAGCGTCGACAGCGGGAACCCGAGGACCGCGTCGGCTTCCGCGAAAACGCGCCGCGCCGGCTCCGACGCCTCGAAGAGCGCTCTGCCCATCCCGACGGACTGCGAGCCCTGCCCCGGAAAGAGAAGCGCGAGCGTCATGCCGATTACGTCAGCCCTGTCGGGGAAACGCGCCGGCCGCCGCAGGCGCGCTGCGCCCGGGCGGGGCGGGATCGCCGGTGTTCCGTCCCGCCGTCGCCCCTCACCAGCGCACCAGGACGGACCCCCACACGAGCCCCGCCCCGAACGCGGTCATCAGCACGAGGTCGCCGGTCTTGATCATCCCGCCGCGGACGCACTCGTCGAGCGCGATCGGGATGGAGGCGGCGGAGGTGTTCCCGAAGCGGTCCACGTTCTTGTAGACGCGGTCGGCGGGAAATTTCATGCGCTCCCCCACCGCGTCGATGATCCTTTCGTTTGCCTGGTGCGGAATGAAGACCCGGATCTCCTCTTTCTCGAACCCCTGCTCGGCGAGAAGCTCGGAGCTCACGTCCGCCATGGCCTTTACGGCGACCTTGAAAGTCTCGTTGCCCCGCATCCGGATGAAGGTCAGCCGGTCGTCCTGCGTCTTTGAGTCGTTGGCGGGGTGGTTCGACCCGCCCCCCGGCATGCAGATGAAATCGCTGTATTTGCCGTTCGACTTCATGCGGCTCCCGAGAATCCCATGGTCGCCGCGCGTCGCCTGGAGGATCACGGCCCCGGCGCCGTCGCCGAACAGGACGCACGTCGAGCGATCCGTCCAGTCGACGTAGCGGGAGAGGATCTCACCGCCGATCACGAGGATGTTCTCCGCCTTGTGGGACTGGATCAGGGCGTCGGCGAGGTGCAGCGCGTAAAGAAAACCGACGCACGCGGCCGAAATGTCGGAGGCGGCCGCGCGCGTCGCGCCAATGTTTCGCTGCACGAGACACGAGGTCGCCGGGAAGAGCATGTCGGAAGAGATCGTGCCGACGAGGATCATGTCCAGGTCTTCGGGCTTTACTTTCGCGCGCTTCAACGCTTCGAGCGCAGCCTGGGTGCAGAGGTCCGAAAATTTCTCGCCGGGAGCCACGATGTGCCGCTCGCGAATGCCGGTGCGGTCGCGTATCCACTGGTCGGAGGTGTCGACCAGCTTTTCGAGGTCCGCGTTGGTCAGGAGTTTCTTCGGGACCGCGGCCCCCGTTCCCAGGATCTTCGCGCGCATCATCGCGCGGCTCGCAATCCCGCTCGGACCCGCAGCAGAAGCGTGCCTACCCCTGCGCCTGCGCTTCGCGCGTGTGCAGCTCCGCGATGGAGGACTGGATCTTCTCGGCCAGGTTCTGGCGCGAAAACTCCGCGGCCAGGCGAATCGCGTTCTTGACGGCCTTCGCGCTCGAACGGCCGTGGCAGATGATCACGCATCCTTTTACCCCCAGAAGGGGCGCCCCGCCGTACTCGGAGTAGTCGAGGCGCGTCTTGAAGCTCCGGAACGCGGAGCGCGACAGGAGAAACCCGACGGACGCCTGCAGGGTCTTCTTGATTTCCTCGCGGAGGAGCTGCTCGACCATCTCGGAGAGGGACTCGGACACCTTCAGAATGACGTTGCCCGTGAATCCGTCCGTCACGATGACGTCCACCTTCCCGGTGAAGACGTCGCGCCCCTCGACGTTTCCGATGAAATTCAGGCCCGCATCCTTCAGCCCCTTGAAAGCCTCCTTGGTGCGGTCGGTGCCCTTGGAGTCCTCCTCCCCGATCGACATCAGTCCGATCGAGGGGTTCGGCTTTCCGAAGGCGAGCTGGGCGTAGAGCGAGCCCATCACGGCGAATTCCTTGAAGTGGGAGGTCTTCGCTTCGGGGTTCGCGCCGACGTCGAGCAGCAGGCAATGCCCGGAGAGATTGGGAAGGACGGTGGCCAGCGCCGGGCGGTCGACGCCCTCGATGGTCCCGATCACCATCTTCGCGGAGACCATCGCAGCCCCGGTGTGGCCGGCGGACACCAGACCCGCCGCCCTTCCGTCGCGGACACAGTTGGCGGCGATGCGAATCGAGGAGTCGCGTTTTTTTCGGATCGCCGCGGTCGCGGGGTCGTCCATCTCCACCACCTCGGTGGCCTCGACGATCTCTATCTGTCGCCCGGCTTCGCCCGCCGCGGCGAGCAGGGGTTCGAGCGCGGCCGGCTTGCCGACGAGAAGGGAGGAGATCCCGAACTCCCGCGCGGCGGCGATCGCGCCGTCCACGTTCACCCGAGGGGCGTGATCCCCGCCCATCGCATCGACCGCGATACGCATCGTCAGGGAAGGGGCCTCGTGTTCTGCACGGTGGCGGGATTATAGCGAGGGGGGATCGAGGCGGAAGGGCGAAGGACGAATCGCGAATGGCAACCCCGGAGCCGCCGTGGAGAGCGCCGCCGTTCGCCCTTCGCCCGGCGGCCCTTCGCCGGCTCAGGCGTTGATCGTCTGCTTGCCTTTGTAGTGTCCGCAGTGCGGGCACACGCGATGCGGCTGCTTCATCTCCCGGCAATTCGGGCAGCCCGAAAGGGCCGGAGGCGTCAGGGCGTCGTGCGCGCGGCGTTTGTCGCGGCGGGCCTTGCTGTGGCGGCGTTTGGGATTGGGCATCGTGGACCTACACTTTCTTGAGTTTCTGAAGCGCTTCCCAGCGCGGGTCTATGGTTTTCTCGCTGCAGGGACACGTCGCGATATTCAAATCCTGCCCGCACCGGACGCAGAGACCCCGGCAATCCTCGCGGCACAGCGGTTTCATGGGCACGGCCATCTGGATGCGCTCCTCGACGATAGGCGCGACCGAGACCTCGGGCTCTTCGAAGAAGTAGACGTCGAGCTCCTCCCGCTCGAGCTCGCGCTCTTCCTCGCCCGCGGCCTGGCGCGGATAGAGGACGAGAGAAAATTCCTCGTCGGAGCGGAACGGATAGGCCACGAGGCAGCGGCTGCACTCGAGCCTTCCGCCCCAGCCGAGATCCGCCTGAAGGGCAAATCCCGCCTCGATCGGCGTCACCTGCCCCGCAAAATGAACGGGGGAGATCTCGACGAGCGGTTCCCGATCCAGCGCTTCTAGAGGAAACGTGAGCTGGAAGTCGAAGTCGACGGGGTGGGCCTGGGCGGCTTCGAGCGAAATGGTGTTGGCGTCTTTCATAGTGATCTCAACGGAGAAGAACCCCGACCTCTTCCGAGGAACAGGCTCCGACGGAACGGGCGATTCTAGCAACCCGCGGTCGTCACGTCAAAGAGTCCGGAGGGGCCCGGTCGAGCCCGGACATCCGCTGCGGGAGGCCCTCCTCACACCGCAACCCCGCGGGAAGCGCCCGATCCACCCACCGACGAAGCCGCACCGCCTGCCTGCGGGCCCCCTCACCCCAACCCTCTCCCCGAGCGCGGGGCGAGGGGGCAGAGCTGCGCCCAACCACGATGGTGGCTAAGCTCGCAGCGGGAGGAGTCTCCTGACCGAAGGGAAGGAGGAGCCTCCCGCTGCGGGAGCCGAAGCGAACGAAGGGAGCAGGCGAGCGGTCGAGCCAACAGGCGAGCCGCTCGCCGGTGCCTTCGCCGCGCAC